>CAZMIB010000037.1:0-20656 GCA_964566245.1 uncultured Elusimicrobia bacterium | reverse complement strand
CGGCCCGTCCAGGCCGAACATCACGATCAGGACCATCCGTTCGGGCGGGCCCTTTGGCTGAGGGCCTCCAGCCTCGCCCAGCCGAGCCATCCGGTGAATCAGGGCCGCGTCGAGCTGTGGAAAACGGCCGTCGCGATCTTCAAGGACCATCCATGGCTGGGCGCCGGGCCGAACAACTTCCGGCTGCTCTTCCCGACGTATCACCCGGTCCCGGTCGAGCTCCAGGAAAGCTGGGGCGACGCGCATAACCAGTACCTCCACTACCTCGCGGAGCGCGGCCTCGTCGGGTTCGCCGCGCTGCTGCTCGTGCTCGGGACGATGATCGCCGTCCCCGGACGGGCGTTCCGCGCGCGCCCGGGCGCGCCGGCCCTATGGGCGTTCGCCGCGTCATGCGCCTTGGTCGTCCTGTGCCTGACCGAAAGCGCGTTCCAGTCGGCGATGACCTGGATGCTGATGCTCTTCGTCTGGGCCTGGGCCGACGGCGCGAACGCGAGAGTCGAGCATGAGTAAGCGCAAACGGAAGGTCGTCTTCCTGGACCGCGACGGGACGTTGATCCACGACCGTCCCGGCTTTTACCTGTCCAAGCCCTCCGAGGTGCGCTTCTACCGCGGCGCGTTCGAGGCCCTGCGCCGCCTGCAGGCCGCCGGCTACGCGCTGGTCGTGGTGTCGAACCAGTCCGGGATCGCGCGCGGCTTCCTGACCGAGCGGACGCTCGGGCGCGTGCACGCGCGGCTGAAGGCCCTGCTGGCCCGCGAGAGAGTCTCGCTGGACGGCATCTACTACTGCCCCCACGGACCGGACGACCGCTGCCGCTGCCGCAAGCCCCAGCCGACCTTGGCGCGCCGCGCCGCGCGGGATCTCGGCCTGGACTTTCGAGGCTCGTTCATCGTCGGCGACAAGCGCGCGGACGTGGACCTGGGGCGGCGGGTCGGACTGGCGACCGTCCATCTTCTGACCGGCCACGGCCGGGACCAAATCTCCAAGCACGGCGGCGAGCTGAAGCCCGACGCCACGTGCCGGAACCTGCTCGAGGCGGCGCGATGGATATTGAAAAGGTGATGCGATACAGGGTACGCTTCATGGGAGCCCTCGGCGTCCTGCTGTTCGTCCTTTCGAAGCCCCGCTCGGCCCCGCTGTTCGCGTCCGGATTCGCCCTCGGCCTCGCCGGGGCGGCCCTGAGGCTGTGGGCCGCCGGCCAGCTCGAGAAAGGAGGACGACTCGTGACCGACGGGCCTGACTGGACGCTGCGCCACCCGTTGGACGCCGGCTCGGGCCTGATGGCCCTGGGGGCCTGCGTCGCCGCCACGGGCGCGGCGCATCCCGCGAGTTCGCTGCTGGTCTGGCTCGCCCTGGGGGGCGCCTTCGCGGGCGTCTACGGCGAGAAGATACGCCGCGAGGAGAGCGAGCTGACCGCGGGCGCGCCGGAGTTCGCCGCCTACCGCGACCGCGTCCCGGCGTTGGTCCCCGCGCGCGGGAGCCTGGCCGCGGCGCTGGCCTCGACGCGCTTCGACGCGGCCCGGGCGCTCTCCAATCGCGAGCACCTGACGGCCGCGGGTTTCCTTCTGGTCTCGGCGCTGCTGCGCCTGAAGCAGGTATACCGATGGTGATGGAGCTGCTGTTTTTCCTGGCCTCGATGCCGGGCGTGGCCCCGCGCTTCCCGGCCCCGCGTCTGATCGCGCTGGACGCCCCGACCGCGATGGCCCAATCCGTCGTCCCCCCGCCCGCGGACATCAAGCGGGTGCCGTGGTTCCCCGAGAAGCTGGAGTTCAACGTGAAGTGGGGCGTGATGAGCCTGGGGACCGCCTACCTGGAGTCGACCGAGGTGGTGCGGATGGACGGGAAGCTCGCCTACCGAGTGCGCTCGGACGCGAACTCGAACGGCTTCGCGGACACGTTCTACAAGGTACGCGACCGCTACGAGTCGTACGTGGACGCGAAGAGCCTGACGTCGCTGGGCTTTTCGAAGCAGCTGCGCGAGGGCGGGTTCTACCGCGACGAGTGGGTGCTGTACGACGTGCCGGAGCGGAGCTATCTCGCGAAGACCCGCAACAAGAAGGGCGAGGCGAGCCTGGAGGACGGCCTTTTGCCGGGCGAGGTGCAGGACATCCTGTCGAGCCTGTACTACATCCGCACGCAGGACCTCGAGGTGGGCCGCGAGTACACCGTGGACGTGAACACGAAGGACAACTGGCCGCTGGTCGTGAAGGTGAACCGCCGCGAGAAGATACGCGTTCCCGCCGGGCGCTTCGACTGCTTCCTGGTCGAGCCCTACCTGCGCGGCGAGGGCCTGTTCATCCAGAAGGGCAAGCGCCTCGAGGTGTGGCTGACCGCCGACGAGCGCCGCATGCCCGTCCAGGTCCACGTCGACGTCATCTTCGGCCACATCCGCGCCGAGCTGGAAAAAATCCACACCCCCTGACCGGGTGTCAGACTTTGAATAGTTGAAAAACGGCCCCTCGTAGGGACCTCGGCCCCGGCGGCCGCCGGCTGCCCCGCTCCACAAAACGCGCTCGCGCTCAGAGATCGCTCGCTCCGCAGAAACGCCCTCGTGCGGAGCCTCGGGCGTTTCACGGGTTTTGTTCCGGGGGCACCCGCCGTCCCCCGAGGCCCAGGTCCTAAACGGACCGATAATGTGCACGACAAACGAAGGCGCCCTCTTCCTAGGGGAGAGGGTTAGGGTAAGGGGCCGCGAGGCGTGGGACCTCAGGAACGGCGCCCAGCGCTCTACTGGTTTCCAATCGCGAACCTAGCTCCTCGACCAAGCCGGGGGCGTCGACGCCGGCGGCCTTCGTCCAGGCGTCGACCTGCGACAATAAGGCCGGCTTGAGGTCCTTCCAGGCGCGGTGCGGGATGGCATGGGCGAGCAAGGCCGCATGCTCGGCCAGCTCGTCGAAAGCTCCGGACTCCTGATTCTTCGCGGCCTGGGCGGCGTCCAGGACGATGCGCCGGCGCAAAAGCTCCAGCGCCCGGCCGCGCACCGGCTCCGGGTAGGCCAGCATGCGGGCGAGCCCCGCCTCGAAGGTTTGCTCCTTCGTCGGAGCTTGGAGGGCCGTCACGGGGCTCGCGCCTGAGCCCGCGAGCAACCGGCTTTCCGCCTCGGCCAAACGCGCGGCCTCGCTTCGATAGTCCGCCAAAAGGCCTTGCTTCACCGACTCGGCCTCGGCGTGCAGACGATAGCGCGCCACGTAGTCCGCCTGACCGGCCTTCAAGGCCGCGTTGGCCTGAACGTATCGGGCCCGTAGTTTAAGTACGTCGATCGTCTTCGCCCAATCGGGCAAAACGCCTGCGGCCTCGAGACTCAAATAAACGAACGTGGCGTTTATAGTCCAAGCTGAGAAGAGAAGAAGGACAGGCAACAGGGGCTGCGATGTTGCTAGGGCAAAGAGCACGCTTCCAACCGACACCGGCAGCCAAAACGCCGCCCCGAACGCGGCACCGAACCTCGCGAGTCGCATGTCATCAAAGCCGCGCCTCGGCGCCAACTCGTCCAGAAGCGCCAAGGCCTTCGGCGCGGACACGGCCTTCTCAATCGGCGTTGCCGAGGCGATGATATAATAGAATGCTTGCCACACGCGCGTGGATGAAGTCCCAGCGCGCGAGCGGACGTGGCCCCGAGCGAGATCGATGGCTGCGTCAAGCCGAAGGCTCCCCGTCGGCTGCGGCGAGCGGACCGCAGGCAGCACCTTCTCGAAGTAATCCCCCAGCTCGCCCCCGGGAGACGGGACCTCCTCCAGCTCCAGCCTCCGATCGAGCCCGTCGACGCGGAGCTTAACCTCCTCCAACGCCCGCTCCACCTCTTGCGCGCGACCCATCTTGAGCAGAACGTGGCGGTTCTTGAGGACCTCGACGGCCGACTTGAAAGCCTGGCGCTCGCCCGACGGAAGGGCGGCAAGGCGCGCCTGGGCCTGGGAGAGAGCCTCCCTTAGGTCGACGTCCTTGAGCGCCAGGGCTTTCACCTCGGGCTCGTATTTGTGACGCTCGATGTCGGCCGCGAGCCCGTCCAGCGCCCCGCGTAACTCCGCGGTTCTCCCCGACTCGACGTAAGCCCGCGAGCGTTTGATGATCCGGACCGCGTCGCCCAGGCGCTTTTTCAAACCCCGCGCGGAGCCGCCGGCCTCCGCCGCCGCGAGCGCGGCCTTTTCCGCAGCGATCGGGAGCGAACCCAGGCCCTTGGCGTCGCCGACGAGCACCGCGGCCCCCGCCGGTTTGCGGCTGTCGAACCATTTCTCGAGGCCGGACAGCGCGTCGTCGAAGCGGCCGGCGGCGACGAAGCCGGCAACCTCGCCGTGGGCCTGCTCCAGCAAGCCGGCGACCGCCGACCGACGGCCCTTGAGCCCCGAGATTTCAAGCGCCTTGACCGCCAGGCTGTCCAGCCGCCGCTCCAACTCGGGACGCAGGTCTTCCGAGACCCGAAGCTGGGCCCGCGCGAGCGGTATGCGCTCCGGATCGACGAGCATGGTCAGCACGACCCGCGCGGCCGCGGCCTGCTCGGAGAGGGCCTGTCCCGGCTCCACGCGCGCTTCGCGGAGCAAACCCGCCAAGCCGGCCTCGGGCGATTGCGCCAGCACGCCGTCGATCCGGGCCAAAATCGGCGGAGGTTGGCTGATGACGGACGCCGCGCCCAGCTCCGGCGAGGACCGCGCCGCCTCGACGCCGGGACCGGCGAAGGCCGTCGCCGCGGCGACGACCAGCGCGCCCATGGAAAGGCTGTTCCGGCGGAACGCGAAAGTCGATCGTCTCCCAGGCGCCATGCGGCCTCCCGGGCTCCCCCGTCTCCATAGTCTAACCTCCCCCCGTCCAACGCCGGGGGCCCGAAGGCCCACGCGCCGCCCGGCATTGGACCTAGGGTGAGGTAGGGCTCATCGCCCTTGCGGCAGGGGCATTCGAGCATTAGAATACTCTTATGCGGACAACTATCGAACTGAGCGACGAACAGCGCGGAGCGCTGCTGGCCTTGGCCGGAAAGCGCGGCCTACGGGGCTACTCCATACTCGTGCGGGAGGCGTTGGCGCAGTACCTGGCGCTGCCCGCCCCCGCCGCGGCGCGGCCCGTGGAAAAGCGCGCCAAGCGGAGCGGCCTGCTCGCGTTCTTCAAGGCGGGCGCGAGAACGGGGCGGCGCGACGGCTCCTCGGCCCACGACGACTACGTGTACCGCCGCCGGTGAGACGGATATTCATCGACACCAGCGCGCTGATCGCGCTGAAGGCCGGCGACGACGAGAATCACGCGGCGGCGCTGAGCCGTCTCGAGTCGGCGCTCGACGGCCCTCCGACGCGTTTCGTGCTGACGAACTACGTACTGTCGGAGCTTCACGCGTATTTTTGCCGGACGCCCCGGCTCGCGCTGGAGTACGTGGAGCGCGTGCTCGAGGAGCCGCTGTTCGAGCTCGTCCGCGCCGGGAGCCGGGACGAGCGGCGAGCCCTGGAGATACTGCGCGCGTCCAGCGACAAGACCTATTCTTTCGCGGACGCGGTCAGCTTCGCGGTGATGGAGCGCCTGGGCCTGACGTCGGCGTTCGCGTTCGACCGCCATTTCAGCCAGCGCGGCCACGACGTCATGCCCTGAACCGGGGCTCGCGGATTGGGCCCCCGCGCCGTCGCCTAACGCCGGGGGCCCCGGCCAAAAGTCAAAAGGCAAAGTATGACACCGTTTCATTATTCAATTATTCAAAGTATGACACCGGGTCGGGTCCAAATGTTATAATCGGGCGTGCCCGTGCGTTCTGAACGGAAGATTGCCCGCTACGTCGACCTTTTTCCCCGCCAGCGCGTGCTCGTCCTCGGGGATCTCATGCTGGACCGCTTCATACGCGGCAAGGTCAGCCGCATCTCCCCGGAGGCCCCGGTTCCGGTCGTCCGGGTCAACCAGGAGAGCACCCTTCCCGGTGGGGCGGGCAACGTCGCGAACAACATCGCGAGCCTGAAGGCCCGGGTCAAGATCCTCAGCGTGCTGGGGCTGGACGACGCGGGCAACCGCCTGCTCGGGGACCTGCAGGCGCGCGGGGTCGATACCTCGGCCATTCTTATCGACAGCGAGCGGCCGACCACCGAGAAGGTCCGCGTGGTCGCCGAGCACCAGCAGGTCGTGCGCTTCGACCGCGAGTCGACGCATCCGATCCACGCGGCGCTCGTCGAGCGCCAACTCGCGGCCCTCGAGGCGGCGATCGTCGAGGCCGACTGCCTGGTGTTGTCCGACTACGGCAAGGGAGTCGTGAGCCCCCGCGTGCTCGCGGCCGCGATACGCCTCGCGCGCCGGCGCGGCATCCCGGTCACGGTCGACCCCAAGGTCGAGCACTTCCGCCGCTACCGCGGCGTCACCTGCATCACGCCGAACCTCCTCGAGGCCTCGCAGGGCATGCACGTCCCGGTCCGCGAGGACGACCGCTCGGTCGAGGAGCTCGGCGTCCGCATCCTGCGCGCGCTGCGCGCGGCCTCGGTGCTGGTCACGCGCGGCGAGCGCGGCATGACCTTGGTCCTGGACCACTCGGTGCGGCACATACCGACCGTCGCGCGCGAGGTGTTCGACGTGACCGGGGCCGGGGACACCGTGATCTCGGTGCTGTCGCTCGCGCTGGCCGCCGGGGCGCCGTTGCCCGATGCCGCGCGCATCGCGAATACCGCGGCCGGGATCGTGGTCGGCAAGCTCGGCACCGCGACCGTCTCGCCCGAGGAGCTCAGGGAGGCGCTTAAGTGAACGCTCTGGTAGTCATTCCCGCTCGGTTCGGCTCGACCCGTTTTCCCGGCAAGGTGCTGGCCCCGCTGATGGGCAAGCCGGTGCTGTGGTGGGTGCACGAGGCGGCGCGGCGCGCCCGCGTCGGCCCGGTCGTGATCGCGACCGAGGACAAGCGCGTCGCCGAGGCGGCTCGGTCCTTCGGCGCGCACGCGGTGATGACCCCGGCCGACCTGGCCTCGGGCACCGACCGCGCGCACCTGGTCGCGCGACGCTCGACCGCGCGCTGGATCGTGAACCTGCAGGGCGACGAGCCGCTTATGGCCCCGGAGACCTTGAGGCGCGTCGTCCAGCTCCTGAAGGCCGACCGCGCCTCGGACATCGCGACCGCGGCCTTCCCGATCCACGACCACAAGCGGCTGAAGGATCCGAACGTGGTCAAGGTCGTGACCGGAGCGCGGCGCGCGGCCCTCTATTTCTCGCGCAGCGCGATCCCCCATTTCGAGCCGGTCTCGTCCAACGGGCACGGCTCGGCCTGCCTGCAGCATATCGGGATCTACGCGTTCCGGCGGCAGGCGATGGACCGCTTCGTGCGCCTGCCGCCCAGCCGCCTGGAGAAGCTCGAGCGCCTGGAGCAGCTGCGCGCGCTGGAGAACGGCATGCGCATCTTGGTCGCGGAGGTTCCGGGCGAGACCGTCGCGATCGACGTACCGTCGGACATCAAGAAGGCGGAGCGCGTTTTGAAGGGGCGGCGATCGGATCATAAATGACACGGGGGGACGCCTGATGGCCAGATTCATCTTCGTGACGGGCGGCGTCGTCAGCTCGCTGGGCAAGGGGATCACCGCGGCGTCCTTGGGGCGGCTGCTGAAGTCGCGGGGCCTGAAGGTCACGATGATGAAGTGCGACCCGTACATCAACGTGGACCCGGGCACGATGAACCCGTACCAGCACGGCGAGGTGTTCGTGACCGACGACGGGGCCGAGACCGACCTCGACCTCGGCCACTACGAGCGCTTCCTCGACACCGACATGACCCGCGCGAACAACGTCACCGCGGGGCAGATCTACGAGTCGGTGATCGGCAAGGAGCGCCGCGGGGAGTTCCTCGGGGCCACCGTGCAGGTGATCCCGCACATCACCGACGAGATCAAGTCGCGCTTCAAGGCCGTCTCGAAGGGCGCCGACATCGTGATCGTCGAGATCGGCGGCACGGTCGGCGACATCGAGAGCCTCCCGTTCCTCGAGGCCGCGCGGCAGATGCGCTGGGACAAGGACCTCGAGCGCGACTCGGTGATGTACATCCACGTGACCTTGATCCCGTACATCAAGAGCTCCGACGAGCTGAAGACCAAGCCGACCCAGCACTCGGTCGGCAAGCTGCGCGAGATCGGCATCGACCCCGACATCATCGTCTGCCGCACCGACCGCCCGCTCCCGCCCGAGCTGAAGTCCAAGATCGCGTTGTTCTGCTCGGTCCCGCGGGAGGCCGTGATCGAGGCCCCGGACGTCCCGTCGATCTACGAGGTGCCGATCGTCTTCGAGCGCCAGGCCCTGGACGAACAGGTGCTGATGGTCCTGCGCATGCGCAGCCAGACCAAGGACATGGTCGACTGGCAGGCCCTGGCGGACCACCTGCGCCACCCCAGCCGCGAGACGGTGATCGCGGTCGCCGGCAAGTACACCGAGCTCAAGGACGCCTACAAGTCGATCAACGAGTCCCTGATCCACGCGGGGCTGTTCCACGACGCGCGGGTCAATATCCAGTTCCTCGACGTCGAGGACCGCGGCATCGAGAAGGCGCTGTCCGAGGTCGACGGCATCCTGGTCCCCGGCGGCTTCGGGGACCGCGGCATCGAGGGCAAGATCAAGGTCACGCGCTTCGCGCGCGAAAACGGCGTTCCGTTCTTCGGCATCTGCCTCGGCATGCAGTGCGCGGTGATCGAGGTCGCGCGCAGCCTGGTCAAGCTCGGAGGCGCGCACTCCACCGAGTTCGACCCCAAGACGAAGTACCCGGTCATCGACATGCTGCCCGAGCAGAAAAAAGTCCAGGAAAAAGGCGGAACGATGCGCCTCGGAATCTATCCCTGCGAGCTCAAGAAGGGCAGCCTCGCGCAGCGGGCGTACGGCGCGGACGCGGTCGAGGAGCGCCACCGCCACCGCTACGAGCTGAACCCCAAGTTCGAGAAGCAGGTCATCGACGCCGGCCTCGAGATCACCGGCAAGAACCCCCCGCGGGGCCTCGCCGAGATCGTCGAGCTCAAGGGCCACCCGTGGTATCTCGCGGTTCAGTTCCACCCCGAGTTCCGCTCGCGCCCGATGCGGCCGCACCCGCTGTTCCGGGACTTCGTCGGCGCGGCGCTCAAGCGCAAGGCTAATTGACCATGAAGACGCTCAAGCTCGACGGCCTGTCGATCGGCAATCAAAAGCCCCTGGTCGCGATCGGGGGGCTGTGCTGCCTGGAGTCGCCGGAGCTGCTGTTCAAGGTCGGCAAGACGCTCAAGGACGCGGCGCACAAGGCCGGGCTCGGCTTCGTGCTGAAGTGCTCGTACGACAAGGCGAACCGCAGCTCGCTCAAGAGCTACCGCGGCATGGGAGTCGCCGAGGGGCTGGCGGTGCTCAAGGACGTCAAGCGCCAGCTCAAGGTCCCTCTGCTGACCGACGTGCACGAGACCTCCCAGGTCGAGGCCGCCGCCGACGCCGCCGACATCCTGCAGATTCCCGCCTTCCTGTGCCGCCAAACCGACCTGCTGCTCGAGTGCGGGCGCAGCGGCAAGGTCGTCAACATCAAGAAAGGCCAGTTCATGGCGCCGTGGGACGTCAAGAACGCGATCGAGAAGGTCGAGTCCACCGGCAACACGAAGATCGTCGTGACCGAGCGCGGGACGAGCTTCGGCTACAACAACCTCGTGGTCGACATGCGCGGCCTCGAGATCATGAAGCTTTACGGCTACCCGGTGGTGTTCGACTGCACGCACTCGGTCCAGCTCCCGGGAGCCCTAGGGCACGCGACCGGCGGCCAGCGCGAGTTCGCGCCGGTGCTCGCGCGCTCGGCGGTCGCGGTCGGCCTCGCGGGCGTGTTCTTCGAGACCCACCCGAACCCGAACAAGGCCCTCTCGGACGGCCCCAACTCCCTGGCTTTGGCCGACGTCCCCAAGATGCTGTCGCAACTGAAGGCTTTGGACAAGGTGGTGAAATCATGAAATGCCTCAACTGCGGGCAGGACAACAAGGAGACCGCCCGGGCCTGCAAGAAGTGCGGCCTGGACCTCACCTTGCCCCCCTCCTGGTTCCCGGATTGGAAGTGGCACGCCCGGACCTTGGGCGGCATCTGGGCGGCGCTGCTCGCCTTTTTCCTGATCACGCGCGCCGCGCTCCATCGACTGCCGCCGCCGTACAACATCCGGCAAATCCCGCCGGAGATGACCCCGTGGCTGCACCCGGACAAGGCCGATGCCCCCTGAGCGCTCGCGCGGGCTGCTGAGGCACGCCCGCGAGGTGCTGCGCGTCGAGGCCCGGGCGGTGAGCCGCGCGGCGGCGCGCCTGGGCCGCGGCCTCGAGGAAGCCGCGCGCCTCCTGGCCGGCCGCACGGGACGCGTGGCCGTGATCGGCATCGGCAAGTCGGGGCTGATCGGCCGCAAGCTGGCCGCGACCTTGGCCTCGACCGGGACCCCGGCCCTGTTCCTGCATCCGGTCGAGAGCCTGCACGGAGACCTGGGGATGCTCGCCGAGGGCGACGTCATACTCGCCCTTTCCTACTCCGGCCGCACCGAGGAGATCAAGCGGCTGCTGCCGTTCATCCGCTCGAAGGGCCTGAAGATCGTCGCCATGACCGGCAAGGCGGCCAGCCCGCTCGCGCGCGAGGCCGACAAGCTGATCCACGTGCCGGTGGAACGCGAGGCCTGCCCGTACAACATCACCCCGACCGCCTCGACGACCGCGATGCTGGCCGTCGGCGACGCGCTCGCGATGGTCCTGATGCGCCTGAAACGCTTCAAGGCCGAGGACTTCGCGCGGCTGCACCCGGCCGGCTCGCTCGGACGCCGGCTGAACCTGCGCGTCAAGGATCTCATGCATTCCGACGGCGAGCAGCCGACGATCGGCGCCGACAAGACCGTCAAGCAGGCCCTGGCCGTGATGACGCGCACGCGCCTCGGCTCGACCTGCGTCGTCGACGCCAAGGGACGCCTGGTCGGGTTTTTCACCGACGGCGACCTGCGCCGCGGCCTGCAGCGCGACCCGCGCCTGCTGAGCCGCCGGCTGCGCGAGGTCATGACGCAGAACCCGGTCTGCGCGCATCCCGAGCAGCCCGCCTTCGAGGCGGCCAAGCTCCTTCAGCGGCACGGCGTCGACAACTTGCCGGTCCTCGATCCCAAAACGCGGCGCCCGCTGGGCGTGCTCGACGAAAAGGACCTCCTCGATGCCGGCTTGGCCTAGGACGGCCGCGGCGGCCGCCTTGGCCGCGCTCGCGGCCTGCGCCCGGCCGTCGGCCGTGGAGTTGCAGCCCGTCCAGGAGATGGAGGGCTTCCAGATGGCCGAGACCGCGGGGGGCCGGGTCGTCTGGACCTTGAAGGCCGACCGCGCGGCGCTGCAGGAGACGGCCCGGACCGCGCGCCTGGGCGAGCCCCGTATCGAGTTCTACAACGACGGCGCCCGCTCCTCGACCGTCGAGTCCAGGCGGGGCGTGCTCGACACCGAGACGAGGGACGTCCTGCTGTCGAGCGCCGTCGTCGCGCGCTCCCTCGCCGAGGGCAGCACGCTCTGGACCGAGCGCCTGCGCTACGATTCCCGCGCGAAAAAGATCGTGGCCGACGTCCCGGTGAGGTTGAGGACGCCCGAGGCCCTGATCGTCGGCGACGGCATGGAAGCGAACCCCGACCTCTCCGAGATGCGCATCAAGCACCAGCGCACGATCCTCCATGGCAAGGGTTGAGGAAAAGACGAACGCCCCTCACCCCCCCTTCGGGGACCCTCTCCCCAGGGGAGAGGGCTCCTTTTTAGGAACTCCCTCTCCCCGCGGGAGCGGGGAGAGGGCCGGGGTGAGGGGGCCTAGCGCCATCGCCCTTGTCCTTCTTGCCTGCGCATCCCCCGCCCGCGCCGCCGAGCGGCGGCGGCCCCTGGCGGGCGCGGCGATCAGCAGCCGCGATTGGATCATACGCAAGAATCCGTCCAGCGAGGAGTTCACCGGCGACGTCCGCTACAAGGGCGGAGGCCTCGACCTGCGCTCCGACTGGGCGTTTTGGGACCGGCAGGCGCGGACCTGGAAGGCCCGCGGGAACGTCTTCGGGCGCCGGACCGACGCCGACGGGACGCTCGAGACGCGCGGCGACGCCGCGTTCTTCGACGAGCCCTCGGGTCAGGGCCGGTTGACCGCGAAAGACAGGGTCTCCTTCAACTGGCGCGGGGCGCTCGACCGCTCGCTGGACGGCGACGCGGCCGAGGCCGCCTGGGACGACAAGGCGCGCCGGGCGACCTTCCGCGGGGACGTGCGGCTCGCGGGCCGGGAGCCCGCCCAGACGTTCCGCGCCAAGGCCGGCGTCGCGCTGCTGGACGTCGAGCCTCGGACCCTGCGCCTGAAGGAAGGGCCGCCGGTGGTCGAGGCCGAGCTGCCGTCCTGGACCGGCGCGCTGCAAGCCGAGAAAATCATGGCCGAGGGCGCGGGAACTCTGCGGGCCCACGGCGACGTCCGCGGCTGGCTCGTCCCCAAAAAGCGCGTATGAAACTCTCCGCCGAGTCGCTGGTCAAATCCTACGGGCAGCGGACGGTCGTCAAAGGGGTCAGCCTCACGGTCGGCTCGGGCGAGATCGTGGGCCTCTTGGGACCCAACGGCGCGGGCAAGACCACCACCTTCTACAGTCTTGTCGGCTTCGTCGAGCCGGACGGGGGCAGCATACGCCTCGACGGCCACGACGTTACGGCTTTGCCGATGCACGCGCGCGCGCGGCGCGGGCTGGGCTACCTGGCCCAGGAGCCGACCGTCTTCCGCGGCCTCAGCGTGGAGGAGAACCTGCGCGCGGTCCTGGAACGGACCACCCCCTCGCGACTGGAGCAGCAGCGGCGGGTCAAGGAGCTGCTCGAGGAGTTCGGTCTATGGAGCCTCCGGCGCCAAAAGGCCTGGACGCTCTCCGGAGGCGAGAAGCGCCGCCTCGAGGTGGCGCGCGCGATGATCCTCGAGCCGAGGATACTGTTGCTCGACGAACCCTTCGTCGGCATCGATCCGATCACCGTCTCGGAGCTGAAGAACATGATCTTCAGGCTCAAGGAAAAGGGCCTGGGCGTGCTGATCACCGACCACAACGTCCGCGAAACCTTGCCGATCATCGGCCGCGCCTACCTCATCTACGACGGCCAGATCCTCTACCAAGGCACCTCCCAGGAGCTGCTGCACAACGCCGAGGCCAGGAAGTTCTACCTCGGACACGACTTCAAGCTTTAAAGCCTTCCCCTTTTTACCCCTCCTTTACCTCGCCTTCCCGTTCGCCTTACTAAATCCGGTTAACCTGTAGGTGATGAAAAAGATTCTCGTCGCTCTCCTCTTTATCGCGTCGCCGGCGCTCGCGCAGGAATGCGCCTCCGACGATACGTCGTGCAGCCAATCGGCCGCGGCCAAGCGGGACGCCTGGTGGAAGCCGTATCAGGTCATCAAGCAGCAGGTTCCCGTCTTGAAGCAGCAGCTTGAACAAGCGCTTTCCGACCCTTCCAAGGCCCAGGCGGCCGCCGGTCTCCACGGCCAGCTCGTCCAGGTCTATCAGGCCTGGCAAGACCTGAACAAGGCCCGGCCCGCGATGGCCCGGCAGGTGCAAGGCCAAGTCTCCGAGCTGGATGCTTTGGAGAAGCAGATCAAGGAACGCGCCGCGCCGAGCGGCAGACAGGGCCAGTCGACCTCCTATTTGGGCCGAAACGGGCCCAAGAACAAGGACCAGGCCGCCCTCAGCGGCAAGGCTTACAAGGCCCAGCAGGACGCGGCGAAGAAGCAAGCCAGGCTGGACGCGAGCCGGCTCAAGCAGGCGCGCGATCCGTCCGCCCCGCTCTCGCGCAAGGAACAAAGGCGCCTCGACCGCGAACAAAAGCGTCTGGCCCGCGCCCGGCGCTACGCCTCGCTCGACGGCTCGGCTCCGCCGTCCCCGTCCGGTCGAAAGTCCCGCGCGCGAGACGCGCAGGCCAACGGCTTGCCGCAGATGCCCGACAAGCCCAAGAAGCTGGTCACGGGCGTCAAGCGCTTCCTCTATAAGCTCGGCGATCCGCCGCGCGATCAGAGCGACAAGCCGGTCATGCAGCGCAAGCTGAACCTTCCGACCGTGGAGAACATGCTGTTCCACGCGCAGCGCGAGGGTTACAAGGCCGCGCTCGCCGGCAAGGTCGACCTGAACGATCTCAAGCAGTTGAAGGCGCGTCAGCCCCAGCTCGAGCAGGCCCTGCGCGCGCGGCGGCCGGTCGGGCAGATACTGACCCTTCTGGATCCGGAGATGGCCAAGAAGCGCCTCATTCCTCCCCTGAGCTCCGAGAGGGACGTGGCGACGGCCGCGTACTGGGACAAGTACTTCGAGGCCCATCATCAGATGCGCCTGGCCGACCAGACGAGCCGTTCGAGCGTCGTCGCGAGCGTCCCCGCGGCGGCCCCGGCGCGGGTTCAGACCCGCGTCGCGGCGCGGACCGCGAGCTACAACGAGGACGAGGATACCGGCGCCTACGCGTCGGTCCGCCCCTCGCGCGCCCCCGTCGCCCGTCCCGCGGCGACGACGTCCGACTGGAGCGCGGGCCGAGCGCGCGCCGCGGCGAAGCAGGAGAACGACGAGGATGAAATCTCCGAGACCATCGCGGCGAAGGCCACGCCCGCGCGCGTCGCGAGAGCGAAAAGCGTCGACTTCGCTTCCCGCCGGTCGAAGCAGGCCGTGCTGGCCGAGGAGGAGACGGAAGACGCCGCCCCGCGCAAGGCCGCTCGCGCCGAATCGGCGGGCAACTCGATGGTGAGCTTGCCCCAGCTCTCGGCCTCCGAGGCGGACCAAGCGGTTGCCGCGATCCATAAAGCGCTCGCGTCGAACCCGGCGGGAGCCCTGCTTCAGGGAGGCCTCCAGGCCCCGGGAGGCCACGCCCGCCTCCGGCCCGTTTTGACCGGCGAGGAAGACCCGGCCGCCTTCTTGGCGGGCCTGGGCTACACCCCGAAGCAACGCTTCGCCCCCACGGCGGATCAGCTTCAGGACCCGTCGTTCTGGAGCGGCATGATGAGCAAGGTCACCATGTCGAATCTCTGGTCCTCGTTCACCGGACGATGATTTGACGCCGGCCGCGCCTTCCCGATAGAATCGACGGGATGGCCTACTGGCTGATGAAGTCGGAGCCGCACGTCTTCTCGATCGACGACCTGAAGCGCGCCGGGACCGCGGGCTGGGACGGTGTGCGCAACTACCAGGCGCGCAACTTCCTGCGCGCGATGAAGAAGGGCGACCGCGCGCTGTTCTACCACTCCAACGCCGAGCCGCCGTCGATCGTCGGGCTGATGGAGATCGTCGAGGAGGCCGCGCCCGACCCGACCCAGTTCGACCCCAAGAACGGCCACTACGACCCGGACTCCCCCCCGGACGCGCCGCGCTGGTCGTGGGTCAAGGTTCGATATCTCAAGACCTTCCCTAAACCGCTCCCGCTGGACGAAATCAAGGCGACGCCCCCGCTCAAGAACATGGTCCTGATCAAGCGCGGGCGCCTGTCGGTGCAGCCCGTCGAGCCGGCCGAATGGGGCGCCATACTGAAGCGGTGCGGCGCCTAGCTTTCGGAGCGGCGCTCCTCTCCATCTGCGGTTGCGCCTCGGCGCCCCTCGTCGACGCGACGAAGGTCCACCCGGCGCTCATTCTCGACATACGCTACGCGACGACCGACAACTTCACGCATCAAAAGGTCTACCCGGCCGCGCGCTGCCTGCTGCGCCGGCCTGCCGCCGAGAGGCTGGCCGAGGCCGCGCGGGACGCGGAGCGCCTCGGCTACCGGCTGCGCGTGTTCGACTGCTACCGCCCGCTCTCGGTGCAAAAGCGCTTCTGGACGCTCGTCCCGGACGAGCGCTACGTCGCGAACCCGGCCAAGGGCTCGCGGCACAACCGCGGGGCGGCCGTCGACCTGACCCTGGCCGACGCCTCGGGGAAAGAGCTGGAAATGCCCTCCGGCTACGACGACTTCTCCGAGCGCGCCCACCGCGACTACGCCGGGGCCTCGCCCGCGGCGAGGAAGAACAAGGAGCTTCTCGAGGCGCTGATGACCCGCCACGGCTTCACCGGCCTAGCGACCGAATGGTGGCACTTCGACTTGGACGGATGGAAGAAATACGACGTACTGGATGTTCCGCTCGAATAACTACTTAAAAAAGCGATCCAACCACAGAGGGCGCGGAGTGAATAACGCCGCCTATCCGTTCTCCGCGTACTCCGCGCACCCTGTGGTTCGAATGTCCGTTTCTCAATCTCTCAAATAAAGCTTTCCAGATGCGCGCGCATGCCGGCGCGGCGCGACAGGGCGACCGCCTTGTCGAAGAGCTTTTCGCCTTCCGCGCTTTTCCCCAGCAAATGGCTGAGCCGCGCCAAGGACAGCAGGCTCAGCACGACGCCCCGCGTCTCGCCGTAGGCCTGGAAGCGCCCGAGTCCGCGGCGGTAGCTGCTCAGCGCCTCGCGCGGCCGTCCGGTCTTCTCGAGCACGCCGCCCAGGCCCCAGTCCACGTAGGCCAGGTCCACCGCGTCGCCGAGACCGTCATACAACGCGTAGGCGCGGCGGTAGCCCGCCTCGGCCTCTTTCCATTGCCCCAGTTGGCGCAGGACGTTCGAGAGTCCGCACTGCCCGTACGCCGCTCCGAAGCGGTCCTCGTTGCGTTCGAAGAAGGCCGCGGCCCGGGCGTAGAAAACCGCCGCGGCCGGGAGCTTGCCGCGCACGCGGCTGATTCCCCCCAGCCCGCACAGCGCGTAGGCGGCCCCGAGCTCGTCCTTCGCCGCGCGGTAGCGCGACAACGACTCCTTGAAGGCGCCTTCCGAGTCCGCCAGCGAGCCGCTGAAGCGCAGCGCTCCGCCCATGGCCCACCACAGGTAGCCCCGCTCGGCGTCGTCCGCGGCGAAGCGCAGCTCCCGCTTCAAGCCCGCGATCGCCGGAAGGTAGCGCCCGGCCGCGCGGTCCAGCATCACGCGCTCCAAGCGGAACGCCCGCTCGTAGCCGGACAGCCCGAGCCGCCGGCGCGCGGCCTCGCCGCGCTCCAGCGCCCGTCTCGACTCCGCGATCCGGCCCAGGCTGTGCAGGACGCCGCACAGGGCCAGGCTCGCGTCGAGATAGAGGACCGGGTCCTCGTACGGCGAGAGTCCCGCGAGCAGCCGCGCGTAAAGCGGCGCCGACGCCTTGAAATAACCCTGGCCGCGCAAAGCCTCGGCTTGAAGGTAAAGCGCCCGCGGCCGCTCATGCGGCGCGGGACGGCCGCGCAGCAACGTCAAGGCGCGGCCGAAGCGTCCTTCCTCCAGCGCCTGCTCGGCTTTCTCGACGTCGGCTCTCATTTATCCTCCAGGACCTCGCGCGCGGCCTCGACGATGCGCGCCGACGACTCCTTGCCTATCGAGTTGGTCTCCTCGTAGTGGTGCCCCGGCAGGCGCGGAAGCATGAAGCGCCCCCCGGCGGACTTGAAGTCGTAGGCCGGGACGATGTAGCCGACCATGTCGTTCGCGAGGCCGAAAATCAGCTTGTAGCGGCCGGTCATGAAGTCCCGCAGGTACGGCCCCTTCGGCGCCTTCGAGAGGTCGGGCGGGTTCCGGTTGTCCGGGGTGATGATCGGGGTCCCGTAGCTGTAGCGGCCGTCGTAGCCGCCGAGGTACAGCTCGGGGAAAAGCTCGCCCGGCTCGGCGAAAATCTGTATCGGGCCGAGGCGTATCGAGGAGACCTCGGTCTCGGTGAACGGCAGGTCCTCCGGGCCATGCGGCCAGACGAGCTGCCGCAGGCGGTACCAGTGCGCGGCGAACCGGCCCATCTCGCCTCCCTCGGGCGCGTAGACCTTGTGGCCGAACATCAGCTTCGGCAGGAACAGCAGATAGCGCGGGTTCTCGATCGGCACGCGGACGGTCCGCGTCGCCTGGCGTATCGCGTCCGGGCGCACGACCGCCCCCTTTTTCGCCAGCGCGCGGACGTGCCCGGCCAGCGCGAGGCCGATGCGCCGTGACTCGCGGTACTCGTCGGCCACGGTGTCGGAATGCTTGTCCGGCGTCATCAGGCCGCCGATCGCACCCGGGAAAAAAGCGCAGGTCCCCATGTCCTTTTCGAGATTCGCGCACATCTCGCCCGGAAAGTCCGCCGAGAGCGAGCGGTTCCCGTCGCCGAGAGTCTCGGCGTGGCAGGACCAGTTCACGAGGGTGCCGATCGGGGCCTTGCCCTTGGACCGCGATCGGAAATGAAGCACCCGCAGTTCGGCGTCGATGATCCGCGGATCACGGACGTCGCGCACGAGGCCGTGAGGATCGAGCTCCTTGGTCGCGGCCACGATCTCCGCCTCCTGAAGCCGCGACTTGAGGTCCTTGTACAGCGCGGCGACGCGCTCCCGCAGGTAGGCTTGATAGACGTGGTCGACGCCGAACACCCCGAGATAGGGGCCCCACAGGCCGATCGTGTCGGGTCCCGAGTGGGTGTGCGTCGCCGCGACGAGCAGGCTCTCGCGCGCCGGGTTCTCCAGGGCTTGGCGGCGTATCGCCTCGATCTCCTCGCGGTACAGCCCGAGAACCTCGACCGCGATGAAGCCGTAGGTGCGCGTGCCGTCCGAGACGACGATCCCGCGCGCGTAGAGCGGATCGTGGATCGCCTTGATCGGCCGCCCGGTCGCCCCGAAGCCCGCCAGCAAAGCCTTGTGCTTGCGGACGTCCGGCGTGATCTCGATCTTCCCCGCCGCCGCGTAAAAAACGGCGCGAGCCGGAGAGGGCAGGCTTAGGAGGAGAACGGCGAACAACGATAGGGAACGCATAGTACCCCTCACCCCGCCCTCTCCCGCAAGCGGGCGAGGGAGTTCTCATTAAGCGGCCCTCTCCCACCTGTGGGAGAGGGTGCCCGAAGGGTGGGTGAGGGGCTGCGCTTGGCGTAGGCGCAGTTCCGCTCGAGCGGGCAGCCGGGGCATTGCGGCGTGGCGCCGCAGTGGCGCTTGCCGAGCTCGACCCACAGCGCGTGGAACTCCTGGTAGAGCCGCGCCGAGCGCGGCAGGCCGGCCTCGAAGTAGGCGCGGGTCGCCTCGTAGCTCTCGCCGATCGGCAGGCCCAGCCGCCGGCCGGCGCGGGTGGTGTACGCGTCGACGACGAAGACGGGGCGCCCGCCCGCGTAGAGCAGGATCGAGTCCGCCGTCTCGGGGCCGACGCCCCAGACCTCGAGCAGTTCCCCTCTCGTCCGCTCGAGAGGCCCCGCGAGCCAGGTCCCGAGGCCGCCGCGCGCGAGCGCCGCCTCGGAGAAGCGCTTGAGCTTCAGGGCCTTCTGCCGGAAATAACCGGACGGCCGGACGAGCGCCTCGAGGCGCGTCGCGGGCATGCGGGCCAGGCGGCGCGGCTCGAGAGCTCCGGCGCCGCGCAGGCCCTCCAAGGCCTTCGCGACGTTGGACCAGCTCGTATTTTGGGTCAGGATCGCCCCGGCCGCGATCTCGAAGCGCTGCGCCTCGGTCAGGCGCGGGAAGCGGCCCGGATGGTACGCCGGCGGGCCGCCGCGTCGGCCCGAGACCGGCCACCAGCCCCGGGGCCCGAACGCCGTCATCAGCGCCCCGTACGCCGCCCGCGGGGACGGACCGCGCGCGGTCATGTCCCGGGCGACAGCAGCTTCTGGATCTTCAGGCGCAGCCGCTCGTTCTCGAAGGGCTTGATCAGGTAGTCGTCGGCGCCGCACGCGTAGGCGCGCTCGATCTCGGCCAAGGTGGCCAGAGAGGTCACCGCCAGCACGCGCGCGCGGGCGGTGGCCGGGTTCGCGCGCAGGCGGCGGCAAACCTCGAAGCCGTCGATGTCGGGCAAAAGGAGATCGAGCAGCACCAGCTCCGGGCGCTCGCGCTCCGCGAGGGCCAGGCCGGTCGCGCCGGTCGGGGCGTGGAAGCAGGCGTACGACCACGACTCGAGCGTCAGGCGCATCGCGTTCGCGATCAGGAGGTCGTCCTCGACGAGCAGTATCTTGGACATGCCGTCAGCCCTGGCCGCGCGCGGGCCCCAGCAGACGCGCGACCTTGTCCAGGAACGTGGGGCCGTCGAGCGGCTTCGGCGCGAAGTCGTCGACGCCGGCCGCGAACGCGCGGTCCATGTCGCCGAGCCCGTCGAGCGCGGTCAGCATCAGCACGCGCAGGCCGCGCAGGCCGGCGTCGGCGCGCAGCAGCCGGCAGACCTCGAAGCCGGAGACCCCGGGAAGCATCGCGTCGAGCACCACGACGGCCGGCTTCTCGCTTCGCGCGAGCTCGATCCCGGACGGGCCGTCGCGCGCGACCAAGGCGCGGTGGCCCCCGGACTCCAGCAGGGCCCTCAGCGACTCGGCCAGCAGCGCGTCGTCCTCGACGACCAGCACCGTCGTCACCGCGCCCCCCCGCGTCCCGGCAGCGTCAGCACGAAGCGGCTGCGCCCCTCGGCGCGCTCGAACGCCAGCGTCCCGCCCAAGCGGCCGACGATCTCCTTCGCGACGTTGAGCCCGATGCCCGCGGTCCGGGCCACCCGCCTCTCCCGCGGGACCGGATAGAAGCGGTCGAACAGGCGGACGGGATCGTCCGTGTGCGCCTCCAACGGACGGAAGCTCACCTCCGCGCGGACGGCGCCGGCCTCGGGAGCGACCTTCAACAACACGTCCCCGTCCTGCGGCGAGAACTTGAGCGCGTGCCCGAGCAGGCTTTTGAAGACGCGGCTCAGCCGGTGGCCGTCCCCCTCGACCGGCGGCAGCCCGTCCGCGACCTCCGCGCGCCACTTGAGCCCCCAGCGCTCGGCCTGCGGCCGGAGCTTCTCGAAGGCGTCCCGCGCCAGCTCCCCGGACGACACGA
>CAZMIB010000036.1:0-20663 GCA_964566245.1 uncultured Elusimicrobia bacterium | reverse complement strand
CCCCCCCGCTCGATCTGCGCGAGGCCGGGGGCGGTTCAGAGGCCGCGGGTTGAAGGGGCCACAAAAGTTCATGGAGGCATACGGGCTCGCCTACTCCCGCCACACCCGGTTGCGCGCGATGGTTTGAAACGACCACCATGCCAGGCCGGCCGCGGGGAGCAACCAAAACCCGCGCCCAGACGCGCCGCCGCGGCGACGGCCGTCCCAGGCGGCGGCCGCGAGCATGCAAAAACCGACGGAGGGAAGATACATGATTCGTTCCGCGCCGATGATCTCCATGGGAACCAGCAGGTTCGACAGAGGCGCCGCGAAGCAGAAAAATACAAGCACGGCGAAGGCCCAGGCAGGTCTCCGCCTCTGAAAGACGATCAAGGACCCTATCGCCGCGGCGCAGGCGAACGCGAGCCCCGCCCAAGCGACAAGATCGCCGACGCCGGCGTCGGGGAATACCGGGCGGGAGTAGTCCGCGCACTGTCCTAGCCCCACGGCCATCGGCGCGAGCCACCCTCGCAGCAGGAATTTCGACATCGTCAGGGCGACGATCAGGGGCCGTTGAGACGTGAAATAGGGCAAGCCGACCACGAGCGCCGAGCCCAGGATCAACGCCCGCCACTCCAGATAGACCAGGAGAACGCCGAAGGCGGCGAGCCACGCGGCCCCGCGCCGGCGCGCCACCTCCGCGGCGCTTGCCCATCGGGTGAAGAGCTCGCCCAAGACCCAGGCCGCCGGAAAAGGCGCGGCGGACTCCTTGCTCAACAGCGCGAGCGCGTAGCACGCGAGGCCGCACGTCAACCGTCCCCAGCCCGCCGTCTCATGCATGAGGTTCCAAGCAGCGACGATGAAAAAAGCCCCCAAGAGCTCCGCGCGTCCCACCGTCCAGCTCACGGCTTCCGCGTGGATCGGCAAAACGGCGAACGCCGCCGCCCCGAGGGCCGCGGCATCGAACGAGAAGCCGAGCCTTGCGAACAGAAGCAACAGCAACGCCGAGACGACGGCATGCAGCAGGATATTAACCGCATGAAACGGCAGCGGCGAGTTCGCGCCCAGGCGCCAGTTGGCAACGTAACTCAAGACGGCCAGGGGCCGGTATAGGCCTCCCGGACGAGGCGCGGAGGCCGTCGGCAAGCCGTGCCGCCAATAGGCCGAGCCGAAAACGGTCGCCGGTGAAACTTGGCCGCGCGCAGCCGGATTCTCGACGACGATCTGGACGTCGTCGTAGACGAAGCCGCCCTCAAGGCCGTTGAGATAGACGCCGACCGCGACGCAGAACACGGCCGCGGCCAACGCCGGCAGTTTCGTTCGAGATGGAAGCGGAGGGATAGGAAGACCCATCGCCCTTTTTTAGCTTTTCGACGCGGCCCCGGCAATCCGGCTCGGCGAATTAGTATAATCCCCCCGACCATTGGAGAGGTGGCCGAGTGGTCGAAGGCGCACGACTGGAAATCGTGTAGGGTTTAACCGCCCTCAAGGGTTCGAATCCCTTCCTCTCCGCCAGTTTTTTCCGCTCCCCCGCCCCCATCGACAGAAAAGTCAGCTTCATAGGCGACGGCCCCGATCCGACCCCGGCCGAGCAGGCGGCCCGGCTCGCGCGCCTCGCCGCGCGCGGAACGCTGAACCCCGACTACTACGGCGCCGGGGGCACGGTCGAGCGGCTCGAGCGCGCGCTCGCCGCGCGCCTCGGCAAACAGGCCGCGCTCTTCATGCCGACCGGGACGCTCGCGAACCTGCTCGCGACGCGGGCTATGGGCGCCGGCCGCGGGCGCGTCGCCGTCCAGGAGACCTCGCACCTCTACAACGACTGCGGCGACGCGGCCGCCTCGCTGGCGGGGATGACCTTGGTGCCGCTCGCTCCGGGCCGCGCCTGGTTCACCGTAGAGGAGCTGCGTTCCGCCGCCGCGCGTTCCGGGGAGGGCAAGGTGGCGCGGCCTCTCGCGGCGGTCTCGGTCGAATGGCCGGTGCGGCGCTGCCTCGGCCAGGCGGCCCCGCTCGAGGAGCTCTCCGCGATCTCCCGCTTCTGCCGCGCCAGGAGCATCGGCCTGCACCTCGACGGCGCGCGGCTGTTCGTCGCGGCCGCGGCGCGGGGCGTCCCCGTCCGGCGCGTCGCCGCGCTGTTCGATACCGTCTACGTCTCGCTCTACAAGTGCTTCGGCACTCCGGCCGGGGCCGTGCTGGCCGGCCCGCGGCGGCTCATCGAGGGGCTGGCCGCGGAGCGGCGGCGCTTCGGCGGGTGCCTGGCCGAGTCGACTTTGCTCGCCGGGCTGGCCTTGGAGCGCGTGGACGGCCTCGAGCGGCGGCTCGCTGCGGCGCTGGCCCGCGGGGAGCGTCTGTTCGCGGAGCTTAAGCGCCGGGGCGCGGACGTCGAGCTTCCCGCGCACGGCACCAACGTCGCGATCCTGCGCGCGGGTCCCGAGCTGCGCGCCCGCCTTATGCGTCAAGGCGTGGCCCTGCGGAGCCGCGACGCCGCGCGGCGAGGCTACGTGCTGTCGGTGAACGAGACCATTCTGCGCCGCCCGCCGGCCGAGCTGGCCGCGGCGTTCCTGAGGGCGCTATCCTTATGACGGGACGCCTACTCGAGACGATGACCTGGCCGGAGGCCGAGCGCGCGCTGCGCGAGTTGAAGGTGGTCGTGCTGCCTCTCGGCGCGCGGACGAAGGAGCACGGCTTCCATCTGCCGCTCAATAACGACTGGGTCATGGCGGAGTATCTCGCGCGCCGCGTCGCCGAGCGCCGGCCCGTGCTCATGCTCCCGACCCTCGCCTACGGCTACTACCCCGCCTTCCTCGAGTACCCGGGCTCGGTCAGCCTTTCCATGGAGACGGGACGGGACGTCGTCGTCGAGATCTGCCGCTCGCTCGCGCGCCACGGCGCGAGGAAATTCTACGTGCTGAACACCGGAATCAGCACCGCGCGCTCGCTCAAGCCGGCGCGCGAGGCGCTGGCGGCCGAAGGCGTCATGCTCGAGTACACCGTCCTGAGCGAGGCCCACGGCGAGGCCGAACAGTCGGTGCGCGAATCGGAGGGCGGGACCCACGCCGACGAGATCGAGACCTCGATGATGCTGTATATGGCGCCCGAGATCGTGCGCATGGGCCTCGCGCGCAAGGATTACCATCCCGGAGGGCCCGGCGGGCTGACCCGCGACCCGAACGGGGCAGGGACCTACTCGCCGACCGGCGCTTGGGGCGACCCGACGCTCGCGACCGTCGAGAAAGGCAAGGTCGTGGTCGAGGCGATGGTGGAGCACGTCGTCGCCTTCCTCGAGCGCTTCGAGCGCGACGATTACGCCCCGGCGAAAAACTAGGAAGCGGCGGCGCCGGAGCCCGAAGGCCGAGGCCGCCCCAAGTAGTCCCGCCACTCCTGCCTGAGCCGCTCCAGGCTCGTCCCATAAGCCGCGGCGTAAGCCTCCTCCGAGCCGCTGGCGTCGTAGACTTTAAGAAAGGCGGCCTTCCCTCGGGTTCCGATCAGGAAACGCGCGAACGACCACGACGCGTAGTAGAAGGCGTACCGCACCCCCGTCGATGAAAAGCCGCGGTAGCCGGGCGCCCCGATCGTCTCTAGGAAGCGCCGCGGATAGCGGGCGACGGCCTCCCGCGCCAGCGCGTCCGGATCGGCGCCTTGCGGCACGAAGGCGTTGGCGCGCCCCGGACGGAAATGATCCTGGACCACGCACGCCAGGCCCTCCGACAGGGATTGGGAGTCCGACGACCCGGCCAGAAGATGCGTCGCCTCGTGGAACAACGGGGAGAGGCCTTCCTTGACCAATTTCAGCATCAGGCCCGTCTCGCCGGGCCGCTCGCCCGGAACGTCCGACTCCGAGATGGGGCCGGCGGGACCGTAGGCGTACAAGGTCACGCGACCGGAGACGGCGGGGGCGCGGCCGATGAACGCCGGAATTCCGCCCCACGCCTCCCGGAGGTCGGAGGAGAGGCGGATCATCTCGTCCGGCGATAAATATCCTTTTTCAGCGACGATCAGCACGCCGGGAGAGCTCAGCTCCATGCGCTGCCCCTCCGCGAGCAAGCGCGCCCGAAACGCGTCGTTGCCCGGAAACACCGCGCCCGCCCACGCCGCCAGCATCGCGACCGCAGCGAGAAGTTTCATGCCCGGACAGTACTATATTCGGCGACGCCGCAGCGGGATAGACTTTGCTTCCGGCGATATATTAGAATGGCCTCGCATGATCGGAGACTCGCTCCACATCGTCGTCTGCGTCAAGCAGACCGCCTCGTCGACAAACGCGCAGTTCGACCCCCAAAAGGGCGCGGTGCAGGTCTCCGGCGACCAGGCGGCGATGAATCCCTTCGACGAGTATGCCGTCGAGGAGGGCGTTCGCCTGCGCGAGCGGCTGGACGGGAAGGCGGTCGTCTCCGCGCTCTCCGTCGGCTCGAAGAAAGCCGAGGACGTGCTGCGGGACGCGATCAGCCGCGGCGCTAACGACGGCTACCTGGCCAGCGATCCCTCTTTCGACGGCTCCGACACGCTCGCGACGGCTCACGTGCTGAGCCGCGCCCTCGCCAAGATCTCCGCGCTGAAGGGGCCGGTCGACCTGGTGCTGTTCGGCAAGCAGACCAACGACTCCGACACCGGGCAGGTCGGCGCCCAGGTCGCGGCGTTGTCCGGCATGCCGAGCGTATGCTTCGTGAGAAAGATTCCCGAGATCGCCCCGGGCCGGGCCGTCGTCCACAGGATGATGGAGGACGGCACCGACGTGCTCGAGGTCGCGCTTCCGGCGACCGTCAGCGTGGTCAAGGAGATCAACGAGCCGCGTCTGCCCTCGCTGAAGAACAAGATGGCCGCGAAGAAGGCCGTCTTTCAAGCCTGGACCGCGGCCGACCTCGGCGTCGACGCCTCCAAGGTCGGCCCGGCCGGCAGCGGCCTTAAATGGGGCGCGTTGGTCCCGCCCCCGAGCCGGCAGGGCGGGGTCAAGATCGAGGGCGCGAGCGGCGGCGAGAAGGCGCGGAACCTGGTCGCGAAGCTCAAGGAGCTGAGGCTGCTCTGATGCCCGGGGTTCTCTGCGTCGGCGACATCCTTCACGGCAAGCTGCAGCCCAGCCTGTACGAGCTGCTCGGCGCGGGGCGACGCCTCGCCGACGAGTTGGGCGTCCCGGCCGCGGCGGTGCTGATCGGCGACCAGGTCTCTCCGTTGGCGGAGGGTCTCGGCACCTGGGGCGCCGCGACGACCTACGTCATCGAGCATCCCCTTTTCGCCGGATTCGTCGATGAGCTGCACGCGCGGGCCCTCGCCGAGCTGGTCGCCAAGGAGAAGCCGGCCTTGGTGCTGATCCCGGCGACGACCGCCGGGCGCTCCCTCGCGGCGCGCGCCGCCGCGCTGTCCGGCGCGCCGCTGGCGGGAGAGGTCGCCGAGCTCAAGGTCGAGGACAAAGCCTCGGGAAAGATCGCGGCGCTTCGGCCCTGCTGCGGCGGCTCCTTCGTGGCGCCGATCTCCTTCGCGCCGGGACGGACCGCGTTCGCGACCGTCCGGCCGGGGACGTTCCCGCGCCCCGAGAACCGCAACGGAACGAAAGCCCAGGCGGTGCGCGTCGAGGCCGATCCCGCCGCCTGGGGCGCCAAGACCAAGCTGACGGGCTTCGAGCCCGAGGTCTCGCAGACGATCGACATCGGCCAGGCCGAGATCATCGTCGCGGGAGGCTACGGGCTCGGCAAGCCCGAGGGCTTCAAGCTTATCGAGGACCTCGCGAAGGCCGTCGGCGGCGCCGTCGGAGCCTCGCGACGCGCGGTGGACCTGGGCTGGATCCCGTACCGCCACCAGGTGGGCCTCACCGGACGGACGGTGAAGCCGCGCCTCTACATCGCCGTCGGCATCTCGGGCCAGGTCCAGCATCTGGCCGGAATGAACCGCTCGGACGTCATCGTCGCGGTGAACAGCGATCCTTCCGCTCCCCTGATGTCCCTCGCCGACTTCTCGGTCGAGGGCGACCTCTACGAGATTCTGCCCGCCCTGATCGACGAAGTCCGCAAGGCCAAGGGCAACTAGCCCGGGCTGCACCCGGCCGCCCCGCCGTTTCCCGCCGCCTCCCTGATCGCGTCGAGTAGCCGCCGGTTGTCGAACGGCTTCAGTATCACCCGCTTCGCGCCGATGGAGCGCGCGAGCGACTCGCAGTCGGGCTGCCGCGCGGCGGTGATGATGACGATGGGCAGCGCGCGCGTCTGGGGGTCCTCGTGCAGGCGGCGGCAGACCTCCCAGCCGTCCATGTTAGGCATCACGAGGTCCACGACCACGACGTCCGGATGGAAGGCCTTGGCCTTCTCGATGCCGGAAAGGCCGTCCATAGCCGTCTCGACGGCCATGTCGCCGCTCTTGAAGCGCATCGACAGCAGCTCCAGCAGCTCCTGCTCGTCGTCGACCACGAGGATCTTGAGCCTCGGGCGATGCCCCGGCGGCTCGACGTTTCCCGGGAGCACAAAGTGGAAGCTGGTCCCCTCCCCCTTCTGGCTCTCCACCCATATCCTGCCGCGGTGCAGCGCGACGATCTCTCGGCATATCGCCAGGCCCAGGCCGCTGCCCTTGTAGCCGCGCGTCCCCGAGGGGCGGCTCACCTGGTAGAATTTGTTGAATAGCCCCCCCTGGGCCTCCGCCGGTATGCCGGCTCCGTCGTCGACCACGCTGAACCGCAGGCCCGGCGCGTCCGGCGGACCGGCCTCGCGCACCTTCACCGAGACCCGGGAGCGCGCGAAGCGCACCGCGTTGTCGAGCAGGTTGCCGACGACGCGCGACAGCAGGTCCGGGTCGGCCTCGATCTCAGGCAAGCCGCGCGGCAGGTCCAACTCGACGGTCACGTTCCGCTTGGACGCCGCCAGCGGCACCCCGCGCACCAGCTCGCGCAGCAGCGCGCGCAGGTCGAGGCGGACGCGGTTGACCTCCATCTTGCCGGCCTCCAGCCGCGAGAGGTCCAGCAGGCTCTCGACCATGCGCGTCAACCGCTCCGCGTTCGCGTACGCCATCTCGACGAGGCGCGCCTGGCCGCCGTTCAAGGCCCCCGCGTACTTCTCGCGCAGGTTGAACAGCGCGGTCTGGACCACGACGATCGGCGTGCGCAGCTCGTGCGAGACCACCCCGAGGAACTGCTCCTTCAGCGCGTCGACGTGGCGGCGCTCCTCGATCTCCACCTTCAGGCGCTCGACGCGCTTGAGATCGGTGACGTCGCGCGCGAGGCAGGAGGCCCCGATGATCCTGCCTTCGCCGTCGCGCAGCGGCGTGAGGGTGCCCACCACGTCGATCCTTCGGCCGTCCTTGGTCAAGCACGTCTTCTCGAGCTTGTCGATCCTCTCGCCGCGCGCGACCCTCGCGAGCAACTCCTTCAGCCCGTTCTCATCCTCCGGGGGAGAGAGCCGGGCCATCGACCGCCCGACCGCCTCCTCGGCCTCGTAGCCGAACAGCCTCTCGGCCGACGGGTTCCAAGTGACGATCACGCCGTCCAAGCCCACGCTCACGATGGGGTCCTGGCACGAGTCCACGATCATCGCCAGGCGCCTGAGCTCGCGCTCGTCGGTGTGGCGCCTCTGGTCGGCCTGGGCCAGCCCCCGCCAGGCGCCGAACGCGAGGCCCGCGAGGGCGGCGATGACGCACAGCACGAACGCCGCCAGGCCGAAGCTTCGGCCGTACAGGCCCGCGCGCGACCCGGCCAGCTCGATCCAGCCGAGAACCGGCACGATGCCTATCGCGGGCAAGAGGCCCCGCGCGAGC
Organism: uncultured Elusimicrobia bacterium; assembly: GCA_964566245.1. Taxonomy (GTDB): domain Bacteria; phylum Elusimicrobiota; class Elusimicrobia; order CAZMIB01; family CAZMIB01; genus CAZMIB01. Next base: position 12,959 of record CAZMIB010000036.1, on the reverse strand, counting down.
AGGCTGCCGCTGGTGTCGAGGGCGAAAGCCCTGAGGACGCCGCGCTCCATGTTCGCGCAAAGCAGGCCCGCCCCCAGCGCCAGGAACGTCACCTCGTCCTGCGCCGACAAGCGCGCGTAGCGCGTGAGTTCGAAGGACAACGTGGACCCGTACGTGTAGCCCAGCGCCGACACGAAGGCGATCGAGAACGCGGCCGCGGCGGGAAGGTCGGCGCTCCGTCCGCCGCGCCTGAGCCCCAGCAGGCTCAGCCCCGACAGCACGCAACTCAACGCGGAGAGCGGCTCCATGCGTCCCGGGGGCCGGCCTGAGACGGCCGACGGCAGCCGCATCAGAAGGCCCTCGAGCCCCAGCCTGGGGCCGAAGGCTTCCTCCGCGAGAGATGCCAGGCCGATCAAGGCCGCCGCGACCGCGCAGGCTTCTCCCGCGCGCCTGGCCCAGGGAACGGGCCGGGCGCGGAGCAGCCCCAGTCCCGCCCCGAGAAACATGAACGCGCCGGCTAAATTGGGGCTGAGAGCCCCGATGAAGGGGAAGGAGGTCTCGAATCTTCCTCCCCCGATCAAGCGGCCCAGCAGCGTCGACGCGCCGACCAGCACGCACCACGCCGCGGCCGCCCACGAGAGCCTTCGAGCCGTCGCCGCGGCTTTGGATGACGGATCGTACGCCATATGAACCTCCACACCCCGGCGTAGCGGATGAGCCCGGAATTGGGAGAGCGTTTCGGAAGGGGCCTATACTTAAGATACGCACGGTGCTCCGTCAAGTCAAGCGCCGTTGCCTACGCGAGGCCGAAGGTGGTAGATTGTCGCGCGTGCTCCTCCTGATCCTCTACTATCTCGTCCTGCCGCTTCTATGCGGCCTGATCTTGGTCGGAGTATTGAAGACCTATGGACGGCGTGAGATACCGCCTCCGATACGGGAGTTGTACCGGCGGCATCCGATGGAGCCGCGCACGTTCCGCGTCGCGCGCCTGGAGGAGACGACGGCCGTCTTGGTCGGGGACTTCGAGAGCTTGGACCTCGCGGTCGACGCCGCGTACAAGGGACGCCAGGCGTCCCGCGCCGCCGGGACGCGGCACGTCTATCTCATTCTCGATCCGACCGGAGCGACGCTGGAGGAGCTCGAGTCGTGAGCCCGCGCGCGCTGGCGGTGCCCTCGCTGCGCCGCGAGCCCTCCGAGACCGGCGGAGACTCGGCTTGGCGGACCCTTCTGCTCAACTGCGACTGCCATACCTTCGACGAGGTGGAGCGGCAGCTCGTCAAGGCGATCCGCTGCACGTTGAGCCGCGCGCGGACACTCTCCTGGGAGGTCCACACGCGCGGCCAGGCCGTCGTTTACGAGGGCCCGCGCGAGCGCTGCGAGGCGGTCGCCGACGTGCTCGGCTCGATCGGCCTGCGCGTCAAGGTCGCGCGAGCTTGAGGGCCTCGGGACGAAGCCCGGAAAGCCGGCTCGATGAGCCAGGCGGGGATGTCAGGCGGGGTACTCCGGTCACGGGCGCAGCCGCGCACGGCCGAGGCGCAGCGCCTCCCATCGCAGCAACTCGGTGGGGCCGTTGATCGATCCGAGGAGCTCCGGATGGCGCAACAGGTTGTTTAAAGCGACCTCTCCTCCAGGCTTGCGCCAAGGTTGAAATCCGTCCATCCAGGCCACGGCGGACTCTCGCGGATACACTTGGAGGTATCGGCGAAGGAAGATGGCATCTTGGATCAGCAGCACCGTCGCGATGAGAGCCAAGGCCCCGCACCGTCGCTCGCGTACTAAGCGCAGGGCGGCCAAGCCGGAGGTAAAGACCAGGCACAACCCCAGAACGTACGCTCGCGTCGCGTGCGGAACGCTTTCCCGCGTGATCGCGCTGGGTAGCGGCGACGCCAGAAGCAGGAAAGCAAGGCGGGCAGCCCAGGGGCCGGGCGCCAAGCGCGCGGGCGCGGCAAGTCCCCAAGCGGCGAGCGCGAAGAGAGCGACCGCGACGAGGCCCGCTCCGCCCGGGGAATGGCGCGGATTGGAGTCCCCTCTCAGGAGCAGGAAGCCTGGAGAGAAGTGCACGGGATACCGAGCCGCCAAGCCGACGGGTGAAGCGGACGTGCCCACCTGCGCCGCGCGCCCGAGACCCTCTCCAGACGCGAGTTGAAAGCCCAGCGGAATCGAACAAAGGAGATAGACGAGCGCCAGGCGCCGCAGTTCCGAGAGACGACGTCCCCTCCAAAGCTGCAGCCCCTCGAACAGCGCGATCAACGGAGAAAGAACCTTGAAGAGATGCGCGGCATAAGGCGCGGCCCCGAGCCATAAACCGACCCCGCCCCACCGGTCGCTCGCCGCGCAGAGAAGATAGGCTCCTAGGAAAAGCGGGGTCAGCGCGGCAACCTCTATCGCATAGCGGGAAAGATGAAATGAAGCCGGGTTCAGCGCGAAAAGCATGGCCGGCAGGAGCCCCCACGCCGACGGCATACCGGCCAGCCCGACGGCCGCCGCCCCGGCGAGGCAGAAGCCGAGCGCGCAAAGCGCGGCTCCCACGAGCCTCCCAAGCTCCCTCGGAATATCGGCGAACGGCCAAGCCTTCAGCACCGCCGCATTCGCATAGATGAAGAGCGGGGCCTTATCGTCCCCAAAGGACCGAAAGTAGAGGGGATGGCGAACGCCGTACTCATCCCTTCCACTCTGACTTAAGCTCCAGGCGTTGACCATCGTCGCGGCCTCATCCGAGTACAGGGGCAGGCGCTCGACGCCCGCGGAAAGGAGCGCGAAAATAAGCGCGCCTCCGGCGAGCCAGGCAGCTGCGGCTCCGATGCGTCCCCGCCTCATGGGCCGAGCAGGCGGCCGACAAACCTGTCCATCGACAGCGCGAGATCCAGCGGGGTGACCAAAACGAAGAGGTTGACCAGGGCCCCCAAGCTAAGGAACGGCCCGAAAGGGATCGGGTCCCTGCGCCGTATACGCCCGCGTAAGAGCAGGCTTCCCCCGTAAAGCGCGCCGGCGAAACAGCCGAACAGCATCGTGCTGACCGCCCCTTGCCAGGTTAGCAGCGCGCCGACCCCGGCCAGGAGCTTGACGTCTCCGCCGCCCAGGGCTTCCTTGCCGAACCACCATTCCCCGGCCAGCGCCGTCGAATAAGCGAAGCCGAAGCCCACGCCGGCGCCGAGCAGGGCCTCGGCGACGCGGCGCAACGGCCCCCCGCCCATGTGCGGGTTGACGAAGGCCGCCGCGAGGCCGAGCCCCACCAGACCCACCGAGCAGACGTCGGGGATGTAGAAGGTGTCGATGTCGATCAACGCCAGCACGAGCAGCGCCCCGGCCGCCAGCACCGCCGCCGCGAGCCACGCCGGATTATCCCCCCACCGCGCGTACAGCCCGGCCGTGAGCGCCCCAGTCGTCAGCTCGACCAGCGGATAGCGCCACGAGATCGTCGAGCGGCAGTTCCGGCACCGGCCTCTCAGTAACAGGAAACTGACGACCGGGATATTGTCATACCAGGCGATGGTTTTGCGGCAGCGCGGGCATCGCGAGCGCGGGCGGACCAGCGACTCGTCTCGCTGCAGGCGGTAAACCGCGACGTTCAGGAAGCTGCCCCAGCACATGCCGGCAAGGAAGGCGATGATCGTCTCCATGTCGAATCCCACTAAGCGGCTACAAAACGAGGAGCCCTCCCCGACCGTGGCCGGAGAGGGCTCCTGTCACCAGAGCTCCAGGATCAGTACGTCGTCCAGAGATTGCCCTTGGTGTCCGTGTGCGTGCAGTCGACGACCAACGTGCCCCAGTCGGTCGACGCGTTGTTGTTCACGTACGCCCAACCACCCGCCTCTGCCGAGAAGTTCGTGGCCGTATTCGAGCTTATCGCAGTGACGCCACTCGTGCTGCTGTGGTAGTTCGGCGTGTTGGCGTTCGGAATCGCCGACAGGTACTTCGCGCTAGCCGTCAGCGAGCCGAGCGTGTCCACCGGGTACTTGCCTTCCAAGTCCCCGTAGTAGATGGACAACGCGCTGCGGACCGCACCGAGGTTGCCCTTCGTGGCGCCCTCGTTCGACTTACGGATGAGTTCCGCGAACTTGGGAATGGCGATAGCCGCCAATATACCAATGATGGCAACCACGATCATCAGCTCGATGAGCGTGAAGCCCTTGCTCGCGGTCCTCTTCGCTTTTTTCATCATCTCTCTAACCCCCTCGTACACGTCCTTGTTACGCCCTGAAAGCGCAGGGGCTAGCCGCCTTGATTCTAGCAGCCGCCCGCGCGAACGTCAAGGTGACCTGAGTCACAATTTACAAGTAAAGTGGGCGAGGAGGGACTTGAACCCTCAAGGCCTTGCGGCCATACGGTCCTGAGCCGTACGCGTCTGCCATTCCGCCACCCGCCCTAAATCGAAGGAAGTGTATTTTAGGAAATTACGGCCCCCCGGCGCAAACGCAGCCTTGTGAGGTCCACGAGCATTCTTGTCGAGTCGTCCAGCAAACGCACCCGGCTATCCGGAGAGTTGCGCCAGCGAACCGGAAAGTCACGGACGTTGAGGCCCAACTCTTTCGCTATCATCAACGCCTCGACATCGAACGCAAAGCTGTCCAAAGTCGCGCGGGAGAATATGGCCCGGGCGGCGGCGCGCGTGAAGCATTTAAAGCCGCATTGAGTGTCGATGAACGGCAGCCCGGAGACGATTCGAACGAAAAAATTGAAGGTCTTCCCCATGCTCTCGCGCAAAAAAGTTTGCCGAACCTGGACGTCGGAACCCGGAAGCGAGCGCGAGGCGATCGCGACGTCGGCTTTCGACGAAAGGCAGGCGAGGGCCTTCTCCAACTCCTCGATGGGCGTCGAAAGATCCGCATCGGTGAACAAGACGGGATCCCCCGAGGCCTCGAGCATGCCGCGTCGCACCGCAAATCCCTTGCCTCGATTCCGCTCAAGACGGATCAGCTTCACCTCCGGCGCGCCGGCCTCCTGGACGAGCCTTGCCGTACCGTCCGTCGAGCCATCATCCACGACGATGAGCTCGAGCCCCGAGAAGCGCTCTCGCAGGAAGCCCAGAAGACGATCCATGGTGGCTCCCAACCGCGCTTCCTCATTATACGCGGGGATCACCACCGAAAGCGGCATCGGCCGCCCCTTAGAGGCGGTAGACATAGATCGAGTAGCCGAGGTTGCCTACGAGTTCCGCTCGGGACAGCAAGGTTCTCCAAGACTCGCGCAGCCTCGAATCGAAGTACGGACCGGCGAGTTGAGTCGCGCTGATCGCGACGTAACCGTGAATTTCTCTTGGAAACTCGGTCTGCGGAGCCAGCAATGACCCGCCGGGCATGTTGATAAAAGGTATGCCGTAGAAGCGCGGATCAGCCATGCCGAAATAGCACAACTGGATCGGCTCACGGATATGACGAGCCTCCAACCAGGTTTTCAAAGCCGGCAAATCCTGACCCCAGTCCACGTTGGAATCGGCAAGAACGCGGAACCCGTTACGCGGTCCTCCGGCCAGCTCATTGAAATAAGCGAGATAATGAGAACCCACGAAGGCGGGGCGCCATGGCGGCGACCAAACGACGAAGGCGCCGGCCGCGACGGCGGCCAAACCGAGGGCCCCGAGAACTTGCCTTGATCGACGCGAGATTCTCGGCCTCCATCCCGCCAAGTTCCCGCATAGGACGAACAAGAAGGGGTACGCGGGCAGGATATGGCGATGCCCTATGTTCAGTTTCGCCGACATCGCGGCCGCGAGAAGAACCGCCGCCGGAACGAGCAAGAACGCCAGCCTCAGTCGCTCTTCCCCCGCCCAGGCCTTCTTGCCGGCGAGACCAAGGGCCGCGACGATCGCCAGTAACGCGACCAGCGGCGTTTTCACGAGCATCGCCGCGGGAAAGTAGTACCACCAGCCGCTAGTGGAGAGGCGGCCGAACAAGAAGGCGCCGCGATCGAGGGATCGAAGCGACGCGCTGGCAAGGCCGAAAAGATAGGCCTCCGGAAGGAGCCGCCTCCGCGCGGCGAATCGAAGAAGCCGCGCGCCAGCGCCGAGGCGTACGGAGCCAGGGTCGCGAAGCAGCCTCTCCAAGGCTTCGGACTCGGTCGAACCCGGATGAGCGCCGAGCGACGCTCCAAGCGCAAGCGCGGCCTCGATCGGCAACCGGGCCTCAACGGCCGAGGGACCGCCCGCCTCTCGTTGCGTAACCGCCGCCCGGGAGGGATCTCGCGCCGCGTCGTAGCGAAAACCGTACGCCGCCCAGACCATCACCCATGCGACGCACACGCAGGCGGCTCCCAAGACGGCCATAACAAGCGCTTTCTGCGCCGCCCGGAGACGATTCTCCCCGAAAACAGGCCAAGGCTCCGAGGAAATGCAGCGAGCCAGCCCCAGGGTGGTGAAGATCGGCAGCAAAAGGACGGCCGAGAATTTTGAAGCCGCGGATAATCCGACGAAAAAGGCCGTTCCCGCGGCAGCACCGAAATCCAATCGCCGGCACGCGCGCCACAGAAAATAAATCGCCCCGAAAAAGCAGGCCGAAAGGCCCACGTCGGTGGCGACGACCCCCGAGTGCCCTAGGAACTCGGGATTAAAGATGAACAAGCACAGTGAAATCGCCGCCCCGGCGCCGCCGTGAAGATCGCGGGACCACGCATGAATCAAGAACGCCAGCAGGGTCCCGACGAGTATCATTTGAACCCGCGCCGCGAACAGCAGGCGGTCGGCGTCGTTGTGGAAGTCGTCGCGCGTAAAAGCCACGGTCGTAGGAAGATACTGAGGATCCGACGCGCCGTAGCGCGCCAAAACCGAATCCTTGACGCCGTACAGGAAATTCCGGGCGAACGCCGACTCCGCCGCCGGCATCGCGAGTCCCATCGCCCAGGCGCGGCGCAGGACCGCGAGGCTTGTCGAGGGCTTTCCGTCGGCTCCCGATCCCACGTCCATGTCCCGAGGCCAAACCGCCATAGCCAAGAGCGGCAAGGCGGCCCATTCCTTGAGCAAGGGCGGATGTTCCGGATTCATGCGGAAATCGCCGGCACTCAAATAACTCCATCCCGCCGCAAGATGGACTGGCTCGTCAAAGGTGGCCGATTGCCGATACGCCGGAACAGAGGCCAGGAGGACAAATAGCAAGCAGCCCGCGAGAACCACGCAGGTCTCCAGGCGGGGGCTCATGGACCGGGAAGCCTCTTCAAGCGAATTTCGAACGTGAAACGGAACGAACGTGGGGAAAGCCGAAGCGGACGGATGGGCATCGTCGGAAACGGGCTCGTACCTTAGCAGTTTGCGACGGAGTCGGGCAACGGCTCGGCGAGACCGGTGCTCTTTTCTAGGCCGGTCGGTACTCGGAAAGGCGGCGGAGGCGGCGCTCGGCTTGCTCGCGGAGGCCGGCGGCCAGAGCGGGACGGGACGCCAGGAAGGCGCGGAATTCCGCAGCCGGGATCCTCCAGACGACCGACTCTCCGGCCGCGAGCACGCTGGCGGTGCGGGGGCGGCTCTCGAGCACGGCGATCTCCCCGAAGATCTCGCCACGCCCCAAGCGGGCCACCTCGCGCGCGTCCGTGCCCGGCCGGCCGTGGACGACCAGCACGCTGCCGGAGTGCACGAAGTGGACGTCTCCTCCGCTCTCGCCCTCGCGCACGATCACCGCCCCGGGCCGGTACTCGAAAAGCTCGAGGCCCGGGAACGCCTGGGCCACGACCTCGGCGGACAAGCTTGGACCGCCGAGGGCCAGGAAGGCCCCGAGCGCGGCCAAATCCTCCGGCTTGGACGGACGCGAGTTTCGGACGTTCATGCGGCCATAGAATAGCGGGTTTTTGCTCCCATTTCCAGGGGGACCCGGGGCGTCTTATCTTCGCTCACCCCTGGGAGGTCACTGAACATCTCACGGCTGGCGGACCTCGATCTGGCCTTTCACGGCGGTGACCGTGACGTTGGCGCCGACTGGGATCGACTGTCCCTCGCGAACTATCGCGCACTGCCCGGGCTTCAAGGTCCGGTTCCCGTCATGGAACCCGGCCGCGTACGCCAGCAGGGCCGCGGCGAGCGAGGCGAGGATAGCCATTCCAAGCTTATAATTCCCGCGCGGCCGGGAGCCGATGGAGGCCGCGCAAAATAGGTAAGATGCCGAGGTGAAGAAAGGGGACACGGACGAGGAGCGCTCCTCCGTCGCCACGAACCGGCGCGCCCACCATCACTACCACATCCTCGAGTCCCTCGAGGCCGGGCTGGTGCTGAAGGGGCCCGAGGTCAAATCGATGCGGGCCGGGCAGGTCAGCCTCGACCAGGGCTTCGCGCTGCTTGAGCGCGGGGAGCTCAACCTCTACGGCCTGTACATCGCCCCGTACAAGCTGAACACCGGGACGCCGCTGGAGCCGACGCGGACGCGGCGGCTGCTGGTCAAGCGCGGCGAGCTCGAGCGCCTGCGCGGCCAACTGCAGGGCAAGGGCCTGACGTTGATTCCGCTGGAGCTTTACTTCAAGCGCGGCTGGGCCAAGGTCGCGCTCGGCCTCGCGAAAGGCAAGCGCGGCCCCGACAAGCGCGAGTCGATCAAGAAGCGCGACCTGGAGCGCGAGATGGACAAGTCCTTTAAAGGCCGGTTCCGCGCCTAGAACCTGGCCCCGGCTCCCATCTCGAGGCCGGGGCTGCCGTGGCGCAGCGTGCCCGCGATGTTCACGAAGGTGAACGGGAGCGGGTTGATGGTCACGCCGGCGTCGAAGCGCGAGCCGTAGGTGATGAAGATCTGGTCGTCCAGCGTCGGATCCGGCGACTGCTTCACGAGCAGGCGCGTGCGGTCCACCCCCCCGCCGATGTAGGGCTTGCAGTACGGCATCGTGACCGAGAAGATGATGTCCGCCCCGAAGTGGCTGCCCGCGAACGCGGTGTGCACGAACGACTCCCCGTCGAGGGCCAGCAGGGCCTGCGGCGCGCCCGGCAGGTCGGTCACCGTGAAGATGCCGTAGCGCAGCCCCCCGCCCGCGACCGTCAAGCCCTCGTAGCTGAAGCCGCGTATGAAGCCGTCGAACTTAAGCGGCAGGCCGATCTCGGCCTGGAAGAAGGGAAACTGGAACGCCGTGGTCCCCGACTTGTTCATGATCTCGTCGCGGATGTCGGGCTTGAACTGGTACGCGTCGTGGAACCCCGCCGAGAAGCCGGCGAAGCCGAGGATGCGCCCGGTGTGCGAGGTCCCGGAGCCGATGATCCCGCCGATGTCCTTGGCGAAGTACTGGACGTTGTCCGCGGTCGCGAACTGAGCGAAGTCCCCGAACAGCGTCTCGGCCGCCTCCGCGCGCGCGGCGGCGAGCGGCGAGAGAAGCAGGGGCAGCAGCCAGGCCGTCCTTGTCCGGCGGTCAGCGTCGGTCCGCATCGGTCCGTTTCCTCCTCGTTCCGCTCAACTCGTGGGCCAGCCTCAGGCCCTGAAGCGTCAGATCGGGCGCCACGCGGTCCAGGCGCTTGATCCCGTCCGCGAACAGCCCCGCGAGCCCCCCCGTCGCCAGCACGCGCGCGCGCGGCGCGCGCAGCTCGCGCAGCGTCTCGTCCAGGACCCGCTCGACCATCCCCAGGTAGCCGTGGTACAGCCCGACTTGAATGCACTCCTCGGTGCTGCGCGCGATGAAGCGCCGCGCCGGCTTGATCGCCACGCGCGGGAGCTTCGCGGTGTTCTCCGCCAGCGCCCGCGCGATCAGCTCGGGGCCGATCAGTATCGCTCCGCCGAGGTACTCCCCCCGCGCGGAGAGACAGTCGAAGGTGGTCGCGGTGCCGAAGTCGAGGACGACCGCCGGGGCGCCGTACAGCTTCCAGGCGGCCAGCGCGTTCAATATCCTGTCGGCGCCCACCTGGCGCGGCTCGTCGACCTTGAGCTTGAGGCCCAGCGGCGTCGAGGGCCCGACGACGAGGGGCGTCACGCCGAAATGCTCGCGCGCGACGCGCTCGAACGTCGGGGTCAGCGCGGGCACGACGCTGCCGATCGCGAAGCCGTCGACCGGACGGCCTTCCCCTCCGCGCCGCGGGGACTCGATGAGGCCGCGCAACGTCGCGGCGTACTCGTCGGAGGTCTTGCGCGGGTCCGTCGCCAGGCGCCACAGCCGGCGCAGGCGCCCGCCCTCGAAGGCTCCGACGGTGACGTTCGTGTTTCCGACGTCGGCCGCCAGAAGCATCAGAGCTCCCGGGAGAGGCGCGCGTCCTGGACGGCCTGGACGGCGCAGAGAAGGATGAAGACGGCGTTCAGAACGACCAGGCTCGCGACGAGGAAGGCCTCCATGCGCCCGAGCCACGCGCAAAGGGCGACGACGTAGAAGCGCGTGTTGTCGCCGAACACGTTCCAGCCGCGGACCATCCAGTAGTTGCGCCGCCGGTAGGCGGCCGCCGCCTCGGGCGAAAGCGTTCCGCTCGGAAAGCGGCGCTTGAGCTCGGCCTCGAGGCGCACGTGCGGCCGCGCCAGGAAGCGCTGCAGCACGTCGTAGTCCCCGTACGCGAACGACAGCGCCCGCCCCCAGCCGGTGACCGGGTCCGGGGTCTCGCGCGAGGGCAGGCGGCCCTTGATGCCGTAGTCGATGTACTGGTTGCGGTAGTAGTCGTACATCGACGCCTGGCAGGCGTGGCTCAGGCCCGCGAGCACGACCGGCAGGAATATCCACGCCGAGCCCCCGGCCGCGACGTGGCCCAGGCCGATCGCGAGGTACAGCGTGGTGAACACCGCGTAGCCGGCCAGGCCGTCGAGGATCCGTCCCTCGACCGACATCTGCCCCCTCAGCCGCGCGAGTTGCCCGTCGGCCGAGTCGATCACGCTGTGCAGGATGAGGCCCGCGAAGCAAGACCAGGCCTTGCCCGGAAAGTACGCCAGCGACGCGGCGGCCACGCCGACCAGCCCCCCCAGGATGGTGAGGCCGTTGGGGCTGATCGGCGTGAGGTACGCGAGATAGGCCACGACCGCGCCCGCCGGGCGGAAGAACCACCGGTCGGCGAGCTCCTCGATCTCGTAGGCCTTGAAGACCAGCCTCTCGCGGACGTACGCGAGAAAGCCGGGGCGGGCGGGGACAGCGGTCGCGGTCATCGTTCTCGCGCGCTTACTTCAGCGCCGCGCCGAGCTCCTTGACCGCCGAGGCCGACTTCTGCAAGGCGATCCGCTCCTCGACCGACAGGTTGAGCTGCAGCACCTGCTCTATGCCGCCGCTCCCGAGCTTGCACGGGACCCCGACGTACACGCCGTCGATGCCGTACTCGCCCTCAAGATACGCGGCGCAGGGCAAAACCTTGCGCTTATCCAAAAGGATCGCCTCCACCATCTCGGCCGTCGATGCCGAGGGCGCGTAGTACGCCGAGCCGGTCTTGAGCAGCTTCACGATCTCCGCCCCGCCGTCGCGCGTGCGCTGGTTGATGGCCTCGATCTTCTCCTTCGGCAAAAGCTCGGTGATCGGAATCCCCGCGACGGTCGAGAAGCGGGGCAAGGGCACCATGGTATCCCCATGACCGCCGAGCACCATCGCGTGCACGTTCTCGGTCGAGACTTCGAGCGCCTCGGCGATGAAGGTCCGCATCCGCGCCGAGTCGAGCACCCCCGCCATGCCGATGACGCGCGACTTCGGGAAGCGCGACGTCCGCAGCGCGACGAGGCACATGGCGTCGAGCGGGTTCGAGACGATGATAAGGATGCAGTTCGGCGAGAACCGCACGACGTTCTCCGTCACCGAGCGCACGATACCCGCGTTGGTGTTCAGCAAATCATCCCGGCTCATCCCCGGCTTGCGAGGAATCCCCGCCGTGATGACCACGACATCCGACCCCGCCGTCGGCTCATAAGACGTCGCCCCGGTCACGCGAGTGTCGTACCCATAGATGGGCCCGGACTCCATGATATCGAGCGCCTTCCCCGCCGGCATGTTCTCGGTCTGCGGAATATCGACGACGACGATATCCGCCAAATCCATCTCGGCGAGGCGCTGCACAAGAGTGGCCCCGACATTCCCGGCCCCGACCACGGTAATCTTCTTCCTCGGCATGTTCGCTCCTTGAGAATCAATTTACGGACAACGCTAATCCTTGGGAAGCCAATGCCCCAGCGCGGCGCGCTGTTCCTTGTACGTCTTGAGCAGGCATTCCGCCATGTCCCGGCTCGATGCACAATCGATGTTCCGCCGTTTGATCCAATCTTTCTGAAACTGGGCAAGTTGGGCTCTGGCCCGGGTGGTCGAATGCCCTCGTCGTATTCCGTCATAATAGGCCGCGAGGTCCAAATCCGCCTTCGCAAGCCTCGGATCTCCACAGACGGTCCTCTCAATCGCGGTTGAGGCTTTTCGGCAGTCGAAGCTGGGTCCGCCGCGAGGCGGTTCAAAGCGTTGACTCCTAGAAAAATCGGAGACTGACAGCGGCGAGGTCTTGCCGTCCTTTCCCATGAATTTTGCCGACGTCACCGCCAAATCATGCTCGCTAATCCACTCTCGCATCGAACTGAGCGCCCTCTGAGGCAGTTCCTTCGGCCCAACTCCATTGGATCCAACCATCAACGCGCCCTCACCGTCGAAAATCGCTCCAACTCCTGCATCATGTTCCGTATCTATCCAAAGAAAACCCTTGGCGCCGCAGTTGTGCGCTTGGCAGGCGGAGAGGGACACAAGTTTCTCATGGACGATAACCGGATCGGGCGGCCCCGACAAGAAACGACCGAGCGTCAGCTTCCCGAGCTTCAGCTTTGACGGTACGGCCGCGGCGATCAAGCCCTCCGCCCGCTCGTCTCCAATCCATTCATTGGTTGATTTCCCTTCAAATTCCAACGCCCACGACCAGCCCGAGTGATCATCTGCATGCCCGAGACTAGCGGATCGCATGGCGCATACGATGGCCAACAGTAATTTCTTCATCATCGACCTGCCTGGGCGCGGGGACCGCCGGGGGTGGAGCGAGCCTCGCCCGCAGGGGGAGCCGCGCGAAGCGCGGCAGGCCGCGTCACGTGGCCTCAGGGGGTGTCGGGGCGGCCGCGAAGCGGCCGACACCGAGGGGCCCCCGGTCGCCCGCCTCGGGCGGGCGGAGG
>CAZMIB010000035.1:0-20692 GCA_964566245.1 uncultured Elusimicrobia bacterium | reverse complement strand
CGCGTGGTGCGGCGAGACGAACGCGCAGACGAGGTCGGGCTTGCGGCCGAGGGCGCGCAGGACGGCGCGCGAGGCCTCGTCGGCGGCCTCGCCGAGATCCGGGCGCGTCGAGACGGCGTCGGCCCAGAGCATGGAGATTCTAGAAGGTCCGCCGCGTCCACTCCTCGGGGTCGACGGGTTGGCCGTGGACGTAAAGCCCCCAGTGCACGTGCGAGCCGGTCGAGATCCCCTCCGAGCCCACCGAGCCCAGCAGCGTCCCCTTCTCGACCGCGTCGCCCGGGCGGGCCTTGATCGAGCGCAGATGCTGGACCATGCTCATCACGCCCTGGCCGTGGTCGATCAGCACGAGCCGGCCCTGCAGCGGGAACTCCCCGGCCAGCAGGACGACGCCGCGGTTCGGCGCGGAGACGGGGGCGCCCAGAGGCGCGGCGAGGTCGAGGCCCTTGTGCACGTAGCGCTTGCCGGTCGTGAGCCGGCGCGGGGAGCCGAACGGGCTCGTGCGCCTTCCGTCGACCGGCAGAGCGAAAAGGCCGGACCAAAGCTGGTCGCCCGAGAGGCCGCCGAGAGCCGCTTCGATCGTCTTGCGCGCCTCGGGGACGTGCGGGTCCTCGAACAGCTTGAGCTTGCCCTTGGGCAGGCGTATCGTGCGCAGCGGCAGCTCCAGGCGGCGCACGTCCAGCCAGGCTTGGGCCGAGCGGGCCGGCGCGAGGCGCGAGGAGGCGCCGTCGAAGGCCAGCAGCGGCCTCCGGCCCGCGGGCTCCTCCAAGGGGATCGGGACCAAAGCCCGCCAGCGCCCGTCGCGCGTCCGCATGAAGGGATAGCGCTTGCCCGCGTACAGGCAGAAGGCCCCCGGGGACGCGGGGGCCTCGACGCTCAACGTGCGGCCGGCGTAGGGGTCGGAGGGAGTCACGGCGGCCGGAAACGGCGGCCGGTTCAGCCTGAGCTGAAGCCCGGTCGTCGCGGCGACGACCGCGGCGGCCGAGAGGACGCGCGCGACGCCCCCCATGGGCATGCGCTAAGTGTAACGCTGAAAGACCCCGGCCGCAAGTGCGGAGCGCGGCCGGGGGCGACGGCGACCGTCGTCGGTAGGGTGTCGGGCGCTTAGGCGGGGAAGGCGTCGATCATGACGCCTTCCTCGGCCATTTCGACGCGGACCTCGACGGTCCGCGAGCAGCGGCCGCACTCCTCGGTCACGCGCTGGCGGCGCGCGCCGGGGCTGAGGGGGATGTCGAGCGACTCCCCGCAATGCGGGCACTCCACGGTGGTGGCGTCGTCGAGGGACGACTGCAGATCTTCTTCGAATAGTCTCATGAGCTGAATCCTCTAAGGCCGTATGATACCGGCGGCGTCCCGGCAGGGCATAGGTCTTTGGACCTATGATCATGTCGGCAAAGGGTCTACGGTAAAATAGGTCCAACGGTCCGGCGCGGCGCGATTCTCAGGCGAGAACGCGCGCGATCTCGTCGCGCGCGAAGCGCTTCAGCGGCTTGCGCCCGCGCGCGCGGACGAGCCAGGCCCCCGCGCCTTTCGCCACGCGGCCGATCGGCTTGCAGGGGACGCCGGAGCGCAGCAGGCCCCGGATGATCCTCTCCGCGTCGCGCCGGGGGACGCTCAACAGCAGGCTCCCGGACGCCAGGGCGCCCATGGGGTCGATGCCGAAGTGCCGGCACAGCGCCTGGCATTCCTCCAACACGGGGATCTCGTCCTCGTCGACCTCGACCGCGACGCCGGCGGCCTCCGCGAGCTCGTGGAGGCTCTGCGAGAGGCCGCCCTCGGTCGGATCGTGCATCGCGTTGACGCGCCCGTGACGCGGCGCGAGGTGCGCCTCGCGCACGACGCTCAACTCGGCCAGGCGGCCGCGGCAGCGGTGCAGGAAGGCGGGCGGGAAATGGCGCCGCAGCTCGGCCGCCTTCTCGCGCGCGAGCAAGGCCGTCGCCTCGATTGCGAGCGCCTTGCTGAGCAGCAGCAGGTCGCCCGGACGGGCCCCGGAGGTGCGGATGACCTCGCCGCGGTCGGCGAGGCCCAGCATGCAGCCCGAAAGGATCGGCCGGCCGATGCCGGCGGTGATCTCGGTGTGCCCGCCGATCAGCGAGACGCCGAGCTCGCGGCACGCCTGGTGGACCTGGCGGAGGACGTCCTCCGCCTCCTTCGCCGAGGTGCGTCCCTCGGGCAGCAGCACGGTCGCGAGGAACCAGCGGGGGGCGGCGCCGCGCGTCGCGACGTCGTTCGCGTTGATCGTGACCGCGTACCAGCCGATGTCCTCGACCGCGAAGGTCACGGGGTCCGTCGCCGCGATCAGGACCTTGCCTCCCACGGCCACGGCCGCCGCGTCCTCGCCGACGGCCGGCCCGAGCAGCACGTCCGGGGCGGCGGTCGCGTAGCGCCGGAGCAGGGGGCCGAGCAGCTCGTTGGGCAGCTTGCCCGCCGGCAGTATCGTCACGCCGTGGATTGTACCGCCATCAGGGGAGGATTTCCACCTTGTCGGCCTCTCCGCGCGCGCGTGCGCCCTCGCCGAGCGAGAAAGCCGAGGGCGGGGGGCGGCGGAACAGGCCCGGGGTCGCCGCCCGGACGCGGTAGGCGAAGCGCGTCTCCCCCGCGGCCAGCCGCTCGACGAGAAAGACGACGCGGTCGGCGCGCAGCTCGACCCGCGCGCCGGGCGGGGCGGGAGAGTCGATCGGGACGAAGCCGGCCGGGAGGGGCGCCTCGATGTTAACGCCGGTCAGCGCGGCGGGGGCGGAGGCCGCGACGGCGAGCTCGTACTCTCGCCCGGCCTGGAAGCGCTCGGGTCCCGGAGCGCGGTCGATCCTCAGCCCTTCCGAGAGCGGAGGCTTGGCCAGCGGCGTGAGCCTCCAGCAAGCCGAGACCCGCGCCGTTCCCGCGGACTCCAGCTCCAGGCGCGGAAAGGCGAACATCGAAATTTCCGGGCCGAACGTCCTCGCGGCGTCGCTTTCCCCGGGCGCCAGGCTCCATTCCGCCCCGGCGAAGCGCGTCCGGGCCGAGATCGAGGGCGGGCCCAAGCTCTCGAAGTGCCGCGCCAAGGCCAAGACCGCCGCGCCGTTCTCCGGGCCGTCCGCCCAGCGTCCGTCGGAGCGCCGGCTCATCAGAGCCTCCGCCGCGCTCTCGCGGTCGGCGGCGGGCGCGCCCGCCTCGACCAGGACCTCGAGGGCGCGCGCGATCGAGCGCGTGCGGGCGGCCGCTCCCTCGAGGGCGAGCTTGGCCAGAACGGCGCCCGCCGCCTCGTTCTTGCGGCGGTCGCCCAAGGACGACAGCGCGCCGGTCAGCTCGCTCAAGGCTTGAAGGGGCAGGAGATCCTTGAGCGCCCACAGTCTGTTCATCGAGGAGTCGTCGCGCCGGCCCCAGGCCGCCAAAGCGCGGACGGCGGCGGCGCGCGAGAGGGCGTCTTCCTGAAAAGTCGTTCCCTCGGCCGGGGCCGCGTTCAGGTTCTCCCGCAGGCGGTCCAAGGCGCGGCGGGCGGCGGGTTCGTCGAACGCGAGCCCGCGGGCTCGGACCAAGGCGAGCAGGCGCAAGGTTTCGGCGGTCCAGAGGGGGGCGGGGCGGGATGCCTCGCGCCAAAGGCCGTAGCCGCCCTCGTCGCGCTGGTAGGCGGGAAGAGCCGCGAGGGCGGCTTGAGCCGCCGAGCGCGCCGCGCCGTCGCCGCCGACGCGGGCCAGGAAAGGAATCAACGCTCCCAGCCGCGAGGGCAAGGTCGAGTCCTCGGCGGCGAGCAGCGCGCGGGCCGCCGGAACGAGATCCGGCCGAGCCGAGAGGCGCAGCTCGAGCGACTCGGTGCCGGGAGGGCTTTCGATCGGGAAAGAAGCCGGGCCGGAAGCCGCGAAAAACACGCAGGGCTGCTCGGGCGGCAAGGCTCGGCGGATATCCAGCGTCGCCGAGGCGTCGAAGGTTCGGCTGGAGGCCGTCGCGCGCGCGGCGAGGCGGAGCTGTCCGGTCGCGAGGGCCGTCAGGTCCCATGGGAAATCGCGCGCCTCGCCGGGCTTGAGGCTGAAGGATCTCGACTCCTCGCCGAACGCCGCCGCGGCGTCTCCGGACCACGACGCGATCAAGGTCCCCGAGGATTCCTCGATCGAGTCGTTCCTCAGCCGCAGTCCGCCCCTGAAAGCGTCGCCGACGCGCGCGAACGCGGGCAAGAGCGGCGAGAGGATCGCGGGAGAAGAGACGCTCGCGCCCTGGGCGATCGGAGGCGGCTCGGCCCGCGCTTGGACGAGGCCGTCTCCGGGGGCGGCCTCGCTCGACGTCCGGGGCGCGCTGGACAGGAAGGCGAAGTCGTCTTTCTTCCGCGCCAAGAGCCACACCCCGTCCTCGGCCGCGCCGCCCAAGGCGCGCAGGCCGGGAGTACGAGCGAGGCCCCCGGCGTTCGTCGTGCCGCTCCACAGGACGCGGTTGGTCCGGTCGCGCAGCTGGAGGGCGACGTCCGGCTGGGGGGCGCCCGTCTTGATGAAGGAGGAGCGCGCGAGGCCGGAGGCCGGCCCGAGCTCGAGCGAAAGCGCGGTCTTCGTGACGCTGATGATGCGCCGCTCCTCCGGCAGGGCGGCCGGTTCCAGCTCGATGAGAACCGCGCCTCCCGCGTCGCCGAGAACGCCGCCGATATCGAGGATGCGGCGTTCCGGAGCATCGGGCGCCGCGCTGGCCCGCAGGGCGACGTCGACGTCGGGGGAGCGGTAAGGCGCGCCTCCGTCTCGCTCCTCCGCGAGCCGCCGCAGGGCGGGAACGAGCTCATCAGGCTTGATCCGTGTCAGCCGCAGCCGGCCTCCGGAGACGTTCGTCAGCTCGGCGGAAACCCGAGCCTCGGACTCGGTCTCGATCGTCGCGGAGGAGACGAGACGCGCGGACGGGCAGAAGCCGCCGGCCGGCCATTCGAAGCGGGCCTCGCCCAGCGTCGCGCCGAAGGAATCCTTCAAACCGGGCTCGATGCGTCCCGCGGCGACGGTTCCGGTCGAAAGCTCCAGGCCCTCGACGTCGATCCAAACGCGGCGCGCCTCCGGATCGCGGCGCTCGACGAAACGGAGGTTCCCCGTCGCGGCCGAGGAGACCCGCAGGCGAGACCGTAGATCGCTCGGATCGGGCGGATCGGAGAAGGCCAGCGACAGTCGCGCGGGCAGGCAGAAGCGCTCCGCCGGCTCGGCGCCCAGGAAACGGAAGGCGTACGGCGCCTCCCAGCGCAGGCGCGTCTCGCGCGGGAGGCCCAACTCGCCCAGGGCGGGCTTCAAGCCCGCGTCCAAGACCAAGGCGTAGGAGCGCTCCCGCTCGAGCGGCCGCGTGGGAGCGGCGGCCAAAACGATCGAAGCCGAGTCCGAGCCCAGCCGCGCCATCTCCTCCGGCGTCGGACGGCGCAGCGCGAACGATTCCTGGGAGGCCTCCGGATACTTGATCAAACGCATCGCGACAGCGGCGCGCGAGGCGTCCATCGGAAGGTTGAACGCGACAAGGATCGCGGCAGTGGAGGGCACCCACGCCGCCCCGTCCTCGGGCCAGGTCTTCAGGACGCGAAGCCGCGGCGTCTCGAAGGTCCAGGCGACGTCGGAGTCCAAGGTCTCGCCGGTGATCTCGGAGCGCAGTCCCGCGCGGACGCGGGCCGAGAAGCGCGTGGCCCCCGGCAGCGGGCTTGCCGGACGAAAGACCAAGCGGTCGAAGTCCACCCACGCGCAACGTCCCTCGGCGCGGGGCTCGAGCTCGATGCAGGCCGCCGCCGTTCCGACGCGGACGGCCATCGGCCTGTCGAAGGTCACCGCGACCGCGGAGGCCTCGACCTCGGCGCCTTGAGGCTCGGTCCGAACGGCCGAGACATTCGCGGCTCGCAATGGAGCCGAAAGAATCAGGAGAAGGCCGGCAGGGAGAGAAAACACGTTAAAACGCGGCGTTCGAACGGTCCTATATTATCATTCCTTTATAGGGCCCTAACGGCGGTCCGGCGTCTTGAAAACGCGGGAGGCGCCTGTTAACCTTTCGTGGACATGAAGCGGATGCTCGCGCCCCTCGCGTGCCTGTCGGCGTTCGCCATGACCGTGTTCGCCCAGCCTCAGGATATTCGCAGCGGGCTCACGAAGCCGAGGCGCGAGAAGGGGATGAGCGAGAAGGTCATCGCGACCGATAAGTCGGTCGCCGACAAGTGGGACGACCTCTACAAAGCGATCGAGGCCCACAAGCAAAAGAATTTCGGCTTGTTCCCGGTGATGATTTACTCGCTCCAGGGGCAGGCCAAGCTCCCGTCCTTCATCTTCATCTGCACCAACGACATCTACCGCAAGGTCGTCGAGGGCGTCCTCGAGGCGGTGCTTGAGCCCGGCTGGCGCGACTCGGGCGAGTACTGGATCACCTCGAAGAAGGCGGCGTCCGGCCAGATCGCGAAGGCTCTCGGCGCGGCGGGACGACGCAAGGACATCGGCGGCATGATCGACGCCGATCTGTCCGGCGGGGGGATTTTGGTTTACCGCTACCACCGCGCGGGCGCGGACGCCGACGGCATCGCGGCTCCCGCGCGGGAAGGCGAGGAGATTCCTCCCGCGGCCCCGGAAACCGAGCCGGACCACGAGCCGGTCGTCACGCCGCCGGGGATGATGTCGCCCCAGGCGCCCTCGGCGGGCGATGCCTCGCGCGGCCTGCCCGTTCCGCCCCCGCCCAAACCCAGATAGGCCGCCTTTACTTGCCGACGGGGAAATCCTAAAATCTCGTCGATGGCCTTCCCCGCGCAGCGCCTCCGCCGTCTCCGCCAGCATCCCGGCCTGCGGCGCATGATACGCGAGACCGCCCTCGATCCCGGCGACCTCGTGATGCCGTACTTCATCCGTTTCGGGCGCGAGGAGCGGCGGCCGATCGCCTCGATGCCCGGCCAGGCGCAGCTCACGATCGATTTGCTCGTCAAGGAGCTCAAGCACGCGCGCTCGCTCGGGATTCCGGCGGCGATCCTGTTCGGCATCCCGGACAAGAAGGACGCGCGGGGCTCCGGCGCGCACGCGAAGGACGGCGTGATCCAACAGGCCCTGCGGGCCGCGAAGGACGCGGTTCCCGACATGGTGCTGCTCGCCGACCTGTGCTTCTGCGAGTACACCGACCACGGGCATTGCGGGATCATTCATCCGCGTCGCGGGGCGGCCAAGAGTTACGAGGTCGCCCCGGGCGGCACGGTCGCGTTGATCGAGAAGGTGCACGAGACGGACTACGAGATCGATAACGACGCGACGCTGGACCTGATCGCGAAGACCGCGGTCAGTCAGGCCGAGGCCGGGGCCGACGTGATCGCCCCGAGCGGCATGACCGACGGGATGGTGCAGGCGATCCGTTCCGCGCTCGACAAGGGCGGCTTCCAGCATATTCCGATCCTTTCGTACGCGGTCAAGTACGCGAGCGCGTTTTACGGCCCGTTCCGCGACGCGGCCGAGTCGCCGCCGCGCTTCGGCGACCGCTCCGGTTACCAGATGGACCCCGCCAACGCCGCCGAGGCGCTGCGCGAGGCCGCGCTGGATGTGCAGGAGGGCGCGGACATGCTGATGGTCAAGCCCGCGCTCGCCTACCTCGACGTGCTCTCCAAGGTCAAGGAGCGCTTCGGTTTGCCGACGTCCGCCTACAGCGTCTCGGGCGAGTACGCGATGATCAAGGCCGCGGCCGAGCGCGGCTGGATCGACGAGCGGCGGACGGTCCTGGAGTCTCTGACCTCGATCAAGCGCGCCGGGGCCGATTTCATCCTGACCTACCACGCGCTCGACGCCGCCCGCTGGCTGGCCGGATAGACGGGCTATTTGATAGCCTGCCCGTCATCGGAGGTTCCGCTTGTCTCGTCCTTCTGCCGACTCCGCCGGAAAGAAATCCCGCTCGCTCTTCGACCAGGCGCAGGGCGTCCTGGTCGGGGGCGTGAACTCGCCGGTCCGCGCCTTCAAGGCCGTGGGCGGCACCCCGCTTTTCGTGCAGCGCGCTAAGGGAGCGCGCTTCTACGACGCCGACGGGCGCGCGTACCTGGACTTCTGCCTGTCCTGGGGCCCTCTGATCCTCGGCCACGCCGCGCCGAAGGTCGTCCAGGCGGCGCGGGCCGCGCTCGGGCGCGGCTCGAGCTACGGCGCGCCGACCGAGGGGGAGATCCGGCTCGCGGAGATGATACGCGAGGCGATCCCCTCGATCGAGCTGGTCCGTTTCACGAGCTCGGGCACCGAGGCGGTCATGAGCGCGCTGCGCCTGGCGCGCGCGGCGACCGGAAGGACCAAGATCCTGAAGTTTGCCGGGGCCTACCACGGCCACGTCGACAGCCTGCTCGTCGCCGCCGGCTCCGGCGCGACGACCTTGGGAACGCCGGACTCCGCCGGCGTCCCCGAGGCTTGGGCGCGCGAGACCCTCGTCGCGCCGTACAACGACCTGGAGGCCGTGTTGGAGGTCTTCCACGCGGAAGGCGACCAGATCGCGGCGGTGATCGTCGAGCCGGTGGCCGCGAACATGGGCGTCGTGCTGCCGAAGGAGGGCTTCCTCGAGGGGCTGCGCAAGATCGCCTCGGCCCACGGCGCGCTGCTGATCATGGACGAGGTCGTGACCGGTTTCCGCTTGGGCTACGGCGGGGCGCAGAGCCGCTACGGGGTCGAGCCCGACCTGACCGTGCTCGGCAAGATCGTCGGCGGCGGCATGCCGCTGGCGGCCTACGGCGGCCGCAAGGCGCTGATGAGCAAGGTCGCCCCGCTCGGGCCGGTGTACCAGGCCGGCACGCTCTCGGGCAACCCGGTCGCGGTCGCGGCCGGGCTCGCGACCTTGGAGGCGCTGAGGCGCTCGCCGCCGTACGCGCGGCTCGCCGAGCTGACCGAGGGCCTCGCGTCGCGTCTGCGCCAGGCCGCGATCCAGGCCCAGGTCCCGGTCCAGGTCAACCACGTCGGCTCGATGCTGACGATGTTCTTCGCCGACCATCCGGTGACCGACTATGCCTCGGCCAAGCGCGCGGACGTCCAGCGCTACGCGCGCTTCTTCCACGGCCTGCTGAGGCGCGGCGTCTATTTCCCGCCGGCTCAGCTCGAGGCCGCCTTCCTCTCGGCGGCGCATACCGCGGCCGACGTCAAGAAAGCCGTGCAGGCCGCGGAGGAGTCCGTCGCGGAGCTGTCTCCCTCGCGCCGGCCGCAGCTCGTCGAGGCGGCCTGATCGCGTAATGAAAAGGCCCGCGCGCGTCGCCGCGGCGGCCTTGCTGCTGGCGGCGCGGGCCGCCCTGGCGGGCGTCTTCCCCTACCCGGTCACGAAGGAGACCTTGCCGAACGGCCTGGACGTCGTCGTCATCCAGACGCCGGAGTTCAAGGACGTCCTCAGCTACAACACCCTCGTGATGGCCGGCTCGGGCAAGGAGCACGAGCGCGGCGCCACCGGTCTCGCGCATCTTTTCGAGCACATCCTGTTCCGCCATCGCTATCACGGCGAGGACGGCGGCTACGAGGAGCGCATGAACCGGCTCGGGACGCACAACAACGCCTGGACCTGGTTCGACGTCACCTACTACCATCCGCTGACCTTCATCTCGAACTTCGACCGCTCCGGCGACCCGCCCGGAGTCGTCGAGCTGGAGGCCGCGCGCTTCACCTCGCTCGATTTCTCCGAGAAGACCTTCAAGACCGAGGCCGGGGCTGTGCTCGGCGAATACCGCAAGGCGGCCTCCCAGCCCGGCGAGAAGATGGAGGAGCGGCTGTTCGAGCTGATGTTCCCCGGGAGCCCCTACGGCCACACGACGATGGGCTACTACCAGGACGTCATCGACATGCCGAGCCACTACGAGGCCGCCCGCCGCTTCTACGACGAATGGTATCGCCCGAACCATTGCGCGCTGGTGATCGCCGGCGACGTGACCCCGGCCAAATTGCTGCCGAAGATACGCGAGAAGTACGGGAAGTGGGAGGCGAAGGAAGCCCCTCACCCGCCCTCCGGGCACCCTCTCCCGCAAGCGGGCGAGGGCACCTCATCGAAGGACTTACCTAGGAACTCCCTCGCCCCGCGGGAGCGGGGAGAGGGTGGGGGTGAGGGGTTGTCGAAGACCCGCGACCACATCGCCTGGGACTCCGACGTCGCACCGCAGGTGTGGGTCGCCTACCGCATGCCCGCCTTCCATCCCGGAACGCCGGACTCGGCGGCCGCGGAGCTGCTGCAGGAGCTGTTGGTCTCGCCCGCGGCGCCGCTGTACAAGAAGCTGCGCTACGAGAAGCAGACCGCGAGCGTCCTTAACCTCGAGGAAGGGCGCCGCGGCTTCGAGAGCGTCGAGTCGCGCGCGATCATCCTCACGGCCCAGCTCTATAAGGATCAATATGCCGCGAAGGGACGCGCGCTGTTCGACGACGTCGCGGGCGATATCGCGGGCGGGCTGGAGGCGTTGAAGAGCTTCTCCTCCCAGCCGGGCGCGGCCGAGCTCTTGAAGGCCGTGAAGAGCAAATACCGCAACGATTTCCTTTCCGATCTGGCGAGCCCGTCCGAGATCGCCGAGACGTTCGCGCTTTACTACCGCTTCGACCGGGATCCGGCCGTGCTCGACAAGCTGTTGGCCTCGGTCGAGGCGCTCTCGCCGGAGGACATCGACCGCCTCGCGCGGGCGCAGTTCACGCCGGCGAATAGGGTCGTCATCACGATGGCCTACGAGAGGAAGAAGTGATCGCCTTCCTGCTGGGCGCCGCGCTGTCCGCCCCGGCTTCCGCGGTCGAGGTGATCACGCTCGATTCCAAGGCGCCGCTCGTTCAGGCGCGGGTTATGATCCGCGCGGGCTCGGCCCAGGACCCGCCCGGCAAGGAAGGGTTGGCCGCCCTCGCCGCGCGGCTCCTGGTCGAGGGTTCGTCCGGCGATCCGAAGGATCCGCTCACGAAGGAGAAACTGGCCGACATCACGCGGCCGTGGGGTTCGGGAGCGATGCCCGGGGTCTCGGTCTCCAAGGAGCTCATCGTCCTTTCGTTCCAAGCGCCGCGCGAGGCTTTCGGAGAGTACGTCGACCGCGTGCTCGCGCCCCTTCTGACGCGCCCGTTGTTCGACGCGAAGGAGCTGGACCGCGTCCGCGCGGAATCCCTGCAGGAGCTGCGCTCCAGCCTGCGCCTGGAGCAGATCGAGATGCTCGGTCTGACCGCGCTCGACAACGACATCCACACGGGCACCGCGTACGCCGCCCCGACTCTCGGCACCGAGAAAGGCCTCGCCGCGATAGGGCGCGAGGATCTGCTGCGCTTTTACCGGGACTTCATCGACAAGAAGCACGTTGTCGGAGGCTTGAGCGCCTCGGATTCCGCCATGAAAGCCAAGATGGAGCGGGTTCTCGACGGCTTGGCCGAGGGCGCGGCATCGCCGGCCGACAAGCCCGTCGCCGCGCCTCCGGAGATCAAAGGCCGCGAGGCGCTGATCGTCACGATGCCGAACGCGATCGCGACCGGAATCCACGCGGGCTTCCCGCTGTCGATCACGCGCCGTGATCCGGACTACTGGCCGCTTTACGTCGCGAACGTTTGGTTCGGGACGCACCGCGACAGCTTCTCGCACCTCTATCAGGTGATCCGCGAGCAGCGGGGCTACAACTACGGCGACTACTCCTACGTCGAGCACTTCGAGAGCCGGCCCGGGGCCTTGTTCCCGTCGCCGAACTATCCGCGCGCGCGGCAGTACTTCAGCATCTGGGTTCGCCCGGTCGCGCACGAGTACGCCCCGCATATCGTGAAGGCTATCACCTGGGAGCTCGAGAACTTCATACGCTCCGGGCTGACCGAGGAGCAATGCGCGCTGGCGAAGAACAAGGCCAAGGTCCTGTATCTGAACTTGGCCGAGACGGCCGACCGCATGCTGGGCAGCCGCCTGGACGACGCGTTCTACGGCCTCAAGGAGCCGTACCTCGGCGGCTACCTGAGGAAGATCGATGGGGTCGGCTGCGCGGACATGAACGCCGCTCTGCGCCGCCACCTTCAGGCGGAGAACCTCAAGTACGTGATCGTCACGCGCCGGGACAAGGCGGAGGAGCTGAAGAAGGCGTTGACGAGCGACGGCCCGATGTGGGGCAAGAAGCCCGAGGACTATCAGATCGAGACGAAGGAACAGGACGGCCAAAAAATTTATATGGTTCCGGAAACCAAGCTGGAGCTGCTGCGCCGCGAGTCGGCCTGGGCTTACGAGTCGCTGAAGCTGGCGCCCGGCCGTGTGCGCATCGTATCCTCCGACGACATGTTCGAGACCGCGGACCTGCCCGCCGAACGATGAAGCGCACGAATCGCGTCGTCGTGGGCATCGCCGGCGGCTCGGGCTCCGGCAAGACGACCTTGGCCCGCATGCTGATCGAGCAATGCGGCACGCTCAAGATCCCCGGCCAAATCGTCTCGCTCGACCATTATTACAAGCCGCTCGACCACCTGAGCTTCGACGAGCGCAAGCAGCGCAACTTCGACCACCCCGAGGCCCTGGACTTCGAGCTCGCGGTGGAGCAGGTCCGGAAGCTCAAGGCCGGCAAGCCGGTCGAGCAGCCGATCTACGACTACGCCTTGCACACGCGCAAGGCCGAGACGACGCGCTTGAAGCCGTGCCCGCTGCTCGTCGTCGAGGGCATCTACGCGCTGCGCCCCGCGGAGCTGCTCGAGCTCTACGATTTCAAGGTCTTCGTCTCGACCGGCCTGGCGACCGCGGTGCTGCGCCGCATCGAGCGCGACGTCTCCGAGCGCGAGCGCGACATCGAGGGCGCCCGCCACCAGATCCTCACGACCGTGCTCCCGATGTACGAGCGCTACATCAAGCCCACGCAGCGCAACGCGCACTTCTCGATCAACTGGGAAGGCGAGGAGATCCCGGAGAAGGCCACCGAGGGGCTGGTTCGCATGGTCCGCGACCACCTCCGGTAGGCCGCGCCGGCCCTTTCATGCACGCGCTTAAGGATATCCGTTCCGAGGCGGACATACCCGAGCGTTGGCGCGCCGGGCCGATCGGCGCGCTGCTGCGCTACCACGACCTCGGCGCCCCGCTGCCGGGCCGCGCCGAGCGGCCGGAGTTGCTGATCGGCATGTGCATGGACAGCCGCAAGCACCTGCGCATCCCGGACAACTTCGCGTTCATCCTGCGCACCGGCGGCGCGAACCTGCGCCTGAGCGAGTTCCGCGTCTCCTACGCGATCGCGGTCGGCGGCGTGCGCGCGATCGCGCTGATCGGCCACACGAACTGCGGGATGTCCGGGCTTGCCGCCCGCCGCGAGCCGTTCGTGGCCGGGCTGGTCGACGTCGGCTGGACCCGGGCCTCGGCCGAGGAGCACTTCGACCGCCACGCCCCCCAGCACGAGATCGGCGTCGAAAGCGCCTTCGTCCGATCCGAAGCCCTCCGCCTGCGCGCCCTCTACCCGAAGGTCGAGGTCGCCCCCCTCATCTACCGCGTCGAGGACAACACGATCGCCCTGCTGGGCGAGTAGGGCGGCGCTCTCAGGACGCCTGGGAGGGTCCGGGACGCTTCGCTCTTCGGCGGCTTGCTTTGCTTGGAGGGGCTGAGGCGGGAGCCTCGTCGAAGTACGTCATGCTCACCTTGTAGATCACGGCCAGCTCGCGCACCTCGATGTAATCGAGGCGCCTTTCCCCGGATTCGAACTTAGAGACGTAGCTCTGCGGCTTCCCTAGCTTTTTGGCCACGTCGGTTTGAGTCAGGCCGGCCTGGGCGCGCGCCTGCTTCACCCGTTCCAGGAAATCCCGGTAAGACTTTCGGTGGACGTTGGGCATGGCCGTCCCCTTGCCGGAGGGACGGCCCATCGTATTATCCTGTCTCTACATATCCCAAAATAGAATACAATGACTATCCCGATACGGGATATATGCCCGCGAGGCCCGCGGACTCTCTCTGGCTCATAAGCGCTGGGCGCAGGGCGAAGCGGGCGCGACCGTGCTGGATGGTCCGCTTCTTGCCGCCACCCGTGGAAACCTTGATGTCAAGCTCTGGCTGCCCTTCGGTAGCGCATTGCCGATGGCTCGGCAGCCCAGAGGTAACCTGCACACGCTGTACCAGGGCTGGATGGATACCGTTGCCTCACTGCTAGCCGCTCGCCTGATCGGGGCGTTCGCGCCTGCGGCGTTCCATGAGCAGGCCTCGTCGTGCCTGAATACTTTGGCCGAGTGTGCGCGACTGGAGACGCAAATGGCCGGACTCCGTCCTTCCGCCGCGAAAGAGAAGCAAGTAGCACGGAAGGTGGAGTTGAACCTCGAACCAAAGCGCCTGGAAGCAATGCGCGCCGCCGCCCTCCCCAAATTGTGAAGCCAGAGGCCCCGATGAAGAAGCTCACCGCCGCAGAACCCGAAACCCGCTCCATGGATATTGTCGCGGGCAATATTGAGAAGCTGAAGATTCTCCTTCCTGAAGTATTCATCGAAGGGGCAGTCGATTTTGATGCCCTCAAGCAACTCCTGGGCGGGCAACTAGGAGATGGCGAGGAGAAATTTGGTCTCACATGGCATGGGAAGCGTCGAGCCCGCCAGCTTGCACTCAATCCCTCGACTGGCACACTACGCCCCTGCCCCGAAGAGAGCCTGGATTGGGACACGACGAAAAACGTGGTGATCGAGGGCGACAATCTCGAAGTGCTGAAACTTCTCCAGAAGAGCTATGCGGGGAAATTCAAGCTGATCTACATCGATCCCCCGTATAACACGGGACACGACCTGCTTTATCCAAATGACTTTCAAGATGGCATCAAAACGTACCTCGAAGTTACTGGTCAGATCGATGGTGGCACGAAACTCACAAGCAATACCGACGCGAGTGGGCGCTACCACACAACCTGGCTGAACCTGATGTATCCGCGTTTGCGCTTGGCTCGTACCCTATTGCGCAAGGATGGCGTCCTCATCTGCACTATCGATGAGAACGAGATGACTAACCTCGGAGTGCTTTTGAAAGAAGTCTTTGAGGAAGGGAATTTTGAACACGTTTGCGTGACCATCGTGCATAACCCCCGCGGGGTCCAAGGGACCAATTTCTCCTACACGCATGAGTACGCTTTCTTTGTAATTCCCAAGGGACAGAAGCTGATTAGTGATCGAAAGATCAAAAAAGAAGAGGTTGACTGGTCTCCGTTGAGAAACTGGGGCACGGAATCAGCGCGGACTGACGCCAAGAACTGCTTTTATCCGGTGATCGTGGAGGATGCGAAGGTCGTTGGGTTCGGGGACGTCTTGGATGGAAATATCCACCCGGCCCAAACCGAGAAGAAGGCAAATCAATTCTTCGTATATCCGATTGACACCAAGGGAATCGAAAGAAAGTGGCGATACGCGCGGCAGAGTGTGGAGGAAGTAAGGCATCTCTTGCGGCCAATTAAAACTGCGACTGGCTACGACATAGAAATCGGAAAGGACTTTGAAACCTATCGCACCGTATGGAGTGACCCCCGATACGACGCTAATAAGTATGGTACGCAGTTGGTCAAATCGCTGGTTGATGACTCACCATTTACCTTTCCGAAGAGCTTGCTGGCTGTTTATGACTGTATTCTTGCGGTAGCAGGGAGCGACAAGAACGCGATGATTCTTGACTTCTTTGCTGGAAGTGGCACAACCGGGCATGCAACTCTCGCGCTCAATAGCTTCGATGGAGGAACCCGTCGATACGTTTTGGTTCAGCTTCCCGAGAAGATTGAGGGCTCGGGCCGCTACCGGACCATCGCGGATGTCACCAAAGAGAGGATGCGCAGCGCATCCAAAGCAATTAAGGCAGAAAAGCCGATGTTCCTTGGCGACCTTGGTTTTCGGGTCTATAAGCTTGACTCAAGTAACATACAGGCGTGGGACCCCCAACGCGAAAATCTTCCAAAGACGCTCGCCGAGTCCATCGAACACTTAAAGCTTGACCGCACTGAGGCGGACATCCTCCATGAACTATTGCTCAAGCTTGGCCTCGACCTTTGCGTCCCCATTGAGCAAAAGAGGATCGTAAATAAGAGAGTCCACAGCATCGGCGGCGGCGTATTGCTTGCTTGCCTCGACGCGAAGATAGCTCGTGCCGATATCGAACCGCTGGCCCAAGGCATTGTCGCGTGGCACAAGGACCTCTCCCCGGCGAGCGACACAACCTGTGTCTTCCGTGACAGCGCATTCGTTGACGACGTGGCCAAGACGAACCTTGCCGCCATTCTCAACCAGAACGGCCTGACCAACGTGCGGAGCCTTTAGGACGCGGCATGAAGCTCCACTTTGAGCCCGACCTGGACTTCCAACTCCAGGCTATCGAAGCAGCGTGTGCCCTCTTTCGCGGACAAGAGATTTGCCGCACTGAGTTCACGGTCACCAAGAGCGCCGTCGGAGGCGAGCTGTTGCCCGGTATGGAGAGCGACCTTGGCATCGGCAACCGGCTGACCCTGCTCGATGATGAGTTGCTGAAGAACCTTGCCGATATCCAGCTGAGAAATGGTCTGGCACTATCCACCACGCTCACTTCCGGCGATTTTACAGTAGAGATGGAGACCGGCACCGGGAAGACCTATGTCTATCTCCGCACTATCTTTGAGCTAAACAAACGCTACGGCTTCACCAAGTTCGTCATCGTGGTTCCCTCGGTCGCAATCAAGGAAGGCGTCTACAAGACTCTCCAAATCACCGAGGAGCATCTCAAAGGGCTATACGCGGGCGTGCCTTTCGACTACTTCCTGTACGATTCCGCGAAACTCGGCCAGGTGCGCAACTTTGCGACGAGCCCGCAGATTCAGATCATGGGCGTGACGGTGGGCGCAATCAATAAGAAGGACGTTAACAACCTCTACAAGGACAGTGAGAAGACCGGAGGCGAGCGTCCCATTGACCTGATCCGGGCCACGCGTCCCATCGTCATCGTCGATGAGCCCCAGAGCGTGGACGGCGGCCTTGAAGGCCGCGGCAAGGAAGCACTGGACGCGATGAACCCCGTCTGCACCTTGCGCTATTCGGCCACGCACGTGGATAAGCACCACATGGTCTACCGCCTGGACGCCGTGGACGCCTACGAGCGCCGGTTGGTCAAGCAGATCGAGGTGGCGTCTGCGACGGTAGAGGACGCTCACAACAAGCCCTATTTGCGCGTTCTTAAAGTCGAGAATAAGCGCGGCAAAATCTCGGCCAGGGTGGAGCTGGACGTCCAGACCGCTGACGGAGTGAAGCGGCGGGAAGTGCTAGTTCAGGACGGCGACAATCTGGAGCATACGGCGGGGCGAGCGCTTTATGCCGGTTGTCGGATCGGGGAGGTCCGTGTTGCGGCTGGCAACGAGTACGTTGAGCTGCGGGTCCCCGGCGGCGAACAGTACCTAAAACCCGGTCAGGCATGGGGCGACGTGGATGCTCTGGTCGTGGAGCGCGAGATGATCCGCCGGACGATTCGCGAGCACCTGGAGAAGGAGAAGCGGCTGCGTCCGCACGGCATCAAAGTGTTATCCCTCTTCTTCATTGACGAGGTCGCGCGCTACCGACAGTATGACGCCGAGGGCAGATCACAGAAGGGAGATTATGCGCGGCTTTTCGAGGAGGAGTACCGGCGTGCGGCCCGGCTCCCGGAATACAACACGCTTTTCAAGGAGGTGGACCTGACGCGCGCGGCGGAGGAAGTGCACGGCGGCTATTTTTCCATCGACAAGAAGGGCGGCTGGACCGACACGCTGGAGAACAACCAGGCCAATCGAGATAACGCCGAGCGGGCCTACAATCTGATCATGAAGGACAAGGAGAAGCTCCTGAGCTTCGAGACGCCGCTCAAGTTCATCTTCTCCCATTCCGCGCTCAAGGAAGGGTGGGACAATCCCAACGTCTTCCAAATCTGCACTTTGCGCGACATCCGAACTGAGCGCGAGCGCCGGCAAACCATCGGCCGGGGCCTCCGCCTGTGCGTCAACCAAAACGGCGAACGCCTCCGCGGCTTCGAATTCAACACGCTTACCGTGATCGCTCTGGAGAGCTACGAGCAGTTCGCAGAGCGGTTGCAGAAGGAGATCGAGGAGGACACCGGCATCCGCTTCGGGATCATCGAGCCCCACCATTTTGCGGTCGTGGCTGTCACGGGGCCGGACGGCAGCAACTTCCCGCTGGGCGTGGAGCAGTCTAAAGCCCTATGGGGGCATCTAAAGGCCAAGGGCTACATCGACGAAAAAGGTAGGATCCAGGACTCCCTCAAGAAGGCACTCAAGGAGGGCTCTGTCGAGGTGCCGGCGGGCCTCGCCCCGCAGCTTGATCAGATATCCGCCGTGCTCAAGAAGCTGGCGGGCCGCCTTGAAATCAAGAATGCCGATGAGCGGAGACAGGTGCGCACGCGCCAAGCCGTGCTGCACAGCGCGGAGTTTAAGCAACTTTGGGAACGCATCAAACATAAAACCACCTACCGAGTGCACTTCGACAACGAAAAGCTCATCGGATCGTGCACCCAGGCCTTACGCGAGGCTCCGCCCATCGCGAAGACCCGCTTACAGTGGAGGAAGGCGGATATTGCCATTGGGAAGGCCGGCGTGGAGGCGACCGAGCGCGACGGCGCCGCTACGGTGGTGCTCGACGAAGGCGACATTGAGTTGCCCGACATTCTGACGGACCTCCAGGACCGGACCCATCTTACGCGACGGACCATCCATCGCATCCTGGTAGACAGCGGCCGTCTCGATGACTTCAAGCTCAATCCTCAAGAGTTCATTGAACTGGCGGCTGCGGCGATCAATCGCTGCAAGCGGCTGGCGGTTGTGGATGGGATCAAGTATGAGCGCCTTAGCGATGCGGACTTCTACGCACAGGAGCTCTTCGAGAAGGAGGAACTGACGGGCTACCTGAAGAACCTGTTGGCGGCCAAGAAGTCGGTGTACGAACAGGTAGTCTACGACTCCGACACCGAGGCCACTTTCGTGGACCAGCTTGAGAAGAACGAGGCGATTAAGGTCTATGCCAAACTACCTGGTTGGTTCACCGTCCCGACCCCGTTGGGCAGATACAATCCCGACTGGGCGGTCCTAGTGGAGAAGGATGGCGCCGAACGCCTCTACTTCGTCGTGGAGTCCAAGAGCGGGCTCTTTGCCGACGACCTCCGGGACAAGGAACGGGCGAAGATCGAGGTCGGCCAGGCCCACTTCAAGGCTCTAGCTGTGGGCAAATCGCCGGCGCGTTACGTTGTGGCTCGGAACCTCGACGACGTATTGGTTTGATCACCCTCGTCTGATTCTGCATCCGTCATCCAAGCCTACACGGGACGCACGATCTGCCTGGCTAGCGACTCGACCTTCGTGAAGTATGTCTCCAGAAACGACACCGGCGGGGTTGTTCCTGGCACCGTCATTCCCAAGAAGCTCCCTTTAGAAAGTGCCCGAGCTCAATTTTTTCAACGCCTATTTTTGGAATGTTGTCGAAGCCAGTCAGCGATGTCGTGTTCGTCCAATCCCGGGCCTGACGCTATTTTTAAGACAAAATCGAAATTCCGGTCCTCGTCCGCGCGAAGATCGGCGCCGTTCATCCTGAGAAAGAGGCGCATCGACTCGAAGCCGGTTCGCTTATTGCCGTCCACGAAGGGATGATTCTTAATGATGGAATGGCCGAGCGCGGCCGCCTTCGAGAAGAGGTCGGGATAAAGATCCGCCCCGCCGAACGAGGCTTGCGGCCGATACACGGCGGACTCGAGCAGTCCGCGATCGCGGACGCCCTGCGCCCCTCCCGAGACCTCGATGATGCGCTTGTGGAGGAACAGTATCTGGGTCGGGAATAGATAGTTCAAGCGTCCGAGAGCCGGTCGAGAAGGCCTTTGTCCTCTTTCAGCAGCGCCTCGATTTCCTGCCTGAGCCGCGGCGACACGACGTCCTCCGCATGGCGACGGAGCGCAAGCTCGACCCCTTCTCGGACCAACTCGGATTGAGGGATGCGAGTCTGTTCCGATACGGCCTTAAGCGCTTTCAGGGTTTGCTCGTCCAGCTTGGTGGTAAAGGCTTTGAGGGCCATAAATGCCTCCGATCCTAGCTTACGGGACGAGTATGTATTTGTCAATACTTTTATTGTCGCATCTGCGCCCCAAGGCAGCGGCTCTCACCTCTCGGCCTCGATGAAGGCGTCGACGCGCAGGCCGATCGGCAGCTCGCGGGCGGCGTCCAGCTCGAGCATGGTCTCGAGGACCTTGGCGTCGAGCCTTTCCGCGGCCTCGTCGGTGCGGATGCTTTTGCGGCCGAGCACGCGGCCGACGCGGATGACCGTGCCCGTGAAGCGTTTCCCCGGCCAGGCGGGGGCCGTCACGTAGGCGCGCGCGCCTTTCTTGACGCGGGCGACGTCGCTCTCGTCCACCTCGACGCGCACCTTGAGCCTCGAGACGTCGGCCACGGTGACCACGGCGGGATCCTGCAGGCCGATGATCGCTTCGCCGGCGCGTCGGTGCCGGCGAAGCACGACGCCGTCGATCGGCGAGCGTATCTCGGTCTTCGCGAGCAGCGCGCGCGCCTCGTCCAGCCTCGCGCGCGCGGCCTTCGCCTCGGTCTCGGCGCGGTCGGACAGTTCGAGCGCGATCGCGTTGCGTTCCGCGAGGAAGCGCCGCCGGCCGGCCTCCAGGTCGGCCTGCTTCGAGGCGGCCTCGCAGGCCGCGACGCGGGCCTTGAGATCGGCGTTCCTGAGCGCGGCGACGAGCTGGCCCTTCCGCACGGGATCGCCTTCGTCGACGTAGACGGTCTCGATCGTCCCCGGGACGTCGGTCCCGAGGCGTATCTCCTCGGAGCGGGGCTCGACGCGGCCCGGCCCCACGATAGGGCGCGCCTCGGGCCGCGGCGAGGGGG
>CAZMIB010000034.1:0-21032 GCA_964566245.1 uncultured Elusimicrobia bacterium | reverse complement strand
CCGCCCCGATCTGCGGCGGCGCGGGAACTTCCGGCCCCGCGCTCAACTCGTGCTCCGCGAAAAGCTCATCCGCCTGCACGGGATGGGTTTCTTGGGTGAAATCACGGTAGACCGCGCGCTCGGTCATGGAGAACGAGGTGTCGGTGGTGCCCGGACGGGGTCTGAAGTATTGGCCGCTCTCCGTGGTGATTACATCGGCCCTAGGTCCGCCGCTGACGTCAAAATTGAGGCGAGAGACGTCGTAAGTGCCGTGAGTGTCCGTCACCGTGGAGAGGCCGGCCTTGAGACGGGTCGCGAGCAGTCCCTTGTCGACCGATTGGTCCACGGTCGAGAACCGATCGCTGTAGCGGTCGACGAAGGCGTTCAGATTCTTCTCGCTGGCGCCGATAAAGCCGACGTCCGGCTGAACCCTTTCCGGAGGACTCCCGCTAACCTGTCTCACTTGGAGGTTGTGGTTGTTACCGGCTTTCCCTGTCGATACGGGGATTTGAGCGGGACTGGCCCATGGACCGTCCCCCATATTTTTTGAGTAGATGGCGGCGGCTCCTTGCTTGGTCTGAATGATCTGCTCGCGCTCCGCGGGAGCGAACTGGCCGGCGACGAAAGAGCCGTTTTCGCGCGTGACGGAGTCGCCGCTCCTGGTTTCCTGAACGACGGAGTCCCCCTGCACGGTCCTCGTGAAATCACCCTTTGTGAAAATGTAATGCGACTTGTCTCCTGGATCGGGGAAGTAGGTTTGCGCGACCTCGGTGCCGTGGGTGCTTCGATCCAGCACCAGTTGAGAGGTTCCGGTCTGGTCGGGGCGAAACTCCTGTAGGCGATAGCCGCTTCCATCTCGAGTTTGAGTCCGCATCCACCCGTCCGTGGACGTTTCCTTGAAAAGCTCCTTGTTCGATGCATCGTAAACTCCGACCACTTCCTTTGCCTGAGGGCTTGGCATCCCGTTGGCGGACGTCGGTCCGAACTCCTTTGTCGTTTGCATCACGTATTGTCCGGGCATGCCGAAGGCCTCCCCATCGAGGCGCGCGTTAATAGGCAGATCATGCGTCTTGAATTGAGTCAGGAGCTGCTGCTTGAGCTGCTCCCGGGGAGCCGTGACGTTCCGCGCGTAGTCTGCGGCGGTCTCGACGTTGTCCGAATTCTGTTGCCATTCCGACCACTTCTTGTCGGCGGCGGCGAACTTTCCGGCCGAGCTCGCGACGGCCTTCAGCTCGGAGCTTTTCGAGCCCCCGCTTATGGCCTGCTGGGCGGCTTGGCCGACGGTTTGGTCCCAACGGGAATTCTCATCGAGGGATTGTTGAAGTTGGCTTGCGTAGAACGAGGACTTCTTTCCCTCCGGAAGTCGCGTGCCTTTGTAATAGTCGACCGCCTCCCTGGCGGCACGGGCGCGGTCATCCGCGGGAATAGTGGGATCGGCCGCCAGCTCCAAGGCCGCGCCGCGCTCGTGTTGAGTTTCAAGAGCGGGAAAGCCGCTTGCCTTTCTCGCGCTGGCCAATTCGTCGTAGCTGGTCTTCGCCATATTGAGCCGCGTTTGGGACTCCTGAATCTCGGTCCCAAGTTGCTGCAGCCTGTTCGGAGCCGCGCTCTTCTCCTCACGCGACTGGGCCGTGAAAGGGTCGTGCAGCTTCTGGATATCCTGAGCTTGGGCTTCCAAGAGCTTCTGGCGCGCCTGGACTTTCTCCATGTGCTGCTTGTCGTTATCGGCGATTTCCTTGTCGATGCGATCTGTCTCGAACTGGTCGCCCATCGTTTCCTGGACGCCGTAGCCGGAGATTCGGTTCGAAGCTGCGTCGCGGGCTTGCATCAACTCCTGATGCCTGTTTTGAAGCTCCACCCCTTCGGCCGACAGTCGTTGGACATCGGGGGCATAGCGCGACTTTATCGCGGTTTCCTCCGTGGAGATCCTCGCAGCGTTGTCGGCTTTCTCTTTCGGAGTCATCTCGGAAGGAGCGCTCGTGGTCAGCGCGTTGTATTTCCGCGCCTCCTCCTCGGTGGGGCCGTACGATCGAGCGAGGTTGTCGACCTTTTGCTCCAGTTGGGAGCGTTCATCTTGCGCCGCCTTCTGCGCGTCATGCCACTCATGCCAGGCTTTCTTGTACTGGTCCGTCGGCTCGTCGCCGGTTGGGGCATGCAGGCCGGAGAGATGGGAGCGGGCGTCGGCTTCGTTGGCGTTAAGCTCCCCGAAGCGCTTGTAGGCCGCCTCCAAGGTAGAGGCGGCTTCCGGATGCGCTTGCCTCAGCCGTGCGAGCTCCGTTTGCTGGGAGGAGGAGGGCTCCGGTTCCAGCATAAGCTCCCGTAACCGCGACACCTCTTTCTGCGCTTGCTGTTTCTGGGCGTAAGTCTCCACAAGCTGCTTGCTTTCGGCCTGGGTCTGCTGAAGGCTCTGCAGGTTTGCCTCCTGAGCCGTGACCTCCTGCGCGCGGGCATCGAGGCTTTGCTTGCCGAGCGCGGCAATGTTGGAGTCGAGCTCCTGCATTCGGGCGTCGCGAAGCGTCTTGAGATTTTCCTCGGGCAGGGTTTTCAAGGCGTTGTCCAGGTTCCGATAACGTTGCTGCTGTCCGTCCAGTCCGGCGTCGGTGTTTTTCGTGAGCGCGTCGCGTATCGCCTGTTTGCTTGAGTCAGAGACGTTTTCGTTGTCTAGCTGGTCCCTGAGAAAGCCCTCGATCTTATCGTTGCGCTGCGTGAAGGCGCTGGTGGTCAGGGTCTCCGCGGCCTTCGGGCCGGTCAACGCGCCCGACCATTGCGATGCGGCGGCATCGAACTGGTTCGCGAAGTCTTTCTCATTGATCTTGCCGTTCATCCAGTCTTGGCTCACCTTGTAGAGGTCGGTGCTTCTGAGGGCCGGATTGCTGTCGAAAAACTTGCCGAGCTGGGTTCGCATCTCATCGGAGGATTTGCCTTTCAGACCCGCTTTCAATTGACCAAGATCGTCGGCCATTGCATGAGGATCGCGGGCAAGCGCGTCCTCCTTGAGCTGTTTGTTGATCGCGGCCTTGCCTCCCGAAAGAACCTGCCCGTCGCCGTAGATGTTGTCTCTATAGTAGTCGCTCGACTTATCGATGGGGGTTTTGACGAGCGAGTCGGCTAAGCTCAATTGATCCTTGTACTTCTCCTTAAGCTCCTTGAGGGCCGCAGCGTCCTCGGACGTCAAACGCTGATTGTCGAGAGCCTTGATCTGCTTGACGACTTTCTCCAAGTCTTTCTGGCTGCCGGGTTGGCTTGGATCCAACTGGGATTCGAGTTGCTGCCCCAACTGGCCCGGCTTCACGCCGTCGGGCAAAGGAGTCCGGGGGTTCACGACATCCTCATAGCGGTCATAGAGCCAATCGGCTCCCGATTTGGCCGCATTCGTGAGTTGCGGATAGGTCTCGGCCAGCCGTTTGGCGGGCTCCGTTAGGCTGCTTTTGGCCGCGTCCACTAGATCCGAGGCCGTCATGTTTTTGAGGTCCTGGACTTTCGCGAGGCCATTGCCGGTTCCCGGCGCTTTGGCCCCGCCGGCGGAAGCATCGCCCGCGGGCGAGGGAGCCGGAGGAGTGGCGCCGGGCTTTATCGGCTCCCCGCCGGTTTGTTGCTGCGAAACCTGGACTTGTTTGTCGACGCTCGAGTTCGACAAAACCGGTTGCTTGGCGTCAGTCACCTTGGGTTCAGGATTCGGCGTGGGGTTCGGCGCGGGAGTCGGGGGCGGCGGAGGAGATGCGGGATTGTCGCCGGCGTTTGCGTCGGGGCTCTTTGGTTTCTCGGGCTCGGAGGTAGGAGTAGGCGGCGGCAGGGGTGCCGGCGGGGGCGTTTGGCTGATGGCCTCGGCGTTGCTCTTGAGTTGCGAGGCTTTGTCGAGGAGGCTCGGTATTCGGTCCGCTTCCCTCTGCAGGTCCTTCAGTTGTTGCTGGTCGTTCTCGATCTGAGAGTCCAGGGCCTTTTCCTTCTCCGCTTTCGTGATCGGGTCGAGGTCCGTCTGGGCTTCGATGCCGGTCTTTTGATCTTGAAGTTGCTTGATCTCGCGGTTCGTTTGCGCCGTGTCGCGAGGGATATCGTGGTCCGCCGTGTTGATGATTTGGACGGCGCCTGAGATTCGATTGATAGGATTCTGCTGGTTCTTTTGCGCCTCTCCGCCTTGCAGACTGACTCCCGTGAAAGCGCTCATATCGGTGCCAACCTGCTCTAACAACCCTTCTGCCGTATCGAGATTTCCTTTGTGCTTGTCGGCTTTACCGTCCGCGCCGGGAAGAGGAGGGACTGCTAGAAGAACTGCCAGCATGACGGCTAAACGGGATGGAAGCCGCCGTCGAAAGGCGGGGCTTTTTAGACGGGTTAAAAGGCCTCGGAAGGGCATCCGGGCGCGCTCCTTTTATGTATATAAGGCGGCCCCCGGGGAAAGTCAATGACAAAGATATGATGGCCTTATTAAAGGAAAGGCCTTAAAGCCGAGCCCCGGAAAACGCGGTTTACGTCTTTTTTGGACCGGTCTCGCCCGGCCCCGCCATTCCGATAGTCTGCCGGGCCAAGGTCACGGCGCGGTAAGGACGCGGACAGGGGTGGGCAAAATCAGACGGTCGGCTTTCTACGCGCGGCTTACAGCGGCGGCGCGTCCTTCGCGCCCCATTCCCATAGGGCTTGAATCGGCGCGGCGTGCATGTTCCCGGCGAAGGGAACGGTCGCGGGGCCGGCGCAGAGGACCAGGCCGCGCACGAAGCGCTTGCCTAGCGCGGCTTGAAGCGCCTTGAGCCCCTTGAAATCTCCCGGTCCGGCCGTGCCCGCCTTGACCTCGATGCCCACGCAGCGTCCGCGGGCGTCCTCGAGGAC
Source organism: uncultured Elusimicrobia bacterium (assembly GCA_964566245.1). Classification (GTDB taxonomy): domain Bacteria; phylum Elusimicrobiota; class Elusimicrobia; order CAZMIB01; family CAZMIB01; genus CAZMIB01. The sequence goes on along the minus strand of CAZMIB010000034.1, from coordinate 16,232 downwards.
GATGTCCACTTCCTCGCCGGTTTGTATCCGGAAGTGATGCATGCGGGGGCGGGTCTCGCTCCACGCGGTCTGCTTGGACAGCTCGGCCGCGACGAAGGTCTCGAGCAGCGGGCCCGAGAGCGAGCCGTCCGTGGCGAGGCGGGCGGCGTCGATGGCCAAGAGCCCGGCCGCGAGTCCGGTGTCGTTCAGCAGCAACTTGGGGGCCTTCACCAAGCGTTTGCCCAGGTTGCCGCTCCAGGGGGTGAGCCGGCGCGTCAGGAAGACGGCCTCGAGCAACGCCAAGTAGCGCTTGAGCGTCGTCTGGGGAAGGGCCATCGCCCGCGACAACTCGGATAGGTTCGCGAGCGTCGCCGTTCTCGTCGCCAACAGGGCCAGCAGACGGGGCAATTGGGCGAGGCCCTCGATGTTGGCTAGATCGCGGACGTCCCTCTCGAGCAAGGTCGTCACGTAGGCGTCCGTCCAAGCGCGGCGGCGTTCGAGCCGGCGCCGGCCCAGGGGCTCGGGATAGCCGCCTTGAGCCACGCGCTCCCAAAGCGCCTCGCGGGAGAAGGGGCTGAAGGCCGGCGGCGAGGCCTCGCTGTCGAAGGCCTGGTCGATGAAACCTTCCTTCCGGCCCAGAAGTTCTCCCTGCGACAACGGCCCCAGCGTCAGTATCTCCATCCGTCCGGTCAGCGCTTGCGCGAGTCGCGGCAGGACCAAAGCGCCGGCCGAGCCGGTCAAAAGGAAGCGGCCCGGCCGTCGGTCGCGATCCACGGCCGCCTTGAGCGGCAGGAACAGCTCCGGCGCCCGCTGTATCTCGTCCAACACGACGGGTCCGTTCAGTCCGGCCACGAAGCCTTGGGGATCGCTTTTCGCCGCCGCCAACGCGCTGAGCTCGTCCAAGGTGATGTAGCGGGCCGGGTGAGGACCGGAGGCCAGCCCCATCGCCAAGGTGCTTTTGCCCGTCTGACGGGCTCCGTTCAGGAACACGACCGGGCTGTCGGAGAGGGCCTCGATCAGGGCCGACGTCAAATGGCGGGGATACATACTTCATTATAACCATTGAGTGGATGACTTTCAACCACATAGTGGATGATATTTAGAATCGCGGCGGGCATTGACTCGGGCTCCGGGCGGGGGTAGACTTTCGTTGCATGCAACGGCTGGCCGCGCTGGTTCCTCGCCTGACTCGCGTCCTCAAGCGGGACAAGCGCGTTCGCTTCGCCTACCTCTATGGCTCGGTGCTGAAGCGCCGCGACGCGCGGGACATAGACGTGGCCGTCTATCTGCAGCCCGGTGCCGAGGCCTGGCGGACGGCGCAGGAGCTGGCCGCCGATCTCGAGCGGGAGTTGGGCTTCCGCGAGCGCGCGGACGTGCACGCCTTGAACGGCGCGCCGCCCGCCTTCGCTTTCCAGGTCCTTCGCGACGGCCGGCTGCTATGCGCGCGGAAGGACGCGGAGAACCAGGAGTGGGCGGCCCACGTCCTGTCCGCCTACCAGGACATCAAACCGATGCTCGACTTCCACGACCGTCGCTTTCTCGCCCGATGACTTTCGATGTCCTGAACCACCTGCGCGATCTCGCCGAGAACCTGGGCGACTGGGAGACCTACGTCAGGGAGACCAGCGAGCGGCGCTTCCTGACGGATCGAAAGGCCCGTCACGCTCTGTTGCACGCGGTCCTCGTCGCGTTGCAAGCGGCGATCGACATAGGCAATCACTGGGTCACGGGCCTCACCCCCCAGCGCCCGGAGTCCTACCGCGGCGTCGCGGAGCTGCTGGAGGAAAGCGGCGCCTTGCCGCCCGCGTTGGCGAAGGATTTGAAGGGACTATTCGCGCTGCGAAATATCCTGGTCCATAAGTACCAAGCGCTGGACGTCAAGTTGCTCTACCGCCATCTCAAGGCGGGCGTCCGGCCCCTGTCGGCCTTCCTCAAGCTTGCCAAGGCCCAGGTGGGCCGGAAAGAATCCCGCCGTCGCGCGATCCCCCGAGATCGCCGGTTCGTCAGGGTCCCAAGGCGCCTATCGGAATGACCGCGACGCCGTCCGGACGCGTGACGCCGTAGCCGGCGCCGACGATCACTCCGAGCGCGCTGGGCGGGCCGCATTTGGCCTTGTCGACGCGATCTCGGAACTTCAGAAGGCTGGCGGCGCCTTCCTCCGACTCGCCGAATCCGAGCTTTATCTCGAACGCGGCCCAGCGCCCGTCCGCCGCCTCCACGACGGCGTCCACCTCCAGGCCCGTGTTGTCGCGGTACTGGAGGACCCGGGCGTCCGCCGCTTGGGCATGGACGCGCAGGTCGCGTATCACGAGGGACTCGAAGAGGAACCCCAGCAGGTTCAGATCCTTCAAGAGCCGCTCCGGCGCGGCGCGAAGGGCGGCGACGGCCAAGGAGGGGTCGACGAAGTGCCTTTTGGGCGCGCTTCTTAGGCGCGCGCGCGAGCGCAGATGGGGCGCCCATGCCGGCTGATCCTCGACGATCATCAGGCGCTCCAGCGCCGAGAGGTACTCGTGGGCCGTGTTCTCCTTGAGCGGGAGCTCGGACTCCCCGATATCGGCGGCCAAGGTCGAGACCGTGACGTAGGTCGCCGTGCTCCGAGCCAGGGCGCGCAAGAATCTCGCCACTTTCTCCGGATCGCGGCGCTTGCCTTCGAGACGCCCGACGTCGACGCGGCGGATCTCGTCGAGATAGTCCATGTTCGCCCGCAGCGCGGGGCGCGCTCCGAGTCCGAGCAGGCCCGGCCAGCCGCCTATGGCGATCCGCTCCGCGACCTCGGGCAGTTTCAATCCCGGGTCGGGGCAGCGGACGGGAGCGCTTTGCAGAAGGCGGCCCAGCGAGACGGCGCCCGTGGCATGGCCGCTTTCGAAAAGGGACATGGGGCGCATGCGCAACCGCGTGAGGCGCCCGGCGCCGGCGTGCCGCGTGACATCGTCGGCCGGGATTCCCGATCCCGTCAATATGAATTGTCCGGGCTTGGCGCGCGAGTCCACGGCCCGTCGGATGTGGTTCCAAAGCGCCGGCGCGATTTGCCACTCGTCGATAAGGCGGGGCGTCTTGCCGTCAAGCACGAGGGCGGGATCGACGGCGATGGCTCGGCGCGCCGTTTGATCCACATCCAGAAGGACCTCGCTGGCGGCCATCCGTCGGGCCGTGGCGGTCTTGCCGGACGCCTTGGGGCCCTCGATGACGACCGCGCCCGAGGCCGCGAGCCTTTCGGCCAATTCGGAGTCGACGACGCGTTTGCGGTACATCATGGGTTCTCGACGTTTAGTCTAGCACGGCAGAGGTATAATTGCAATATCCGTGGAGGGTGAATTGCAATATTTCCAGAGATATAATTGCAATAATTCTGGAGGTAGAATTGCAATCCAGGGCCGGGGAGCGTCGGAGGCCGCGCGAACGTGTCGAGGGGCTTACAGCTTTTTGCGTTGGACCCGCTGGGACGGCGGCGGCAGGTCCATGGTACGCTTCAGGCGGCTCGGGTCCACGGCCGGGGCGTCGGTGAGCTCGGAGAACTTGCCCAGGTCCACGGTGCCGGACTCGATGTAGCCGCCGCCCGCGACGGCGGCCGCGCGGCCTTGGTCGAACCCGCCGCCGGACAAAAGGCTCTTCCCGGCGCCGAAAGCGCTTTGCAGGCTCCGGGCGGTCTTCGCGTAGCGGTCCTGCTCCGTCTGGGTGCGCTGCGCGTCGGCCTCGTGAGCGGCCGCGTCGGTGAGGTCGATGAGCACGGACTCGGCGCGCTTCTGCGCCCTCTCGAGGTCTCCTCGGGTTTCGCGCATGGCGGTCTCCAGTTCGCGGCTCCGGGTGCTGTATTCGAGGTCCTTGGCGGCGGCGCCGGCGGCATCGAGCTCGTGGATGGTTTTCCTGAGCTCCTGCTGCATCGTCTTGCTTTCATCGGGCGTCGGCTTCGCGACCCCGCCGGTGCGCTGCTTATACTGGTTCAGCTTGGCGTCGCTGGCGTGAATCATGTCCTTGACGGCCCGCGAGTCGCGGACGTCGACGGCGGCCGAGGAGGGCGCGGCGCCGAGAAGGAGCCCGGCGGACAAGAGCGACATGAAGACCACGTTCCTCGCCATCGCTATAGTGTGACGGATAAAGGTTACGTCGAGGTAAGAGTAAAAGGCAAGGAAAGTAAAAACGTCAGCGGCCGGCGCGCTGGGCGAGGCCGAGGGGGCCCAAGTTCTTCATGGCGTGGGCCATGATCTTGGCGCCGGCGGCGGAGGTCGAGGTCATCTGGCCGGCATTCTGGACGAGCTGCTGCAGCTGGCCGAGGCCTTGGCTGAGCTGGCTGATCTTGGAAGCGGCCTCGGCGGGATTGGTCGGCAGCGCCTGCAACAGGTTGCCGGCCTGGCCCGCGACCCCGATCCACGTCGGCGCCAGCGAGGAGGCGTTTTGCCGGAGGTTCTGGCAAATCGAGGCGAATTGCGCCGAGCATTGTGTGGCGCTCAGACGGCCGAGATCGCTTTGCATATTCGGAGCGACCTGAGCGAACCATATGGCGAGCTTCGCGAGCTGGGTCGTATGCGCCTCGATCTGCTGGTTGACCAAGCCGATTTCATCCGCGATCTGGGCGCGCTGGGTCGCGGTCAGGTGGCCGCCCTGCAGCGCGGTCTGAATCTCTTGCACCTGGTTGTCGAGCGAACCGAGGCTTCCAAGCAGGCTCGCGGCTTGGTTTCGAGCCCCCGAGAGGCTGGTCCCGTACAGCTCCAAGGCGTCCCCCACCGTCGGCGCGGGAGTTTGCGCTTGGGCGACCGAGGCGCCGAGGACAAGGGCCGCGAGGATCGAGAACAGGCGTCGGTTCATGCTCATAGTGTGCGCTCCGAAGGTTGCACGCGGATTAACCATGGATAAAGATTTGGTCAGGGTTTCGACGTCGGCGCCGGCGTCGGGTCAGGAACCGGAGCGAGAGCCTCCGGGGCCGGCGCGGCTTGCGCGGGCTTCAAAGCTTTCACGACGGCGTCGTTGAGCGAGTTCCCGGCGGCGCTCAGCGCGCCGAAGAGAGCCTTGAGGCCGCCGGCCGGATCGTTGTCCCGGGCCGCCGCCGTCGGGGCGGCCGCCGCGGACGAGGTGTCGAGCGGCGGAACGATCAAGGTCGCGCTGCCGTCGGAGTTAAAGACGATCTTCCCCCGCGGCCGTGCCGCGATTTGGGGCACCGGAGAGCTCAAGGCGAAGGCTTTCGCGACCACCGGCGCCGGCGAACCCTCACCCGCCCTTCGGGCACCCTCTCCCGCAAGCGGGAGAGGGCTCTGGCCGAGGTTTTGAACTGTTTTCCCATTGTCCTGCGAAACCGAAGCCGCCTCAACCTTGGAGGCTTTCGCCCCCTTCGCCAGCGCGCTGGTCGCGGCGGGAGCGTCCTCCTCATCATCGTCATCGTCTTCATCCTCGTCAGTGCGCTTCGAGGATCTCTTCGCCACGACCTCGTCGCTGGGCGTCTTGACCGCGAAATTACGGGCGTTCTTCGCCTGCTCGCTGAAATACCAGTCCCGACGGCTTTGGAGCCAATCCAGCTTCTTGGCCAACGCGGGGTTCGCGTCGAGGTTCGCGCTCTGGGTCTTGGCCATGTCACGGTACGAGACATGCTCGCTGGGCGCGGGGCCGGCTTGGCCGGAGATCAAATTGTCGCGAAGGCGCTGCAGGCGGTCGAGCCGCGCGTTGAGATCGGCGTCTCCGCCGCGCCCGGCGGACTGTATAAGCTGGCGATAGCTTTGAGACTTCGTCGCCTCGGGGCGTGACGCGGAGGCGGAGGCGACCGAGGCCGCGTGGGCCCTCAGCGCGGCGGCTCCCCCTTCCTTTATAACGGACGCGAGGCGGCGGGCGTCGCCGGCCGCGACGGAGGCCTCCCGATGGATCTTCTCCAGCACGTCCTTCGTCTCGCCGATGCCGCGCCTCAGCTCGTCGATCTCGCTTTGGGCGGGCTCCCCGTTCTCGGAAAGTGGTCGCAGGCTTTTGACCGTCTCTCCGACCTTGCGCCACAGCGGAGCGATCGCCGCGTCGCCGTCCCGCACCCGCTCGCCGAGCGAGGTCGTGGAGTCGGGAAGGCGCATCTGCTTGAGCTGAGCGAGGTGGTCGCGAAGGCTGGGATCGACGGTTTGCTGGAACCAACGGGCGTTATCGGCGAGGAATTTGGCGTCGTGGCGCAGCGTCCCGTTGATCAGGCGCACGCGTTGGGTCGCCTCGGAGGCGGGAGTTTCTCCCGAGCCCAAGTCGTCCAGGCGCTGATCCAATTGCTCTAAATCCTTGGCCATGGCCCGCGCGGCTCCGGCGGATTGAGAAAGGCGCTCGGCGTCCGCGGTCAGGGCCCCGTTGACGGGTTTGCCGACGGGGATGTATTGGCGGTCCGCCGACGTGGAGGCGGCCGAGACGGCGGAGGCGAATATAAATAGGAAGAGTCTCATGCCCTTATTATGGGCGGCCGACATCAGAACGGCGTGGAAGACGTGTAAAGGCGGGGTAACGCGGCGGGTAGGAGCCGGTCAGCGAGGGTCGACGCGGTAGGAGCGGGCGGGGGAGCGCAGCTCGAGGAAGGTCTCGCGCTGGGGGCCCAGCAGGCGCAGGGGGCGGTCGGTGTAGGCGTCGACCAGGAGGACGCCTCCGGGCTCGACGACGGTGACGAACTGGCGGCCGTTCGGGTCGCGCAGCTCGATGCGGTACGGCGGGCCGTCGGAGATCTTGGGCTCGACGAAGTCGGGCAATTTGACAACGAGGCGGCGGCCGAACGGAAACAACAGCTCGATCTCGCGTCCGCCGCTGATCAGTCGGGGGGCTTCGCCTCCCTCGCCGACCGTCATTGTGATCGGGCCGCCCCAGTTGTCCCAGAGGACCAGCTTGCCGTACTCCTCGACCGGGAAGCGGCGGACTTGCTCGTCGCCGGCGTTGGGGAGGGCGGGCGTCAGGAGGACGGCCAGGGCCAAGATGAATTTGGCCCCCCATCCCGCCCTTCCCCCACATAGGGGGGAAGGAGTAAGAGGCCCGGCGTTCAATGACTCGGTCATTTCGGCCGGTCCGTTTTGCGGCGACCCTTCGGCTCCAGGCCCCGGCGGATTCTAGCGATCGCTTCCTCGGCGTAGACGCGGACGCGCTCGGACTTCGAGCCGTCGCGGACTTTCTCGAGGAACGGGAGCGCGCGCGAGTCGTCGGTCCCGCCCAGCGCGGCGGCCACGGCCTGCTGCAGCCACTCGTTCGGCTTCTCGAGGAGGTCTCCCAGGAAGGGGATCACGCTGTCGTCGTAGGAGGAGAACGCCCCCAAGGCGCGGACGGCGGTCAGGCGTACGCCGCGCGAATGATCGGCGCCGGTGTGGCGCTTGAGCAGCCCCACGACCTCGGGCTTCCTGATATCGGCCATGCCCGCCAGCGCGGCGGAGCGCACGACGTCGAACCAGGAGCGCTCCGCGAGGCCCTGCTTCAGCGCGGGCAGATGGGCGGCGTCGCGAAGGCGGCCCAGGGCGCGCAGCACCTCGCCGCGGATGTGGTAGCTGGGATCCTTGCGCAGCGTCTTCAGCTTGGCGACGACCATGGGGTCGGCCAGTCCCGACAGCGCCTGGACGACGGCGCGGCGGGTCTTGGGGTGCTTCGCCTTGAGGCAGGCCAACAGCGCCTCGGTGGAGGCCGGGGTGCGGATCGAGGCCAAGGCCTGGGCGATCTCGGACTGCACGCCCCAGAACCGCTCTCGGTCGAAGGCGCGCTTCAAGAGGTTCACCGCCTCCTCCGCGCCCCAGCGCGCGACGGCATAGGCCGCGTCGACGCGGCCGAGCACGCTGCCCTCGGTCAACTGGTTCGCCCACATCCGGTACGGCTTCTTGAACTCGACTTTTTTCAGTATCCAGCCCTCGGGGTCGAACTCGACCGTCCGCGGCTCGCCGGGAAGTTTGTGCTCGAAGGTGTGCTCGCGCTGGTTGATCTCCTCGGTGAAGCGCTCCTCCCAGCCGCGCCCGCGATAGACCACGTCGATCTTCATCTTGAACAACGGCGAGTCCTCGGAGACGCGCTGGGTCTGGACGGTCCAAAGCGTCGCGGTCTTGGCCTTGGCGTCCCAGCGGTGCTGAAGCCTGAAGGCCGGGTAACCGGAGCGGTAAATCCACTGGTCGAAGAACGGCTGGACGTTCTTGCCGGTCGACTGGCGTATCGACTCGACGAGGTCCTGCGTCTCGACCACGCCGTCCTTGTGCGTCTCGACGTAGTGGCCGATCGCGCGCCACCACACCTCGTCGCCGAGGTGCCGGCGCAGCATGTGAAGGACAGCGCCGCCTTTCTCGTAGAGGTGGCGGTCGAAAAGCACCCAGGGGTATTTGAACTCCTTCGTGACGATCGGCCGGCGGTAGCGGCTCTCGTCCTCGTGGAAGTAGCTGCGCGCGTACTTGGACATCTCGTAGCGGAACTCGTCGGCGCCCTTGTCGTGCTCGGTGAACAGGGATTCGAAGTAGGTCGCGAAGCCCTCGTTGAGCCAGGCGTGCGACCAGTCCTTGCAGGTCAGAAGGTCGCCGAACCACTGGTGCGCGAGCTCGTGCGCGACCAGGCCGTCGAAGTCGGTGTCCAGGGCCGCGCGCTCGTCGATCAGCGCGACGTCGGTCTGCGTCGTGCAGGTCGTGTGCTCCATGCCTCCCGGGAACTCGCTGACGGCCACCTGCGCGTAGCGCGCGTACGGGTAGCGCACGCCGAGCTTTTTGGAGAAAAAGTCGAGCACGGCCGGCGTCTTGCCGAAGCCGCGTCGCGCGTCGGCCTCGCGGCCCTTCTCGCAGTAGTAGGCGACCGGGACGTCCTCCCACTGCTCCTTGATCTCGGAGAAGCGGCCGACGCAGACGCAGATCAGGTACGGCGCGTGCGGACGCTCCATGCGCCAGTGGAAGGTCTCGGTGCCGGCGCGCGGTCCCTTGGAGCGGGAGACGAGCACGCCGTTGGAGACGGCCATGTAGCCGGCCGGCACGACCGCGACGACCTCGGAGGTGGCCTTCTCGTGCGGGGCGTCGTGGCACGGGAACCAATACCGGGAGTCCTCGGGCTCGCCGTGGCTCCAGACCTGCGCGCCGCGCGCGTTCGGGGAGTTCTCGGCGACGAAGTGCAGGCCGACCTCGGGATCCTCGATGCGGTACTCGACGCGCGCCAGGCCCGTTTCCCCCAGCGCCAACGTCCGGGGCAAGGTGATCTCGAGCTTGTCGTCCTTATGCTTGTGCGGAAGCGCGTGACCGCGCCCGTCGGTGACCTTGAGGATCTTCATGCCGGCCGCGTCGAGCTCGATCTTCTTGAGCTTGTCCTCGAGCGCGGTGAAATGGGTGTCGCAGGCGCCCTTCGCGGCGCGCTTCTTCAGGTCGAAGTCCAGCTCGATCCGGATGTGGGTGGTGTCGAAGGTCCGGTCGGGGGCGTACTGCGGCGACTTTCCTAGCAGCACCGCCTTGACGTCATAGCCGGCGCCCGCGTCCGCGGAATAATACCTTGAGCAGCGAGACTCCCGTTCAAGCATGCGCCCTCCAGACCGGAATAGGCGCATTTTACTCGTTTTGGCGGCGGATTGTCACTCGCGCGGGCTGACCGAATATTTTCATCGGGCGCGGGCGGCTTTAATTCCCCTCCCTTAAACTGGAGACGGCGGAACGTTCGGGAGGGAGCATGAGAGCATTTGTTTTCTTGACGGCGGTCCTGCTCGCGTCCAGCGGGCGCGCGTTCGCGCAGCAGGCGGCGGCGACTGGGGACGCGCGGGGTCGTTTCGCGAACACGGTGGCCTACGGGACGGCGCAGTCCAAATATGGCGGGTACATGTTGAGCGAGGCGGGGTTTCGCCTCAACAATTGCGCCAAGGATCTTGGGGACGCTCTCCATTTGATGGAGGACGCGGTCGGCGGCCGCAGGGCCGCGCTCGATGCCCCAAGCCCGCGAGCGACGGATGACGGCGACTATCTCCCCCTCCTCGACGAGGCGGAGAAGAAATTGAAGGCCGCCGGTGCCGCTTACGGCCGGAGCCGGGAGGCCTTCGAGCAGGCCCGGACGGCCCGCGACGCGGCGAACGAGGCGATTCCCGCGGCGCAGCGGGCGGCCGCCGAGAAGACGCGGCTGGCGTTCCTGGGCAACGACGTCGCATGGTGGCAACCCGAGCAGGACAAATGGAAGGCCGGCGGCCTGCTGGATCGTTTCGCGTCGGACCTCAAGACTTTGCGGTCCCTGGCGGACCGCCTGAAGTCCGTGGGGACGGCGGGCGTCGCCGGCGACGGCACGCGGCCGGAGTTGGAGGCGATCGACGCGAGATTGATTGAGGCGCGCGCGTCGATGGTCGAGGGCCTGAAGCAGGCGCGCTCCGGCCCGATCATGCATTTCGACGAGAACGAAGCGGCCGTCATGGTGGGCGACATCGAGAACGCGCGGAGGGCGATGAGCGGGCGTTGAGCCTCGGGGAATAAAAAAAGCCGTCCGCTTATCACGGACGGCTTTTTTTATCAAGTAGAGACTTACGCGGCGACGGCTTCCCGTGCGGTCTTCGAGGCCAGCTCCTTGATCACGGCCATCGCGATCTCGTTGCGCTGGACCTGGTTCGTGCCCTCGTAGATCTGCGTGATCTTCGCGTCGCGCATGAACTTCTCGACCGGGAAGTCCCGCATGTAGCCGATCCCGCCGCACATCTGCACGCAGTCGGTGGTGACCTTCATCGCCATGTCGCCGCAGAAGAGCTTCACCATCGCCGACTCCTTCGTCCACCGCTGCACGTCCAGCTTGTTCATCTGCTCGTGCACCGTGGTCTTCTCGCGGATCGCGGCCTCGATCGCCGGCTGCATCGTCTTGTCCATCGCGCGGGCCACCGCGTACAGCAGCGCGCGGGCGGCCTCGATCTGCGTCGCCGCGTCGGCGTACATGTGCTGGATCGCCTGGAAGCTCGAGACCGGCTGGCCGAACTGCTTGCGCACGCGGATGTACTTCAGCGTCTCATCGAGCGCGCCCTGCGCGATGCCGAGCGCCTGGCCGGCCACGCCGGGCCGGGACATGTCGAACGTCGCCTGCGCGATCAGGAGGCCGTAGCCCTCGTTGCCGATCCGGTTCTCGACCGGGACCTTGCAGTTGTTGAAGACCAGCTCGTAGGTCGGGTTGGCCCGAATGCCCATCTTGTGCTCCTTCTTGCCGAACGTGAAGCCGGGCGTGCCTTTCTCGATGACGAAGGCCGAGATGCCGCGCGCGCCGCGCTTGGGGTTCGTCGAGAAGAAGGTCGTGTAGATTTCGGAGACCTCGCCGGAGGAGCAGAAGATCTTCGTGCCGTTGAGGACGTAGTGGTTGCCCTCCAGGCGCGCGGTCGCCTTCGTGGCGGTCGCGTCGCTGCCGGCCTCGGGCTCGGTGATCGCGAACGCGCCCAGGCGCTTGCCGGAGGCGACCTGCGGCAGCCACTTCTTGCGCTGCTCCTCGGTTCCGAACAGCAGGATCGGGATCGCGAACAAGGCGCTCGTCGCGATGCACAGCGCGATGCCGCCGCAGGCGCGCGAGAGCTGCTCGACCGCGAGGACGAGCTCCAGGTCTCCCCCGCCGATGCCGCCGTACTACTCGGGCAGGTAGACGCCGAACAGGTCCGCCTTCCGGAACTCCTCGATGACCTCCCAGGGGAAGGACTCTTTCTCGTCGTGCATCTCGCGGACCGGTTTAATCTTCTTCTCGGCGATCTCGCGGCAAAGCTGGACGATCGTTTGCTGGGTTTCCGTAAGCTGGTAATCCATGCGTCGCTCCTTGAGGCTTCTATTCCCGCGCCAGCCGGGATAGGGCGTCCTCGGCGGCGGCCTGCTCGGCTTCCTTTTTCGTCTTTCCGACCCCCGTGCCCAAAAGCGCTTTTCCCATCCTGACGGTCACCAGAAAAGTCTTGTCGTGGTCGGGACCGCTGGATCGGGTCAGCTCGTACTGGGGCGGAACCTTGTGCTTCTTCTGAATGATCTCCTGCAGCCGGCTCTTGTAGTCCGTCTCCACCTCGGCCGAGCGGTGCTCCTCCCGGAACCAGCGCCGAATGAAGCGCGCCGAGGCCTCGAAGCCGCCGTCCAGATAGATCGCGCCGATCAAGGCCTCGACCGCGTTGGCCAGGATCGAGGGCCGCTCGCGGCCCCCGGTCGCCTGCTCCCCGGCCCCCATCCTCAGGTGCTTCCCAAGGTCGAGCTTGCGCGCCCAGGCGGCCAGGCTCGGGCGCGAGACGAGCAGCGCCTTGAGCTTGGACAGCTTGCCCTCGTCCTCGGTCGGATAGCGCTCGAACAGCTCGTGCGCGACGACCGCGGCCAGGATGCTGTCGCCGAGGAACTCCAGGCGCTCGTTGAAGCTGGGGAGCTTGCTCTCGGAAGCGTACGACTTATGCGTCAGCGCTTCCTCGAGAAGCTCCCGGCGCTTGAAGCCGTGGCCGATCGAGTCCTCGACGGAATCGGCTCCCATGGAACGCGCACCCGAGGCGAAAACCGGGGAGGGCGCAGGGCGCCCTCCCCCGTCGTCGCGAGCGGGCTTGCCGGGCTCCAGGTTACTTCTTCGCGTGGCCCTTGATGTATTCGATCGCCTGCCCGACGGTCTGGATCTTCTCGGCCTGCTCGTCGGGGATCTCGGTGTCGAACTCCTCTTCCAGGGCCATCACCAGCTCGACGGTGTCGAGCGAGTCCGCGCCCAGGTCGTTCACGAAATGGGCCGTGGGGGTGACCTCGTTGGCGTCGACGCCGAGCTGCTCGACGATGATCTGCTTTACGCGGTCTTCGATGTTGTTCGTGCCAGTCGCCATGCGTGTTCTCCTCTGCTTACATGTACATCCCGCCGTTGACGCCGAGGACCTGCCCGGTGATGTAGGAGGATTCCTCGGAGACAAGGAACAGGATGGCCTTCGCGATGTCCGCGGGCTCGCCGAAGCGGCCCAGAGGGATCATCTGATAAAGCTTGCTCTTCGCGTCCTCCGGCAGCACGTCGGTCAGCCGGGTCTTGATGAAGCCCGGGGCGATCGCGTTGACAAGGACGTTGCGGCTCGCGAACTCCTTCGCCATCGCCTTCGTCAGGGCGATGATGCCGCCCTTCGAGGCCGCGTAGTTCGCCTGCCCGACGTTGCCCATCTGGCCGACCACCGACGCGATGTTCACGACGCGCCCGCGTCGGGCCTTCATCATCGGCCGGATCACCGCGCGCGTGAAGTTGAAGGCGCCCTTAAGGTTCACGTCGAGGACCAGATCCCAGTCCTCCTCGGAGAGCTGCATCAAAAGCTTGTCGCGCGTCAGCCCGGCGTTGTTGACCAATATATCAATCCGCCCGAGCTTGTCAAGCGCGAGCTTCACGGCCTTCTCGCAGTCCTCGAGGCTGCGCACGTCGGCGGCGACGCCGAGCGTCTCGCGGCCCGTGGCCTCCCGCAGCTCGGCGGCCGTCTTCTCGGCCAACGTCCCGTCCATGTCGGCCAGCACGACGCGCGCGCCCTCGCGCGCGAAAAGCTCCGCGGTCGCGCGGCCGATGCCCTGCGCCCCGCCGGTGATAATGGCGACCTGATCCTTGAGCCGCAAGCTTGCCTCCGTCCTCGCCTCGATCACTGCTTGCTCCATGTCAGCCCCCGTCCTATTGCAGAACTCGAGAAAACTCGAGGTTCGTCCTCATGCGCTCCAGCGAGGTCCGTATCTCCTCGTCGGTCCCCGTCTCGGCCAACGTCTTGGCGACGCGGATCGCGTTGAAGATCGCCTTCGCGTTCGAGCGGCCGTGGCAGATGACCGTCGTGCCTCCGACGCCCAGAAGCGGGGCTCCGCCGTACTCGTCGTAGCTCATCCGCCGCCGCAGGTCGCCGAACGCTCCTTCCATGAGCGACGCCCCGGCCTTATATAGCAAACTTGCGCTCACCGACGCGCGCAGCACGTCGAGCATCGCGACGCCCATGCCCTCGGCCAGCTTCACCGCGACGTTGCCGACGAAGCCGTCGCAGACGACCACGTCGGTCTTGCCGGCCGCCAGGTCTCGCCCCTCGACCGGGCCCGCGAACTCGAGCCCGGCGTGCTTCAAGAGCGGCAAGGTCTCGCGGACGAGGTCGTTCCCCTTCGACTCCTCCTCGCCGATCGACAGCAGCCCGACGGTAGGCCGCTCGATCTTCAGCGCGTGGCGCGCGTAGATCGAGCCCATCATCGCGAACTGCAGCAGGTGCCACGGCTTGCAGTCCGTGTTCGCGCCCGCGTCGAGGAGGACCGTCGTGCCGCGCGCCGTCGGAAACGGCGCCGCGATCGCGGGACGCAGCACGCCGGGCAGTCGCTTCAGGTGCCACGACGCGGCTACCAGGCTCGCCCCGGTCGGCCCCGCCGAGACGAGGCCCGCCGCGCGTCCCGCGGCCACCGCCTTCGCGGCCGCGAGGATCGAGGCGCCCGGCTTCTCGCGGCAGGCCGCGGCCGGGTCCTCGTCCATCCCGATCGCGTCCGGGGCGTCGACGAGCTCCAGCCGCGGATGATCCGCCGCCACGCCCGCCTTCGCGAGGCCCGCGCGCAGCGCCTGAAGCGGCCCGAACAGGGCCAACTCGACGTCCGACTCCGCGAGGGCCCGGGCGGCTCCCTCGAGGTTCGGCTCCAGGCCGCGGTCGCCGCCGAGCGCGTCCAGCGCGATCTTCACCGGGGCGGGGTGAGAGGCGAGCTTTTAAGCCTGCTCGCCGCCGGCGGACTTGTCGCCGCCTTCCTTCGTCTCCTTCGACTTCTGCTTGACCGGCTTAACGAGCTCGCCGTTGTAGAAGCCGCAGGCCGGGCAAAGCCGGTGGGGCAGGCGCGAGGCGCCGCAGTTAGGGCAGTTCGCGAGGCTGCGCGCCGTCAGGCGCCAGTTCGCGGCTCGCCGGCTGTCGCGGCGGGATCGTGTGTGCTTTCGTTTGGGGTTGGGCATGCTAGTTGCTCTTTGTTCTGAGTTTCTTGAGCTCCTCGAACGGCGAGGGCGGCTCGATGCGGCATCCGCACGGGCCGGCGTTAAGATTCCGGCCGCACTTCGGGCAAAGGCCCTTGCAGTCCGCTTTGCAAAGGGGTTTCGAAGGCAAGGCGAGGAGGATTCCCTGACGAAGCTCCTCGCCGGCGTCGATCTCGGGCTGCTCCAAGGGATACGTTTCCTCGAGGAGCCCTGAGTACGGAGCGGTGAAGCGCGTAAGACAGCGCGAGCACTCGAGCTCCCAGTCCCCCTTGAACTCCCCGCTGAGGAGGACTTGGCTCGAGCCGACCGAGAAATCGAGCTGGACGGCGATCGGCCCGGCCATCCGGATCTCGAGCCCCGTGGGCTCGAAACCCGCCGAAGCGACGCCCTCTTTCAAGCTGAGCCCGCCGCTATCGACTATCTCGCGCGTGAAGAACTTCAAAGAACTCGGCATAGCCTCTCCGACGGCAGGCATTGTAGGTTTTTGCCCGGCGGAGAGTCAATGAAATGCGGAAAAAGGCGGGGCGGTCCGGTTAGGGATAATCCCGCACGACGACCGTCGTATCGGAGGCCGAGTTATTGGCGGAGTCCGGCGCGCTCCCGCCGCTCATGGAGGTCGCGAAGATGGCCGTCAGGGAGTAGGTCGCTCCGGGGGTCACGGCCAGCACGATGTCGTTCGCGCCTCGGACGGCCATGTTGATGCCGCTCGCCTCGAGGCCCGTGTAGGCGACCTGGAACGACGTGCCCACGCCCGGCCCGTTGACGGTCATGGAGATATCGGATCCGCAGTTGGCGCCGGCGCCGACCAAGGCGGAGGCCGAGATCTCGATGGTCCTGCCGAGCGGAGTCACGTTCCAGGTGTCCTGGCGATGTTTAACCTGAGTCGTCCCTCCGGCGCAGCTGGGGGAGCAGCAGACATATCCGGGCGTGGCCGTGTGCAGCGCCGTCGTCATGACCTTGGGGGCGCCCATCGACATCCACGCCGTGCCGTTGCAGAATTTCATGACCTTGAGGCCCGCGTCGTATTGCATCATGCCGGCGTTGGCGGCGGCGCACGTATTGGAGCCCGAGCCGAGGGTGATCGAGCCGCCGTTCGCGGGGTTGAGCTGGACGTTCGCGGGCTGGCCGACGCTCACGACGCCTCCGTCCCGGGCCAAGGTCGCGTCGCCGGTCGAGGTCAGGCTGCTGTAGATGCCGAGCGGCGAGGGATAGAAGCTATTCAGCGTCAGGCTCTCGGAGCCGAGCTCGACGGCGGCCGCTCCCAATAGCAGGAGCGCGGCCATGAAAATCGGCGTCCGTTCGGGTCGTCGCATGCGCGCTCTAAATGTATAGCAGGCGCGAGGCGGTTTTTCAAGAAGGGAGACCCTAGGTGTCAACCTCAAGTAGAAATGTCATGCGCTTGCGACAAGTAGAAATGTCAGGTC
>CAZMIB010000033.1:0-21653 GCA_964566245.1 uncultured Elusimicrobia bacterium | reverse complement strand
TGCGCTTCGCGATCCGCGAGGGCGGCCACACCGTCGGCGCCGGCGTCGTCATCGAGATCACTCAGTAGGGACGGGGCAACCATGGCAGAAACGCAAGTCAATTTGCAGCAGCGGATCCGGATCCGGCTCCGCGCGTACGATCACCGGATTCTCGACCAGTCGGTCGGCCGGATCGTGGAGACGGCCCGGCGCACCGGCGCGATGGTCGCCGGCCCGGTGCTGCTCCCGACCCAGATCCGCAAGTACACGGTGCTGCGCAGCCCGCACGTCGACAAGAAGTCGCGCGAGCAGTTCGAGATGCGGATCCACAAGCGCCTTATCGAGCTGCGGTCCCCGACGAACAAGACGGTCGACGAGCTGATGAAGCTCGATTTGCCGGCCGGCGTCGACGTCGAGATCAAGCTTTAAAGGCTTAGAGCAAGGCTCCAGCAGAAGAGGAATTTATGGCAGAAGCGACGGTTTCAGAGCAGAAGCCCGAGTCCGCGGCCCCCGCCGCGGCGCCCGGCGCCGGCGGAGCGCCGGCTCCGGCGACGTTCAAGACGATTCTCGGCCAGAAGCTGGGCATGACCCAGCTTTTCGACAAGGACGGCAAGGTCGTCCCTGTCACCGTGGTCCAGGCGGGTCCGTGCGCCGTCGTAAGACTGGCGCATAAGGACAAGAACGGCTACGAGGGCGTGCAGATCGGCTTCGGCGCGGTCCGCGAGAAGAACATGCTCTCGCCGGTCGCCGGCCAGTTCAAGAAGGCCGGGGTCGCCCCGGTCCGCTGGCTGCGCGAGTTCCGCGCCCCGGTCGCCGGCTTCGAGGTCGGCCAGGTCGTCTCGGCCTCGCAGCGCTTCAAGATCGGCGACTACGTCGACGTGCGCGGCCTGACGAAGGGCAAGGGCTTCGCCGGCACGGTCAAGCGGCACAACTTCCGCGGCGGCCCGGCGACGCACGGACAGTCCGACCGCCATCGCGCTCCCGGCTCGCTGACGAGCCGCCGCGCGCTCGGCAAGGTGCTCTCCGGCCAGAGAGGCCCGGGGCACATGGGCGACGAGTGGCACACGGTCGTCAAGCTCAAGATCGAGGAGCTCGACGCCGACAACCATCTCCTTTATATCCGCGGCGCGGTGCCCGGGGTCAACGGCGGCATGCTGACGATCACCGAGACGACGCGGCCGCAGAAGGCCTACGTGCCGCCCAAGAAGCCCGCGGTCATGAAGACCAAGATGGGTCAGAAGATCACGGCCCCGGCGCCCAGAAAGGCGGCGCCCGCGGCGGCCCCGGCGAAAAAGTAAATGACCGCGGCCAAGAAGGGCGTGCGAAAGGATGCGGGAGTCGTCACCATGGATATACAGGTCCTGAACAGCGAAGGCAAAGAGGTCGGAAAGGCGACGCTGCCCGAGGCGATCTTCGGAGCGAAGCCGCAGAAGACCTTGCTGCACGAGGTCGTGCTCGCGTATCTCGCGAACCAGCGCGACGGCAACGCCCACACGAAGACGAAGTCCGAGGTCTCGGGCGGCGGCCACAAGCCGTGGAAGCAGAAGCACACCGGCCGCGCGCGCGCCGGCTCGACGCGCAGCCCGCTGTGGCGCAAGGGCGGCGTCGTGTTCGGCCCGAAGCCGCGCAGCTACCGTCAGGAGCTTCCGCGGGGGAAGCAGCTGTTGGCCCTCGCCCAGGCCCTCTCGGCCCGCCAGGCCGAGGGCGGCGTGCGCGTCGTCGACGCCCTGTCGATCGCGAAGCCGAAGACGTCCGCGGTCGCCGGGCTCCTCGAGGCCGTGAAGGCCTCCGGGCGGACGATCGTCGTCCTCGACAAGGTGGACGCGACGCTGAAGATCGCCGCGCGCAACATCCCGGAGCTGAGCCTCCGGCTCGCGAGCGATCTCACCGCGTACGAGGTGCTGAACGCCCGCTCGATCGTCATCGCGAAGGGCGCGCTCGCCCCGCTGGGCAAGCGCTTCGACGCACGGGAGAATTGACATGGCAGTCGACCAAGAGTTTTTGAAGGTCATCGTACGGCCGCTCATGACCGAGCGGAGCACCATGCTCTCCGAGAAGGAGGGCCGCTACAGCTTCGAGGTCAGCCCGACCTCGACGAAGGGGCAGATCCGCCGCGCGGTCGAGGAGCTGTTCAAGGTGGACGTGACGGCGGTAAGGACGATGAAGCTTCCGGGCAAGTCTCGCCGCCTGGGCCGCTTCGAGGGCCGCCGGCCGGACTGGAAGAAGGCGATCGTCAGCCTGAAGGCCGGCCAGAAGATCGATTTGACCGCGGAGTCGAAGTAAGCGGACGACCCAGAGGGAGCCATGCCAGCTAAAACATACAAGCCCTATACCCCGTCGCGGCGCACGATCACGACGCCGGACTTCTCGGAGCTGACCAAGAGCACTCCCGAGAAGAGCCTGACCGTCGGTCTGCGCAAGAAGGCCGGCCGCAACAACACCGGCATGATCATGGTCCGCCATCAGGGCGGAGGGCACAAGCGCGCCTACCGGCTCATTGATTTCAAGCGGAACAAGCCCGGCGTCCCGGCGAAGGTCGCCTCGATCGAGTATGACCCGAACCGGAGCGCCCGGATCGCGTTGCTGCACTACCTCGACGGCGAAAAGCGCTACATCATCCACCCGGCCGGGCTGAACGTCGGCGACACCGTCGTCAGCGGGCCGGACGCCGACATCAAGGTCGGCAACGCGCTCCCGCTCTCGAAGATCCCCGAGGGCACGTTCGTGCACAATCTCGAGATGGTTCCCGGCCGCGGCGCGCAGCTCGTGCGCTCGGCCGGCGCGCAGGCCCAGCTGATGGCGAAGGACGGGCCGCACGCGCAGCTCCGCATGCCCTCCGGCGAGGTCCGCATGATCCCGCGGGACTGCATGGCGACGATCGGCCAGGTCGGCAACCTCGAGCACGAGACGATCGTGCTCGGCAACGCCGGCCGGGCGCGCCACCTGGGCATCCGCCCGACGGTGCGCGGCGGCGCGATGAACCCGGTCGACCACCCCCTGGGCGGCGGCCGCGGCAAGTCGAAGGGCGGCAACCATCCCCGCTCGCCGTGGAACCAGCTCTCGAAGGGCTACAAGACCCGCCCCAAGAAGGTCTGGGATTGGATGATCGTCCAGGACCGGCGCAAGGCGAAAGGATCCTAAGTGACCGACGAGTTGGCGCCCGAAACCCAGGCGGTCGTTTCCGCCGAGCAGGCCCCCGAGGCCGGCGTCGCCCCCGAGCAGGGGAGCGTGCCGGTCGCCGCGGGCTTTTGGGTGCGGGCGGGCGCGGCCGTGATCGACGGGTTGGTGATCTTCTCCGGCCTGTTCCTGGTCGCGCTGGCGGCGGTGTTCTCGGCGGGCGGCGCCG
This sequence comes from uncultured Elusimicrobia bacterium, assembly GCA_964566245.1. Lineage (GTDB taxonomy): Bacteria > Elusimicrobiota > Elusimicrobia > CAZMIB01 > CAZMIB01 > CAZMIB01. The sequence continues at coordinate 18,328 of CAZMIB010000033.1, read as the reverse complement.
AGCGGGCGCCGGTGCTGCTGATCCGGCTGGCGGGGCTCGCGATCTCGGGGGCCTACTACGTGTTCCTGACCGGCTTCTCGGGCCAGACGCTCGGGAAGCTCGCGGCCGGCATCCAGGTCGTCGGCAAGGACGACGGGCATGTCAGCTACGCGCGGGCGCTGGGCCGCTGGGCCGCGTACTTTTTGTCGAGCGTGACGCTCGGCGTCGGCTACGCGATCGCGGCGCTGAAGGGCAAGCGGGCGCTGCACGACTATATCGCCGGGACGAAGGTCGTCTATCTGCCCGGCACGACGACGCTGCGCAAGCGCCTGATGGCCGGCTTCGGCGCGCTGAGCGTGGTCGCGATGGCGGGCTTGTTCGGCCTCGCGACTTTGGCCGAGATGGAGCGCGGGGCCCAGGCGCCGATGGCGGCGCAGGAGCTTCAAGAGGCGGCGGCGATCGCGAACCTGCAGTCGCTGCGCTTGATCGCCCAGCGCTACCAGGACAAGTTCCACGATTTCCCGGCGACGTTGGCCGACCTCAAGAAGCTCGAGGGGTTCACGGAGCTGCCGGAGCTGGCGGTCGGGCCGCACGCCCCGGCGAAGGACGCCGAGGTTTACGTCTCGCTGGACGCCGCGAAGCTGAAGGACACGGGCAAGTGGGGCTACGTCGCGGGGCCGGATGCGAGCCGCGGCCGGATTTTCATCGACTGCACGCACAAGGACGGGCAGGGCAGAGAGTGGTACAAATACTGAGGTGATTTCATGGGACGCTCAACAAAGAAAGGACCTTATGTGGACGCGAAGCTCCTGGAAAAAATCCAGGCGATGAACCAGGGCGGCGACAAGAAGCCGATCAAGACCTGGGCGCGCGCTTGCACGATCACCCCGGACTTCGTCGGGCACACGTTCAACGTCCACAATGGAAGGAAGTTCCTTCCGATCTACGTCACCGAGCAAATGGTGGGCCACAAGCTCGGCGAGTTCTCCCATACGCGCTTCTTCCGCGGCCACGGCGAGGCCCATACGAAGGAAGCGACGGCCCTTACCTGAGCTCGAGAGGACAATCATGGAAGCGATAGCATTGGCGAATTTTCAGCGATACGGGCCGCGCAAGGTCAACCAGGTCCTGGAGCAGATCCGGGGCAAGAACCTGAAGGTCGCGATGGACGTGCTGCCGACCTTGCCGCGCAGCGCGGCGGTCTTGGTCACGAAGACGCTCGACTCGGCGGCCGCGAACCTGAAGGTGAAGGTCGGCCGCGGGCTCGAGCCCGCGAAGGTTTTCGTGAAGGAAGCATGGGTCGGCCAGGGCCCGATGAAGCACATGAAGCGCGTGCTGCCGGCCCCGATGGGCCGCGCGATGCAGTTCAAGCGCAAGGTGTGCCATTTGACGATCGTCGTCGCGGAGAAGGCCTAACAACATGGGACATAAAATCCATCCTAAGTCGGTCCGCCTGGGCTACATTCAGGACTGGGAGTCCAAGTGGTTCAGCCTGCGCGAGATGCCCGCGCTGATCGGCGAGGATTTCAAGATCCGCCGGCTGATCCGCGAGCGCTTCCGCATGGCGGCCGTGAGCTGGGTCGCGATCGAGCGCGCGGGCGCCTTCCTGCGCGTGAACATCCACACCGCGCGGCCGGGCGTCGTCATCGGTAAGAAGGGCGTCGACATCGAGGGGATCCGCACCGACATCGAAGCTTTGACCGGCCGCAAGACCTTCGTCAACGTCATCGAGATCAAGGAGCCGGAGCTCGACCCGCGCCTCGTCGCCGAGGCGATCGCGTTCCAGCTCGAGAAGCGCATCGCGCACCGCCGCGCGATTCGCCGCGCGATGGAGCGCACGATGGGCTCCGGCGCGCTGGGCATCAAGGTCATGGTCGCCGGCCGCCTTGGCGGCAACGAAATCGCGCGCCGCGAGTGGCAGCGCGAGGGACGCGTGCCGCTGCACACGTTCTCGGCCGACATCGACTACGGATTCATCGAGGCCAACACCTCGATGGGCCGGATCGGCGTCAAGGTTTGGATTTTCAGGCGCCAGTTGTTCGCGAAGAGCCCGAACGAGCTGCTGAAGCAGCTCAAGGTGGGCGGCGGGCCCGGCATGCCGCGCGAGCTGGCCCCCGGCAAGGCCCCCGAGGCCCCGGTCCTGTCCCCGGAGTTGTCGCAGGCTCCGGACGACACGATCCAGGTGCTCGAGGATCCGCGCGACGTCGCGGCCCGCGAGGCGCGCGCCGCGCAGCCCGAGGCTCCGGCCCCCGAGGCCGTCGCCGACTCGACCCCGGGCGTGACGTTCGAGGACATCCCCGAGATGCCGTCCGAGGGGACCGAGCGCAAGGAGCAGGAGTGACGCCATGTTGATGCCCAAGCGAGTCAAATATCGCAAGCCGCACAGCGCTCCCCGCATCAAGGGGAACACGAAGCGCGGCGCGGAGATCGCCTTCGGACAGTTCGGCCTCAAGGCCCTGGAGCCGAAGTGGATCACCGCTCGGCAGATCGAGGCCTCGCGCGTCGCTCTGACCCGTTTCATCAAGAAGGGCGGCAAGGTCTGGATCCGCATCTTCCCGGATAAGGCGATCACGAAGCACCCGGCCGAAACCCGCATGGGTAAGGGAAAGGGCGCGCCGGATCATTGGGCCGCCGTCGTGAAGCCGGGCCGCATCCTGTTCGAGGTCGAAGGATTGGACAGGCCGACCGCCGTCGAGGCGATGCGCCTGGCCTCGTTCAAGCTGCCGATCAAGACCCGGTTCGTCGCTCGCGAGTCGATTTGAGGCGCCAGGAGACACCATGAAGGCGAAGGAAAAAGACGTTTTGAAGAGCCACTCTCTGGCGGAGCTGCGCGCGGAGCTCGCGACGTCGCGCGAGAAGCAGTTCCGCCTCCGCTTCGGCCACGGGATCACGCCGCTGGCGAACCCGATGGAGCTTCGGAACATGCGGCGCCACATCGCGCGCCTCGAGACGTTCATCCGCCAGAAGGAAATGCCCCAGGCCGCGCCGGTCGTCGAGGCGAAGCCCGCGGCCGCGGCCGTGACGGCGCCGGCGAAGGTCGCGAAAGCCAAGGCCCCGAAGGCCGCCAAGGCCGCCAAGCCCGCGAAGGCCGAGAAGCCGGCCAAGGCGCCCAAGACGGCCAAGGCCGCGAAGACGACGGCCAAGGCCGCGACGAGGTAATCTCATGAAAACCGAAGAGAAGGACGACCGGAACCAGCGCAAGACGTTCACCGGCGTCGTGGTCTCGGACAAGATGGCGAAGACGCGCGTCGTCGACGTCTCGCGGCGCACCCGCCATCCGGTCTACGAGAAGACGATCACGAAGCACTCCAAGTTTTACTGCCACGACGAGGGCAACGAGTCGAAGGCCGGCGACCTGGTCGAGATCATCTCGACGCGGCCCCTCTCGCGGCTGAAGCGCTGGCGCCTCGTGCGGATCGTCGAGAAGGCGAGGTAAAAGAGGTCCCATGATTCAGCTTCGTTCGATTCTCAACGTCGCCGACAACTCCGGGGCCCGGAAGCTCATGTGCTTCCAGGTGCTCGGCGGCAGCTTCCGCCGCTACGCGGGGCTGGGCGACATCATCGTCTGCTCGGTGAAGGACGCGCTGCCGACCGCCGCGATCAAGAAGGGCGACGTGGTGAAGGCGGTCGTCGTGCGCACGCGCAAGGAGACGCGCCGTCCCGACGGCTCGTACATCCGGTTCGACGACAACGCGGCCTGCGTGATCGACGCGAACCTGGAGCCCAAGGGCACCCGCGTGTTCGGTCCGGTCGCCCGCGAGCTGCGCGACAGGAACTTCCTCAAGATCATCTCGCTCGCGCCGGAGGTCGTCTGACATGCTGACGATTCACAAGAAGGACAAGGTCGTGGTCATCTCCGGCGAGGAGAAGGGCAAGTCCGGGGAGGTCCTGAAGGTGTTCCCCGAGAAGCGGCGCGTGCTCGTCTCGAAGCTGAACATGATCACGCGCCACAAGAAGCCGGTCCAGGGCGACCCGGGCGGCCGAGTGCACATGGAGTCCCCGATCGCGCTGGCGAAGGTCAGGCTCCTGTGCCCGAAGTGCGAGAAGCCGATGCGGCCGAAGTTCGACAAGCTGCAGACCGGCGAGAAGGTGCGCCTCTGCCGCCGCTGCGGCGAGGTCATTCTGGCCCAGAAGTAAGGGCCGCGGCGCGACGAATAGGGAGCGTTTAATTTATGGCGGAAAAAGAGAAGCCTAAGACTGAGACCAAGGTGAAGACTGCGCCGCAGGGCAAGCCCTCCACGGGGCGCGGCCCGGCGCGGCCGGTCGGCGTCGAGAATCCGGACGTCAAGCCGAAGGGATACATCCCGCGGATGAAGACGTTCTATCGCGACGAGGTCATGCCGGAGCTGATGCGGAAGCTGGAGCTGAAGAACCCGCTCCAGTGCCCCAAGGTGGAGAAGATCGTCGTGAACATCGGCGTGACCGAGGCCAAGGACAACGTCCAGGCCCTCGACACGGCCCGCGAAGAGCTCACCGCGATCACCGGCCAGCTCGCCGAGGTCCGCCGCGCGAAGAAGTCGATCTCTAACTTCAAGCTGCGCCAGGGCATGCCGATCGGCGTGCGGGCGACGCTGCGCGGCGACAGGATGTGGGAGTTCCTGGACCGCCTGGTGTTCCTGGCGATCCCCCGCATCCGCGACTTCCGCGGCCTCGACCCTAAGGGCTTCGACGGGCGGGGCAACTACAATCTCGGGCTGCGCGAGCAGTTGATCTTCCCGGAGATCGATCTGGAGAAGACGACGAAAATGCGCGGCATGAACATCACCGTGGCGACGACCGCGGGGACGGATGACAAGGGCCGCGAGCTGCTCGCCCTTCTCGGCGTGCCTTTCCGCAAGCCGAAGGGGCAGGAAAAGACGCGTATTTCAGGGGTGGGGACCTCGACGGCGGCCGCTTCGCCCGCGTCCCTGCCGGCGTAAGGAGACATTATGGCGACAGTCGCGTGGCTGGCCAAGATGAGAAAGCCGCAGAAATTCGCGGTGCGCTTCCGCAACCGCTGCCAAATCTGCGGCCGCCCGAGGGCGTACTACCGCGATTTCGGCCTCTGCCGGATCTGCCTGCGCAAACTCGCGCACCAAGGGCAGATTCCGGGCCTGAAGAAGGCGAGCTGGTAGCACAGGATAATCACCATGGATCCAATCGCTGATTTGTTGACTCGAATTCGGAACGCGAACCTGAAGTTCAAGGAGCGCGTCGACGTCCCGTTCTCGAAAATGAAGCTCGAGGTCGTCCGCATCCTCAAAGAGGAAGGCTTCATCGCGAACTACAAGCCCTTGTACAGCCAGGGACGCCGCGGCACGGTCCGCGTGTTCCTTAAGTACACGGCCGACAAGGAGCGCGTGCTCCAAGGCATCAAGCGCGTCTCGAAGCCCGGCCTGCGGGTCTACCGCTCGTTCCGCGACATTCCGCGGGTGCGCGGCGGCTTCGGCGTGACCTTGCTGTCCACCCCGTTGGGCCTGCTGACCGACGCGCAGGCGCGCGAGAAGCAGGTCGGCGGCGAGATCCTGCTGCAGGCCTGGTAAAGCGCGGGAAAACGGAAGCGAGGCAAACGGAGATTTTATGAGCAGGATTGGACGACAGCCGGTGCCGGTGCCGCAGGGCGTGCAGGTCGAGATCAAGGGCCGCGACCTTCGGGTCAAGGGCTCGCTCGGGGAATTGAAGGGCGTGCTTCCCGAGGCGGTCTCGGCCGAGCTGAAGGACGGGCAGGTGACATTGTCCTGCGCGAGCGAGGAGCAGAACGTGCGCGCCATGTACGGCTCGGCGCGCGCGAACCTCGCCAACATGGTCCAGGGCGTCTCGAAGGGCTTCACGAAGATCCTCGAGATCCAGGGCCTCGGCTACCGCGCGACCCTCGAGGGGCCGACGAAGCTCAGCATGACCTTGGGCTTCTCGCACCCGGTGAAGTTCGAGGCGCCGAAGGGCGTGAAGATCGAGGTCGACCCGAAGCAGACCGTGATCACTTTGTCGGGCATCGACCGCGAGATGATCGGCGCGACGGCCGCCCGCCTTCGCGCGCTGAGGGAGCCCGAGCCGTACAAGGGGACGGGCATCCGCTACCGCGGCGAGCACATCGTCCGCAAGGCCGGAAAGACCGCCGCCGGGGCCGGAGCCGGAGCGGGCGGAGCGAAGAAGTAAGAGGCCAGCATGAAAGACAAATGGACGCGTTACGAGTTTAGGAAGGAAAGGAGCCGCGGGAAGCTCGCGGCGAACCTGGAGCGGCCGCGGCTGTCGGTGCATCGCAGCAACAAGCACCTCTACGCGCAGGTCGTCGACGACCTGAAGGGCTCCACGCTCGCCTACGTCTCGAGCCTGTCGAAAGAGGTGAAGGGCAAGGCGAAGGCCGGCAAGAACCAGGCCTCGGCCGCGATCATCGGCGAGAAGATCGCGAAGCTGGCCATCGGCAAGGGCGTGAAGCAGGTGCGCTTCGACCGCGGCGGACGCGTTTACCACGGCCGCTTGAAGGCGGTCGCCGACGCGGCCCGGGCCGCCGGACTTGAGTTTTAACCGAGGATGAACATGGCAACCATGATCGAAGAGACCAAGCCCGAGACGGCGCCGGCCTCGGCGCCGCCGGCCCTGACGCGGCCCGAGCCGGATATGACCGCGCTGAAGGAGACCGTCGTCAACATCAACCGCGTCTCCAAGACCGTCAAGGGCGGCAAGCGCTTCTCGTTCTCGGCGCTGGTCGTCGTCGGCGACGGCAAGGGCTGGGTCGGCTGCTCGAACGGCAAGGCCAAGGAAGTCCAGGCCGCGATCCGTAAGGCGACGGCCCACGCGCGCAAGTGCATGATCTATTTCCCGCTGGTCAACGACACGATCCCCCACGAGGGGATCGGCCAGTTCGGCGCGGGCCGCGTCTGGATGAAGCCCGCGGCCCCCGGCACCGGCGTCATCGCCGGCGGCGGCGTGCGCGCGGTGCTCGAGGCGGGCGGCGTGCGCAACGTGCTGACCAAGTGCCTCGGCTCCTCGAACCCCTTCAACATGGTCTACGCGACCCTCGAGGGCTTGAAGCAGCTGAAGACCCGCGAGCAGGCGTTGAAGCTCCGCGGCCGCAGCTTGAAGGACGCCCCCAAGACGGACGCCAAGAAGGCCTGAGGACTCCATGAACCTTTCCAAGCTCGCACCCAAGCCCGGCTCGCGCCACCGCTCCAAGCGGATCGGCTGCGGCTACGGCTCCGGCCACGGCAAGACCTCGACGCGCGGCATGAAGGGACAGCGCGCGCGCTCGGGCGACGGCAAGCAGGTCGGTTTCGAGGGCGGCCAGATGCCGCTCTTGCGCCGCATTCCGAAGCGCGGCTTCAGCAACGTGGATTTCCGAAGCGCCTTCGCGATCGTCAATCTCTCTCAGCTCGCGGGTTTCTCCGGCGCCGTCGGCCCCGAGGAGCTGAAGGCGAAGGGCCTCGTGAAGGAGAACCTTCCGGTGAAGGTTCTCGGCGACGGCGAGCTGAAGGGCAAGCTCGAGGTCCGCGCGCACGCTTTCTCGAAGAGCGCGAAGGAAAAGATCGAGAAGGCCGGCGGCAAGGCGGAGGTCTTGAAGTAACGGCTCGGAGAACGAGGGCGTCAACTCGATGATCCAGAAAATAGGCGACGTTTTCCAGATACAGGACCTGCGGCGGCGCGTGCTGTTCACGATGGCCGCGATCGCGGTCTATCGCCTCGGGGCCGCGGTGCCGATTCCGGGCATCAACGGGGCCGCGCTGCGGGCGCTGTTCGACCAGCAGTCGAACAGCCTGCTCGGCTTCCTCGATATCTTCTCGGGCGGCGCGCTGGGACGCTTCTCCATTTTCTCGATGGGCGTGATGCCGTACATCAACGCCTCGATCATCATGAGCCTGCTGCAGGGCGCGCACGTCCTGCCGTACCTGGACAGGCTGGCCAAGGAAGGCGAGCTCGGGCGCCGCAAGCTGAACCAGTGGACCCGCTACCTGACCCTGTGCCTGGCCGCGTTCCAGTCCTTCGGCCTCACGATCGCGATCTCGAAGATGCCGGTCCCCGGCGGGATGTCGGTCGTGCAGAACCCGACGGTCGGCTTCTACCTGACGACCGTGCTGACGCTGACCGCCGGCACCGTGTTCATCATGTGGCTCGGCGAGCAGATGACCGAGAACGGGATCGGCAACGGGACCTCGTTGATCATCTTCGCCGGCATCGTGGACCGCCTGCCGTCGGCGATCTTCAGCACGATCGAGCTGCTGCGCCTCGAGGAAATGAGCCTGCTGCAGGTCCTCTTGATGGCGGCGCTGGTGCTGACCGTGACCGGCCTGGTCGTCTGGGTCGAGACCGCCCAGCGCAAGATCCCGATCCAGTACGCGAAGCGGATGGTCGGCCGCAAGATGTACGGCGGGGCCTCGACCTTCCTTCCTCTTAAGGTGGACCAGTCGGGCGTCATCGCGGTCATATTCGCGATCTCCCTTTTGACCGTGCCGCTGACGATCACGCAGTTCGACCGGACGAGCGTCTGGGCGCAGAAGGTCAACGACTTCCTGACGCGCGGCAACCCGATCTACGAGCTGCTGTACATGGCGCTGATCGTCTTCTTCTGCTACTTCTACAACTCGGTCTCGATGAACCCGCAGGATATGGCCGACAACCTGAAGAAGTGGGGCGGCTTCATCCCCGGCATCCGCCCGGGCGAGCCGACGGCCCAGTACATCGAGTGGGTCCTGGAGCGCATCACGCTCGGCGGCGCGCTGTTCGTCGCGCTCTTGGCGGTGCTGCCGGACTACCTGCGCAAGGCGATGAACGCTCCGTTTTTCTTCGGCGGCACCGCGCTGCTGATCGTGGTCGGCGTCGCGTTGGACACGGTGGGCCAGCTCGAGGCGCATCTGATCATGCGCCATTACGAGGGCTTCCTCAAGAAGACCCGCATCAAAGGTCGGTGGTTCAATGTCGGAGCATAATCCCATGAACATCGTCCTTCTCGGGCCTCCGGGCTGCGGCAAGGGGACCCAGGCGGCCGTCATCCGCGAGCGCTACGGCGTGACGCACCTGTCGACCGGCGAGGTCTTCCGCGAGGAGATCAAGAAGGCCAGCGAGCTCGGCAAGAAGGTGCAGTCGTACGTCTCCGGCGGCAAGCTCGTCCCGGACGGCCTCGTGGTGGACGTCGTGACGGCCAAGCTTTCGCAGTTGAACGGCGGCGTCCTTTTGGACGGCTTCCCCCGGACCGTCGAGCAGGCCCGCGCGCTGGACGCGTACATGACCCGGGCCGGCAAGAAGATCGACGTCGTCGTCTTCCTTAATCTCAAGGACGACGAGGTGGTCAAGCGGCTCTCGGCGCGCCGCAACTGCGCGCAGTGCGGAGAGTTGTATAATACGTCGACCAAGCCCTCGAAGGCCGGCGACAAATGCGAGAAGTGCGGCGGCCCGATCGTTCAGCGCGACGACGACAAGCCGGACACGATCAAGAAGCGCTTGATGGTTTTCGACGATTTGACCAAGCCGTTGGTCGCCTATTACAAGTCGACCGGCGTGTTCTTCGAGGTCGACGCGGCGGACAGCCCCGAGGAAGTCAGCGAAAGCGTCTTGAAGGTCATCGACGCGGGCGCGGGAGCGGCGGCGTGATGACGGCGGCCTCGATCGAGCTGAAGGACGCGAAGGAGCTCGGCTGGATGCGCGAGGCCGGCCGCATCGTGGCCGAGGTCCTGGAGATCCTGTCCGCGGCGGTCCGCGCCGGGATGAAGACCTCGGAGCTCGACAAGCTCGCGCACGCGGAGACGCTCAAGCGCAAGGCCAAGCCGGCCTTCCTGGGCTACCGCGGCTATCCGGCGACGCTCTGCGTCTCGGTCAACGAGCAGGTCGTGCACGGCATCCCGGGTCCGCTCGTCCTTAAGGACGGCGACCTAGTGAGCCTCGATTTCGGCGTCTCGGTGAACGGCTGGCACGGCGACTCGGCGGTGACGGTCGCGCTCGGCAAGGTCCCGGCGAAGGTCTCGCGCATGATCGAGGTCACGCGCCTCTCGCTCGAGAACGGGATCGCGGCCGCGAAGCCGGGCGCGAGGCTCGGCGACGTCTCCGCGGCGGTGCAGAAGACCGTCGAGCCCGAGGGCTTTTCGCTGGTCCGCGAGTTCGTCGGCCACGGGATCGGTCGCGCGCTGCACGAGGATCCGCCGGTGCCGAACGTCGGCAAGGCGGGCTCGGGCCCGCGGCTGGCGCCCGGGATGGTCATCGCGATCGAGCCGATGGTGAATTTGGGAGGGCCGGCGGTGAAAATTTTGGACGACGGTTGGACCGCGGTGACCGAGGACGGCAGCCTGTCCGCGCACTTCGAGCACACCGTGGCGATCACCGCGGACGGTCCCGAGATTTTGACGGTGAAACGGCCATGAAGGAGACCATGAGCAAGGAAGACAAGATCGAAGTCGAGGGCGTCATACGCGAGTCCCTTCCGAACGCGATGTTCCGCGTCGAGATTCCGGGCGGCAAGGTCGTGCTGGCCCACATCTCCGGGAAGATGCGCATGCACTACATCAAGATCCTGCCCGGCGACAAGGTCCGCCTGGAGCTGTCTCCCTACGATTTGACGCGGGGACGCATCACGTACCGCGAAAAATAAGAGTTCGGCGCGAACAACGACAAGGAACGGAGCAAGAAAATGAAGGTCAGAGCGTCGGTTAAGCCGATTTGCCAGAAATGCAAGATCATCAAGCGCAACGGCGTGCTGCGGGTGCTGTGCACGAACCCGCGCCATAAGCAGCGCCAGGGATAACATGAAAGACAATCGACAGATGCCGAGGGGCGAGAGGCCGGTCCGCCCGATGCAGCGCGGCGCGGGCCGCGCCCCGAGCCCGGCCCGGGCGCCGGTCGCCGAGGGCTTCAAGATCGCCGACATCCTCGGCGCGGCTCTCAAGAAAGCGGAGATCAAGAGGTAACTTATGGCACGCGTCGCCGGATTGGATTTGCCGAAGGGAAAGCGCATCGACATCGCGCTGCGCTACGTTTACGGGATCGGGAAAGTGACCGCCTACGAGGTTCTCGAGAAGCTCGGCGGCCAGATCGACCCCGCGACCCGCGTGAAGGATCTCACCGAGGCGCAGATCGGTGCGCTGAACACCATCCTCTCGAAGGAGTACAAGGTCGAGGGCGAGCTGCGGCGCGAGATCCAGTCGCACGTGCAGCGCTATATCGAGATCGGCTCGTACCGCGGCTTCCGGCATCGCCGGAGCCTCCCGGTCCGCGGCCAGCGCACCAAGACGAACGCCCGGACCCGCCGCGGCCGCCGCAAGACCGTCGGCGCGGCGAAGCCCGGCGACAAGGCCGGGGCCAAGCCCGCGGCCCCGGCTAAGAAGTAAACGGAGACTATCATGGCAGAACCGACGCCTCGTCCCGCGGCCGACGCCGCGGCCGCGCCCGGAGCGAAGCCGGCCCCGCGGAAGAAATCGTGGAAGACGGTCACCTTCGCGCGCGTCTATATCCAGTCGTCCTTCAACAACACGCTGGTGACGATCGCCGACGAGAAGGGCGACGTGATCGCGTGGGCCTCGGCCGGCGGCGCCGGCTTCAAGGGCACGAAGAAGGGCACGCCGTTCGCCGCGCAACAGACGGCCTCGCGCGTCGGACGCCGGGCGGCCGAGCTCGGAGTCAAGCAGGTCCCGGTGTTCGTGAAGGGCCCAGGTCCGGGGCGCTAGACGGCGGTCCGCCCGCTGCAAGCCGCGGGTCTCGAGATCATCCTGCTGAAGGACGTGAGCCCGCTGCCGCACAACGGCTGCCGGCCTCCGAAGCTGCGAAGGGTTTGACAACGAGGTAGACATGTCCAGGTATACAGGTCCGGTCTGCAGGCTCTGCCGCAGGGAAGGCACGAAACTTTTCCTGAAGGGCGAGAAGTGCTTCACGAAGTGCGTGCTCGACGCGCGTCCGACGCCTCCGGGCATGGCGAAGCCGCAGCGCGGCAAGCCGTCGGAGTTCGCGGTTCGTCTGCGCGAGAAGCAGAAGCTGCGCCGCATGGCCCAGGTCACCGAGGGCCCGATGCAGCGGCTGGTCGCGCGCGCGTCGAAGTCCGCGGGCAAGACCGGAGAATCGCTGCTTCGCTATCTCGAGCTTCGGCTCGACAACGTGGTCCGCAGGATGGGCTTCGCGATCAGCCCGAAGGCGGCCCGCCAGCTCGTGCTGCACAACCACGTGCGCGTGAACGGGCGCGCGGTCAATATTCCGTCCTTCGAGGTCCGGCCCGGCGACGTCATCGCGGTCGGGGCCGAGATGAAGGAGAGCCTGCTCGTGAAGCAGGGCCTCGAGCGGGCCGAGCAGCGCAAGAGCCGGCCCAGCTTCCTCGAGTTCAACGCGGCCGAGCTGAGCGGCAAGGTGCTGCGCGAGCCCTCGCGGGAAGAGATGTCCTTCCCGGTGCAGGAGCAGCTCATCGTCGAGTACTATTCGAAGTAAGAGAGGCATGTCCATGGCTTACAAAGAGCTAGTTCTTCCCCAGAAGCTGCAGGTCGAGGAGAAGTCCCTGACGGACATGTACGGGAAGTTCGTCGCCGAGCCGTACGAGCGCGGCTACGGGCACACCGTCGGCAACGCGCTGCGGCGCGTGCTGCTTTCGAGCCTCGAGGGCGCGGCCGTCACGGCCGTCCGTCTCGAGGGCGCGAGGCACGAGTACTCGACCTTGAACGGCGTCCGCGAGGACGTCATGAACATTCTGCTGAACCTCAAGAAGCTTAGGGTGAAGCTCTACTCGAACGGGCCCGAGATGATCTACCTCTCGGCGAAGAAGGAAGGCCCGGTGAAGGCCTCCGAGATCCAGCCGAACGCGAACGTCGAGGTCGTGAACAAGGACCTCGTGATCGCGAACCTGGAGTCGGGCGGCAAGCTCGAGATGGAGATCGAGATCTCGAAGGGCCGCGGATACCTGCCGGCCGAGGAGCTGCGCGCTCAGGCCCACTGGCCGGCCGGCTTCATGCCGGTCGACGCGCTGTTCTCGCCGGTGATCAAGGTGCACTACGACGTCGAGAACGCCCGCGTGGGCCAGATCACCGACTACGACCGGCTGATCGTCGAGATCTGGACCGACGGCTCGACGCACCCGGCCGACGCGGTCACGCGCTCGGCGAAGCTGCTGCGCGAGTCTCTGTCGATCTTCATCCCGCAGGAGGAGCTGGCCGAGCCGCAGGCGCCGGGCTACGCGCCGGACGGCGAGTCCGTCTCCGCCGACGGCGGGGCGGTCGCGGATCTGGACCCGAAGGTGAAGGACATCCTCGACCAGCCGGTCGAGATGATCGAGCTTTCGAGCCGCGCGTCGAACTGCCTGAAGGTCGCCAAGATCCGCACGGTCCGCGAGCTCGTGCAGAAGCACGACGAGGATCTGATCGCGGTGAAGAACTTCGGCAAGAAGTCGCTGAACGAGATCAAGGAGCGCCTGAAGGACATGGGGCTCTCTCTCGGGATGCAGGTCTGAACGGATAAAGGGCCGAGGCTTCTTCTCGGGAACGGAGCAATTTCATGATCAAGACTTACGGCGGACGGAAGTTGGGCCGCACCAGCTCGCATCGCAAGGCCATGTTGAACAACATGGCGACGAGCCTGCTGTTCCACGAGCGCATCGAGACGACGGTCGCCAAGGCGAAGGAAGTGAAGGGCCTCGCCGAGCGGATCATCACGCTCGCGCGCAAGGGCGACCACCGCGCGGTGCGCGCCGTCGTGCAGGACAAGAAGGTCTTCGCGAAGATCTTCGACGTGTTGGCTCCGCGCTACGAGGGCCGCGACGGCGGCTACGTGCGCACGTTCCACACCGGGACGCGCGCCGGAGACAACGCTGAGAAAATGCTCGTCAAATTAGTATGATGTTTCGAGCCCCAGTTTTAAGGGGCTCATAGAGGCCAGGTGTTCGCCAACGGAGCGCGGTCCGAGCGGTCGACGTTGAAGGTCCTCGATTACGTCTTCAGTCTGTTCTCCAATGACATGGGGATCGACCTGGGGACGGCCAACACCCTCGTCTACGTAAAGAACCACGGCATCGTCCTGCGCGAGCCGTCGGTCGTCGCCATCGACAAGGAGTCGCGGCAGGTGCTCGCGATCGGCGCCGAGGCGAAGCGCATGCTCGGGCGCACTCCGGCGAACATCGCCGCGGTGCGCCCGCTGCGCAACGGCGTGATCGCCGACTTCGAGGTCACGCAGGAGATGATCAAGTTTTTCATCCGCAAGGTGCACAACAGGCGCAGCCTGCTGCACCCGCGGATCGTGATCGGCATCCCCTCGGGCATCACCGAGGTGGAGCGGCGCGCGGTGCAGGAGTCGGCCGAGCAGGCCGGGGCGCGCGAGGTCTATTTGATAGAGGAGCCGATGGCGGCGGCGATCGGGGCGGATCTTCCGATCTCCGAGCCGCACGCGAACATGATCGTGGACATCGGCGGCGGGACGACCGAGGTCGCCGTGATCTCGCTCGGGGGAATGGTCGTCTCCAAGTCGCTCGATGTCGCGGGCGACGAGATGGACGAGGCGATCATGCAGTACTTCCGCCGCAAGTACAACTTGATCATCGGCGAGACGACGGCCGAGGAAGTGAAGATCCAGATCGGCTCGGTTTTCCCGTTGAAGGAAGAGAAGACGCTCGAGGTCAAGGGGCGCGACCAGGCGACCGGGCTGCCGAAGACGGTGCTGATCACCTCGGAAGAGGTGCGGCAGGCCCTGATGGAGCCGGTCCAGCTCGTGCTCGACATCGTCAAATCCACTTTGGAAGAAACTCCGGCGGAGTTGGCCGCAGATTTGGTTGACCGAGGCATGGTGCTCGCGGGCGGAGGGTCGCTTTTGCGCGGCCTTCCGGAGCTTATTTGTCAGGAGACGGAACTGCCGGTTCATCGCTCCGCCGATCCTTTAAGCTGCGTGGCGATAGGAACGGGCCGTTTCCTCGAGGAATTGGATCGGATCAAGTATCGCCGCTCCGATTTCGGCATCACGCACCGCTTCGGTCACTGAGCCATCGACGCCGGGGGGGCCATCCCCCTGAATGCAGCGCGAACAGCGCCTTTCTAACGTACTGCTGGGCCTCTTCTCGGGCCTGTCGCTGCTACTCCTGGCGCTGCCCTCCGCCTCGACGATCCAGTCGGTAAAAGCCTTCCTCTCGTACACCGTCCATCCCGGTCCGCGCTCGGCGTTCTGGACCACCGAGGCCCTGCGCGAGATCCCGTCCAACGTCGCCGAGTTGATACGCGCCGACCAGGAAAACCGCAAGCTGCGCGAGGACCTTAAAACCGTCGCGCTGCTGGAGTCCCGGATCTCGGCGCTGGAGACCGAGAACGACAGGCTGAGGAGCCTGGTCGGCTTCGCGAAGCCCCCGCAGTGGCGCCCGATCTGGGCGCGCGTGATGGGCCTGAACCCGCAGACCTGGTACCGGGAGCTTTTGCTCGACCGCGGGCGCGACGCCGGCATCGATACCGGCGACCCGGTCGTCGCGGTCGACGCCGCTCAGGAGCCGGCCGCCGAGGACGAGCCGCCGCTGTCGAGGCTGGGCGTGGTCGGCAAGATCGTCGAGGTCACGCCCAACACCGCGAAGGTTTTGCTCGTGACCGACGACCTATCCTCGATCGCGGCCAGCGTCGGGCCCGAGGGTTTCGAGGGCCTGATCGAGGGCGACGGCCGGCCGCTGCTGAAGCTGAACTACCTCAGCGAGGGCGCGGCCCTTCAAGCCGGGATGCAGGTCGTCACCTCGCCGGTGAGCCCCAGCTTTCCGCCCGGCCTGCCGATCGGAACCGTCGTGCGGCTCGGGACGCGCGATCCGTTCTTGGCCTTCCAGTCCGCCGAGGTCCAGCCGGCCGCGAGGATCGGCGCCGTCAAGGAAGTGATGGTCCTGCGGAGGTCGGGGTCGTGAGAGCGCTCAGGCTCGCGGGGCTGCTCGCCGCGGCGTTCCTCGTCGAGTGGTGGTGGGGCAGCTACCTGTCGCTCGGCGGCGTGGCCCCGGACTGGCTGTTCATCGCGACGGTCGCGCTCGCGGGGCTTTACGGTCCGATCCCGGGGCAGGTGTTCGGCTTTTTGTGGGGCCTCGCCCTCGACACCTTGACGGTCCGGCTTTTCGGCGGGCACGCCTTGATGTTCTCCTTCGTCGGCTACGCGGTCGGCCGCTCGCGCCGGCAGATGGACCTGTCGAGCCCTCCGTCGCAGGTCGTCATGGTCGCGTTCCTCACCGTGGGCTACGCGCTCGCGCTGGGCCTCCTCGGGCGGCTCATCGACGGGAGCTTCTTGTGGCCCGGCTGGAAGATTTTCATTTTTACGCCCCTCCTGAACGCCGTCGCGGCTCCGTTCGTCTTCGCGGCGGTCGAGAAGGCGCTCAAGTAATAACATGGCGCTAGGTCGCTCCCCGCGCGAGGCTCCGCAGGAACGGCTCCAGCTCGTCTGGACCGGCTTCTGGATTTTGACCGGCCTGCTCGTCGCGCGCCTGCTCGACCTGCAGGTGATACGCAACGTCTATTACCTGAAGGCCGCCGAGAAAAACCGCACGCAGATGATCTTCCAGACGGGCCCGCGCGGGCGCATCCTCGACCGCAACGGCAAGGTGCTTGCGTCTAACCGCCCGGCCTTCAGCGCGATCTTTTTGCCCGGCAAGCAGAGCGGCGAGACCTTGGTGAAGCTGGCCGCCGACCTTGCGCCGCAGCTCGGCGCCGAGCAGAACGAGATCTTCGAGGAGCTGCGCGACTCGGTGAAGACCCAGGTGCCGGTGCGCCTCGCGGAAAACTTGCCGCCGCGCACGATGTTCCGGCTTTCGGAGCTGACGCCGCTGTATCCCGGTCTGGACCTGATCGTCGAGGCGCGGCGCTACTACCCGTACGGGGCGTTCGCGAGCCACCTGCTCGGCTACCTCGGCCGCATCGACCCGAAGGAGTGGCCGCGCCTGCGCCTGAAGGACTACCGCCCCGACTCGCGCGTCGGCAAGTCGGGCGTCGAGCAGATGCTCGAGGAGGACCTGCGCGGCGTCGACGGCGGCCTCCAGCTCGAGGTCGACGCGCAGGGGCGCCTGAAGGGCCTGCTGCAGAAAGTGCCGTGGAGCCCCGGCGGCGACGCGACGCTGACGATCGACGCCGATATCCAGAAGGCCGCCGAGGAGGGCCTGAAGGCCTCGCACAGCGGCGCGGGCGCGGTCGTCGCGCTCGACCCGCGCAACGGCGACATCTTGGCGCTGGCCTCGGCCCCCGACTTCGACCCGAACCTTTTGCTGGTGCCCAAGGACGAGGAGACGGCCGTCGAGCTGAAGGCCTTGCCCGAGTTCAACCTCGCGATCCAGGGCACCTTCGCCCCGGGCTCGACGTTCAAGGCGATCACCGGCGCGGCGCTGTTCAACGACGGGCGCATGAGCCCGAATGAGAGCTTCTATTGCTCGGGCCACTATTCGCTGAAGACGCGCACCTTCATGTGCTGGAAGAAGGACGGCCACGGCCGCCGCGCCTGGCGCGAGGGGATCGCGGACTCGTGCGACGTGTACTTCTACAACGCGGGGCTGAAGGTCGGCGGCGCGGCGATCGAGAAATACGAGAAACTTTTCCGGCTGGGGCAGGTCACGCACATTCCTCTCAAGGGAGAGAAGAAGGGACACATCTTCGGCCCTCTCGCGCGCGGCAGCCGCGGCTGGTACGAGGGCGACACGTTGAACCAGTCGATCGGCCAGGGCGAGATCCTCGTGACGCCGATACAGATCGCCAGCGTCTACATGGCGATCGCGAACCACGGGACCTTTTACCGGCCGGCCTTCATCAGGAGCGTGAAGAACGCGGCGGGCGACGTGGTCTTCGAGAGGTCGCCCGAGGTGTTGGGAAAGATCGAGCTGAAGGAGTCGACCTGGGACCTGCTGCACGACGGCCTGCGCGCGGTGATCACCGAGGGCACCGGCCGGCGCGTGGACGTGCCGGGCCTCGACGTGTGGGGCAAGACCGGCACCGCGCAGAACCAAGGCAAGGACCACGCCTGGTTCGCCGCCTTCGCCGGCGAGCCCGGCCAGCCGCCCAGGCTGGCTTTGGCCGTGCTGGTCCAATTCGGCGGCCACGGCTCCGAGGCCGCCGGCCCGATCGCCCGCAAAATCGTCGACGCCGCCTTCAAGGACTATCTGGACGCGCATAAGAAACAGCAGCAACCGTCGAAGGTCGGGCCCGGACTAACGGTGCCGCAAGAAATCCCGGCGGAGACGATCCCGATGCCGATGGGGCAGCGATGAACGGACGCGGTCTTTTTCTCCCTCTCCCCTTTTGGGGAGAGGGTAGGGTGAGGGGGGCATCTCTCCGGCTTTTCGCGAACGGTGTCCCCGGTCGGGCCGGAGCCTGGACTCCGTCCGCGGGCACGCGGTCCGCGCCGGAGGCGCGTCCGCTCGCGTCTCGGCGGCGTCCAGAGGCCGCTCGCCTCCGACACGGCCCGCTTGCCGGATCCCAGTCCCCAGCCCTCC
>CAZMIB010000032.1:0-22492 GCA_964566245.1 uncultured Elusimicrobia bacterium | reverse complement strand
CGACGCCGTCGGTGTCGACCCGCCGGCGCTGGTGCGAGGCGCCCCTCCGGCGACGTTCGCTCCGAACAAGGTCGGCGCGCCGGTAAAGCCGGGGGGCGCTCCGACGGGGATGCCGGGCGAGGTGACGTTCGATCCGAACAAGCCTGGCGCGGACCCTGAAGGATTATTCGCCTGGGGAATCCCGCCCAACTGGGGAGCCCCGGCGGCCGGGAGGCCTTGGCGGCCCCCTATGCCCTGATTCCCAAAGGACGGCGTGGCGCCGAAAAGCGAACCGGCCGCGGGGAGGTTTGTCTGCGGGCAGGGCGGGATAGAGGCGGCGGGGCATTGGCTATGAAGGTCATCGATGCTCGCTTGAGCCTGGTCCCTCTGATCCGCGGGGAGGGAGCAAATCTGCTGCGAAACCAAAGCGGCCTTATGTTGGCAGGGAGTTTCGGCGACGAAGGCGGTAACGACAACGCCGCCTAAAAACAGTGACGTACCGTCCGGTTGAAGAATTTTCTTGCCGCCGATAGTCGTACTTTGGCCGGCTCTGAGTTGAATTGACTGAAGGAGCTTCAGGGCTTGGGCTTGCTGGTCCGCTTGGGTCCGCGCGCCAAAGATGTCGGGGGGGAGGCCGACCGGGAGACAAGCCTCGAGAGTTTGATCCGGCGTATCCGGGTCGGGGTATACCGCGCATTGGGCATTCGCCCATCTCGCCGTCGTCATCACGGACAGCACGACCGCCGCCGCGAGCCGTTTCATGGGTCGCTCCCGGGCGCGGCCCGCCTCCGAAGGGAGCGGGTGCGCGCCGCCTTTAGTATAGTCGCCGTCATAAGGATGTCAATGGCATTTTTCTGACATTTGATATGATTCCTTAATTATCATGGGGCGCCTGCTGTTGGGCCTGGTCCTGCTGCCGACCTCGGGGGCGGCGTTGTGGGCCGCGGCGTGCGCGTTTCAGCCGGTGCTCGCGCAGGCGTCGCGCAGCGCTTATTTCCTCGCGGGATTTTTCGCGTACCCGGCGCTGCATTTGTGGGCCGGGGGGCCGACGCGCGTGTACGTGTTCGGGCACGAGATGACGCACGCCCTCGCGGCGATATTGTCGGGCGCGCGCGTGACCAGCTTCACCGTCGGCGAGGAGGGAGGCAAGGTCGAGGTCACCGCGGTCAACCCGTTCATCTCGCTGGCCCCGTACTGCGTGCCGCTTTACACCTTGACCTGGATGGCCGTCTTCCGCTTGGCCGGGTTATGGACGAACCTTGGGGCCTGGCAGGGCGTCTTTTTAACAGGGATGGGGGCGACCCTTTCCTTTCACCTGTGGTACACGATCTCGACCTTGGTCGGCCAGAAGCAGCCGGACCTCGTGAAGGCGGGCGGGGTCGTGTTCTCGCTCGCGCTGATCGCGGTCGCGAACAGCCTCGCGGTCGCGCTGACGCTGCGCGCCCTGTTCCCGCATATGGTCTCGCTGCGCGCTTTCTTCGACGGGGCCTGGTCGGGCACGCGGGTTTTCTGGACCGCCGCCGTCCAGGCGGTCGCGATGCTCGTCGACAAGCTGCGCGCCCCCGAGGTCCCCGCCCGATGACCGAGGCGCTGCGCCGCGAGATCGCGCGCAAGGCGTTCCATCTGCTGACCTTGGGCTACCTGGTCGTCTATCGCCTGTACGGAAGGGCCCTCTCGGCCGCGCTGCTCGGCCTGTGGATGGCGGTGGTCTTCGTGGTCGAGAACGCGCGCCTGCGCTGGCCGCCTCTCAATGTCGCGCTGGTGCGCCTGTTCGGCGGCATCATCCGCCCCGCCGAGGAAGCCCGCCTGTCCGGGGTCTACTACACCTGCCTGGGCTCCTGGCTCACGATCGTCCTGTTCGGCGCGCGGCCCGTCTCCGTCGAGGGAGGCATCCTGTTCCTGGCCGTCGGCGACGCCGCCGCGGCCGTCTTCGGGCGCCTGGCGGGGCGGCACCTCTTCACTTTGGGCGGGGCCGAGAAAAGCTGGGAGGGAACGGCCGCCTGCTTCGCGGCCTGCCTCGCGATCGCGTGGGGCTTGGGGGTCGGGCTCCCGCGCGCCGCGATCCTCGCCGCGGCCGGGGCGCTGCTCGAGCTCGCGCCGCTGCCTTTCAACGACAACCTCTGGCTGCCGCTCGGCGGGGCCGCGCTGTTCCGGGGGCTCGCGTGAGGCTGTCCTTCCGCTGGCGGCGCCTGCTGCTGCTGCCGTTCCGCCTGGCCGGCCTCGCGGTGATCTTTATCGTCCTGCTCTCGCTCTCGGCCGCGCTGGTCCTGCGGCTGACGTTCACGCCCGAGCGGCTGAAGGTGATCCTCGCGGCCCAGCTCCAGGAGGCCTTCCAGCGCCCGGTGCAGCTCGACTCGGTCAACGTGGTGCTGACCCAGGGCCTGCAGGCGACCGGGCTGCGCGTGCTGGCCGGGCCGGGTTATCCGGGGCGGGATCTTTTGACCAGCCGCGTGCTGGTCGTCCGGCTCAAGCTCCTGCCGCTGCTCCACAAGCGCATCGAGCTCCGCGAGCTCAAGCTGTGGTCGCCGTCGATCTCGATCATCCGCGACGCCGAGGGGCGCTGGAACGTCGAGGACCTGCTGAAGCGGCGGTCGCGGAAAGTGAACTTCAAGATCGAGGAGGCGCAGGTCGCCGACGGCACGGTCGTGATCGACGACCTCCGCCTCGGGCGGCGCCACGAGTTGAGCAAGGTCGACCTGAAGGTCTCCCAGCTCGACCTCGAGACGCCGTGCCCGTTCGAGGCCTCGTTCCGCGCCAAGCTGCAGCTCTCGACCTCGACGGTCGAGGCCGTCGCGCGCGGGCGGGGCTCGCTCTCGCTGGGCGGCGGGGACGCGGATCGCGCCTCGCTCGAGGTGCTGGACTCGGAGTGGCGCTCCGGCAAGCTCTCGGCCCAGCTCAAGGGCGGCGTGCAGGGCTTCAGGACGCCGCTCTTCAGCCTCGGCTTCAACGCGCGTCCCTTCAAGAGCGAGGACCTGGACCTGCCCCCCGGCTGGAGCCTGCCGGCCTCGGGGGGAACCATCCAGGGCTCGCTTCCCGGCGGACGGCGGCTGGAGGTGCAGTCCGCCGATCTGCGCGCCGGGCCGCTCAGCCTCACCGGGCGCGGAGAGTGGGATTTCTCGACGTCGACCGCGAGCTGGAAGGTGGAGCTCGAGACGAGCCGCTTCGACATCGCGCTCGCCTCCCAGCTTTGGGACCGCGCCGCGGCCTGGGGCGCCTCGGGCCTGGCCAAGCTCTCGGTCGCCGCGCGCGGCGGCGAGGACGCGGGCCTCGACCGCGTGAAGCTCGCGCTGGAGCAGGCGAACTTCCGCTGGCTGACGATGACCTTCTCCGGCGTGAACATGACGCTCGACGGCTCGAACGACCTTTCCGACGCGGCGGTGCGCGTCAACGACGGCGTCCTGCGCTACCACGACCAGCAGCTCACCGAGGTGCACGGGGTCGCGACGATCAAGGGCCGCGCGCTGGACGTGCAGCGCGCCGACGGGAAATGGAACGGCCAGCCGTTCTCGCTGCGCTCGCGGGTGAGCCCGATGATCCAGCCGGAGCGCATCTCGGTCTCCGGCGGGTTCTCCGAGGTCAAGCTCGACGACGTGACCCAGACCATCCAGACGATCATCGACGAGGTGCGCGCGTACAAGGGCGGCGGGGCGCCGATGTCGGGCTGGTGGCTGCAGATCTTCAAGAAGTCGCTGCCGAAGGGCTTCCCGGCGCTGAGCGGGGACATCACGATCGCGAAGCTGACGCATCCGAACTTCACCGGGCAGAGCGGGCGGCTGACCTGGCGCCTGGCCGGCATCGGCGCGGGGCTGAGGCAGCTCCACGGCCAGGTGATCGTCGACATCGGCCCGGGCCGGATCACCGACGTCCAGGGGCTGATCAAGAGCCGGCTCGCGTACCGGATCATCTTCCTGCCGTTCACGACGATGCAGCGGATCAACCAGATGGGCATCCTGAGCAACTCGCAGATCGAGAACTTCGACTACTTCAAGATACACGGCGACTACGTGTTCCGCTCGGGGGCGATGACGATCAATAACTTCTGGGAGGACGCCGACGACATGGTCGCGACCACCGACGGCAACGTCGACTGGCCCCAGGAGACCCTGTACCTGCACGTGATCACGCGCGTGAACCACGCCAAGCAGGGCGCCGCGCCGGAGTCCTTGTCCGACCAGAAGGGCCGTCCGACGCTCTCGTTCTACGTGGACGGGCCGATGTTGAGCCCCGACGTGCGCCTCGACATGACGAAGGTGCCCGCGCGGCATTTCGAGTCCTTCATGGACGACGGGCGCAAGGTGAGCGACGAAAACGTCCGCAAGCTGGTCCGGGAATTGTGGTAGAATGGGCCGAATTTTTCAAGGAGCGAGCGCATGACGCGGCTAAGCAAGTTGGACATCATCGGCCTGCTTCAGGAGCACGGCGCGATCGTCAACGGTCACTTCCAGCTCCCCTCGGGGCTCCACAGCCAGACCTACGTCCAGACGGCGCTGGTGCTGCAGTACCCGAACCTCGCGCAGAAGATCGCGAAGGCGATGATGGCCAAGTTCCCGCAGGAGACCGACTGCGTGATGTCCCCCGCGATGGGCGCGGTCGTGATCGGGCAGGAGGTCGCCCGCGCGAAGCGCGCGCGCGCGATCTTCACCGAGCGCGTCGGCGGCGCGATGGCCCTGCGGCGCGACTTCAAGCTCGAGCGCGGCGAGCGCGTGCTCGTCGTCGAGGACGTGCTGACCACCGGCCGCTCGACCGGCGAGGTCGTCTCGCTCGCTCAGGCCTACGGGGCGAAGGTCGTCGGCGTGGCCGCGATCGTCGACCGCTCCACGGCCAGCCTGCCGCTCTCGGTGCCGGTCCGGGCGCTGATCTCGTACCCGCTGCAGGTCTTCCCGCCGTCCAACTGCCCGCTGTGCGCTCAGCAGGTGCCGGTGACGGTCCCGGGCTCCACGACTCCCGCGAACCCGGCCGTTCCGACCGACGGGGAGTGACCCTGGCGGGGGGCGGACGCCGCCTTTGGCTGCTGGCCTTCTGCCAGTTCCTGCTCTCGGCCGGGAACGCGCTCGCGTTCCCTTTCCTGGCGATCTACCTCGGCGAGAAGCGCGGCGTGCCCGCGCACGAGATCGGCGCGATACTGTCCCTGTTCGTGCTCGCGACCGCCGCGGGCCAGGGCCTCGGCGGCTGGGCCTCGGACCTGTGGGGCCGCAAGCGCGTGATGCTGGGAGCGTTGGCCGCGAGGACGGTCCTGGTCGCGGCGCTCTCGAAGGTCGTCGCCTCGGGCGCGTTGTCGACGCTGATCGTCGTCCACCTTCTCTACAGCCTGCTCGGCAGCGCCTTCCAGCCCGCGAGCCAGTCCTGGGTCGCGGACCAGTACTCCCCGCGGCGCCGGCTGGAGGCGTACAGCCTGCTGCGCGTCGCGCCGAACCTCGGCTTCGCGATCGGGCCGGCCTTGGGCTCGCTGGCGCCGCTGTCGTCGTACCCGAGCCTGTTCGCGATCTCCGCCGCGACGACCTTCGTCTGCGCGGCGCTGGTGGGGGCCTTCATACCGGAGGCCCCCAGGCTCGAGTCCGCGGCGCCGTCTCTCGAGGATGCCGCGGGCGCGCGGACGCGGGCCGATCGGCGTTTCCTGAGCTACTGCGCGTGGACGATCATGCTCTCGCTCGCGGCGGCCCAGCTCGTGGTCGGGCTCTCGCTGTACGCGACGCGTTTCTTGGGCCTGAGCCACCGCGAGGTCGGGCTGCTGTTCTCGCTGAACGGCTTCATGGTGGTGTTCCTGCAGACTTGGCTGACGCGGCGGTTCTCGGAGGCGCGGCTGACGGCCTTCCTCGCGGCCGGCGGCGCGCTGTACGCGCTGGGCTACGGCTCGGTCGCGTTCGCCGGGGGCTTCGCGGGGCTGATCGCGTCGGTCGGCGTGATCACGCTCGGCGAGATCAGCGTGGCGCCGGCGATGAGCGCCTTGGCGGCCAACCTCGCGCCGCCCGGGCGGCGGGGCCGCTACATCGGCTGGCACGGGCTGGCCTACCAGCTCGGCTGGTCGATGGGGCCGGCGACCGGGGGCCTAGGGCTGCGCTTTCTCGGCCCGCTGGACCCGCGCCTGTTGTGGCTGTTCATCGGCGGCCTCGCGGCCCTCGCGGCGCGGGGCTTTTACGGGCTGCGCCCATGGCTGAGTCCCGAGGAGGACCGGCCCTCGTACCTGCCTGCGGAGGCATGACATGATCGAGCGCTATTCGACGCCGGAGATGGGATCGATATGGTCCGACGAGAGCCGCATCCGCGAGATGCTGCGCGTCGAGCTGGAGTACTTGAAGGTCCTGGCCCCGATCAAGGGCATCCCCGGGCGCGAGCTGAAGGCCTTCGAGGAGCGGATCGACCGCGTCTCGCCGGTCGAGGTGAAGGCGCTCGAGGAAAAGAGCCAGCACGACGTCGTCGCCTTGCTCGAGGCGGCGCTGAAGCCGATCGAGTCGCGCGCCCCGCGCCTGGCGCGCTACCTGCACTACGGCCTGACCTCGAGCGACGTGCTCGACACGGCGCTGGCCGTCCAGTGCGTCCGCTCGCTCGAGCTGCTCGACGAGGCCTGGGCCGAGGTCGAGGCCGAGCTCAAGAGCCTGGCGCGGCGCCACAAGGACACCTTCACGGTCGGGCGCACGCACGGCGTGCACGCGGAGCCGCTTTCCTTCGGGGTCAAGCTCGCCGGCTGGCTCTCCGAGGCCTCGCGCAACCGGCGCCGCCTCGCGGCCGCGCGCGAGGCGATCGCCTACGGCAAGCTCTCCGGGGCGGTCGGCAACTTCGCGCACGTCGAGCCGGCGTGGGAGGCGCGCGCGCTGCGCTCTCTAGGCCTCAAGCCCGAGCCGGTCGCGACCCAGGTCGTGCCGCGCGACCGGCACGCGGAGCTTCTGGCGGCGCTGGCCCTGTCGGCCGCGGCCCTGGAGCGCTTCGCGACCGAGATACGCCACCTTCAGCGCACCGAGGTGCTCGAGGCCTCCGAGCCGTTCGGCTCGGGGCAGAAGGGCTCGAGCGCGATGCCGCACAAGCGCAACCCGGTGCTCTGCGAGAACCTGTGCGGCCTCGCGCGCCTCGTGCGCGCGAACGCGCTCGCGGCGCTGGAGAACGTCGCGCTGTGGCACGAGCGCGACATCAGCCACTCCTCGGTCGAGCGCGTGATCCTGCCGGACTCGATGATCGCGCTGCACTTCATGCTGCGGCGCTTCCTGCGCGTGCTGAAGGGCTTGAACGTCGACGTCGAGCGCATGCGCGCGAACCTCGACCGGCTGCGCGGGCTCGTCTACTCGCAGAAGCTGCTGTTGGCGCTGACCGACGCGGGCCTGCCGCGCCTGAAGGCCTACGAGCTGGTGCAGCGCAACGCGATGAAGGCCTGGGAGAGCGGCGCGGATTTCCGGCTCGTCCTCTCGCAGGACGCGGAGCTGGGCCGCGTTCTCTCCGCGGAGGCGTTCCGCTCGATCTTCTCGCCGGCGGCGTACAATCGCCACGCCGGGGCGCTGCTCAAGAGGGCCGGGGCCTGATGGAGACCCTCGTCACTCTCAAGCCGGGAGAGGAGGACCGCCTCAAGCGCGGCCATCCGTGGATCTACGCCGACGAGATCGGCGCGGTCGCGGGCCCCGGGACGCCCGGCGGGGCGGCGCGCCTCGCGTCGTCCGCCGGCGAGGAGCTCGGCTGGGGCCACTACAACCCCAACGGCAAGATCGCGTTCCGCCGCCTCGGGGACGCGGCCCCGGACCGGGGCATGTACCTGGAGCGCCTGCGCGCGGCGCTGGCCAAGCGCGAGGCCCTCTTCCCCGGAGAGGACGCGTACAGGCTGTGCTTCGGAGAGTCGGACGGCCTGCCGGGCCTGGTCGTCGACCGCTACGGGACGTACCTCGTCGTCCAGCTCCTGTCGGCGGGCATGGACGCGGCGTGGCCCGTACTGCAGTCCTGCTTGGAGGAGGTCCTCAAGCCCGAGGGCATCTTGCTGCGCAACGACGGCGCCGCGCGCAAGCAGGAGGGCCTGCCCCTCGAGGAGCGCGCCGCGCTGGGGACGATCCCGCCGCGCGTCGAGATACGCGAGGGGGACCTCAAGCTCCTGGTACCGCTGGGCTCGGGGCAGAAGACCGGCTATTATTTCGACCAGCGGCAGAACCGCGCCTATCTCGCGCCGTTCTTCAAGGGCAAGCGCGTGCTCGACCTGCACTGCTACGTCGGCGCGTTCGCGCTGAAGGCGGCCAAATCCGGCGCCCGCTTCGCGCTTGGTATGGACTCCTCGGGAGCGGCGATCGAGCTGGCGCGGGCGAACGCGAAGCTGAACGGCGTCGAGAAAGCCGCGCGCTTCGAGGAGGGCGACGCGGCCGGCTTCATGGTGGAGGTCGCGCGTGGGCCGCGCGGCACGCAGCCGGACATGATCCTGCTCGATCCGCCGAACTTCGCGCGCTCCAAGGCGGATCTGCCCCAGGCGCTGCGCGCCTACGCGCGGCTGTTCGCGAAGGGCCTGCGCTGCCTGCCGCCCAACGGGCTGCTCGCCGTCTCGACCTGCTCGGCGCACGTGACCGCGCCGGTCCTCAAGCGCCTGCTCGAGGACGCGCAGCGTCTCGCCAAGCGCAAGGCGGCCCCGCTCGCCTGGCGGACCCAGTCGGAGGATCACCCGATCCACCCGGCGATGCCGGAGACCGAGTACCTGCACTTCGGCCTGCTGAAGGTCTTATAAAAAGGAAGGTGCCGCGGGTTGGAGTCGAACCAACGACACCCGGTTTTTCAGACCGGTGCTCTACCACTGAGCTACCGCGGCACTAAAGGGCACTAAAGGGAAGGCAACGGATTAAACCACTTTTCACGTCGGGGCCGCAACCTCGTCAGCTCGGGCGGGAGCTTTTCTTCAGCGCGTCGTAATCCAGGATGTCCGCCGGGGCGGCGTCGCGCGTCACCGGCGGCGGAGCCGGGCTCGCGGCCGCGTCGATCTCGGCGACGACCTTGTCCAGCATCGAGAGCTCGAGCGCGAAGGCGAGTCGGCTCAGGGCGGCCGCGTGGATGAAGCGGGCCGCGCCGATGAACTCGACGACCACCTGGTAAACGGCCGCCGTCGTCGCCGAGCCTGCGCCTAAATCCAGGGCCGTCTCGCCGGGGGCCAAGCGCTCCCGGTCGGCGCCGAGGTAGCTGGCCAGGTGCGCCAGCTCGTCGGGGTCGCGAAGCAAGGCCGCCACGACCCGAGCGGCGTCGATCCAATTACGAGTCGCGTCGTCGCGCTCCACCTTGGCCAGACGCCCGAGGAGATTGACGCTCTGGGGCGTCGGGGACGTGGCGAGGCTGGCCATGTGGCCGAGCAACGGCGCCGATAGGCCCGGCCTGACTCCGGTCAGCGCCTCGACCGCGGCGCGGCCGGGCGTTCGGAACGCGCCGGCGGAATCCGGCCCGGGCGCGGCGCCGACGGGCTCTTCCGAGACGCGGCTTTCCGCGGCTTGAAGCTCCTTTTTCTCGGCCTCGGCCGCGGCTGCGGCTTCCTCGGCCGGGCGGATGTGGCGCTCGAAAATCCGCGCCGCGGCGGCTTCCGCGTCCCGCGCGTCGCCCCGGTTCGCCGACGCCAAGCTCTCGCCGAGGGGCTGCAGCGCGTCGGCGACCCGCGGATGAACCAGGGCCGCGTCGCGCAGGCGCGCGACCGCGCGCAGGAACTTCCGGAGGAAGGTCCGAAAACGGACGGGTTTTCCGTTGACGTTGTAGGTCGGCTGGGACAGGTTCAGCGTCTTGCCCAGGGCCAGGACGCCCGAGAACCGCGCCATCTCCTCGGGTTGGACGATCAATGACAGGACGATCCTAGCCGCGCGGGGCTCGGGGTCGGAGGCTCCGCTCTCGGCGCGCGTCGCCTCGCGCGCCAAGGACCGCAGCGTCTCGACGGGCTGGAGGATGACGCCCCACATCTGCGCCGTCAACGCGTCGGACAGCTCGGGCTTGAGCTCGGTCAGGGCCTCGAGCGCGGCGCGGCGCGCGGCCGCGATCGGCGCCGGGGCCGGCACGGCGGCGGGGGGCGCGGGCTCGGTCGGGGAGGACGCCGGGGCCGCGGGCGGCGTTTCATCCCCGCGCTTCGCGGCCTCGAGAGGCCGCGCCTCTCCACCGACAGGCACGACCTCCGCGCCCTTCGAGCCGCCGAACATTCGATCCAAGATTTGCGCGGCCTCGCCCGAGTCGCCGCGCCGGATCGCGGCCAGCACCTCGTCGGCTCGGCTCAACTGCTCGGCCACGGCCGGGTCGCGCCGGGCCGCGCTTTTGAGAGCGTCGACCGTGCCGATGAACGCCCGGACAAGCTCATGAAACTCCACCAGCCGGTCGCTTCCTGCGACATTCAAGGAAGGCAGGCCGAAAGCCCTGTTCGGCGTCGCGAACGGGGCCAGGTACGCCAGCTCCTCGGGCTTTTGGACGAGGCCGAGCACGATGCGGGCCGCCGCGACATGCGGGTCCCGATCGGTCCCGTTCATCCCCATCGCGGCCACGTTGGTCAGGCCCTGATAGGCCGCCAACGGGTTTTGATGCAGCGAGAGCATTTGGGCGACCAGCGGCGGGAACAGCTCGGGACGCGCTCCGGTGAGCGCGTCGACGGTCGCGCGGCCCGGCGGGTCGAGCCTCGCCGGCCCGGCGGCCGCGGCCGTCCGGCTCAAGGCGAGGGAGAGGATGGCGGCGAAGGCGACGGTCGCGCGCGAGAGGGCGTGGGCTCGGTTCATGATGGTTCGGACATTTTACGAACGTCGCGATCCCGGCGCGCGAGCCGAAGGACCCAGCGAAGGCGGACTATCCGGCCCAGTCCGTTCCAGGCCCGGGGACCTAATGGTCCGGCCGCGTGGAAACCCGGGCGCTTGCGTTTCAGCGGGTCGGGAGTTATGCTATTGGCGATGAAGGCGCTTGCGGCGATCCTTGCGTTCGGCGTCGTATCTTGCTCGGCGGCCGGGACCGTCGCGTGGTGCCCGGTCTCGAAGGGAAGTTGTTGCCCGGGCAAGGCCGCGAAAGCCCCGGCCGGGGACGCCTGCTGCATGCGCGCCTCGCCGAATCAAAATCCGTCAATCGCGGCCGGGGCGAGCATGGTCGTCGCCGTCCATGCTCGGACCTCCGTTCGCCCTGACGCGGCGCGCTTCGCCGCCGCGCGGGGTCCTCGAGCGCCGTCGTCCAAGAATCGTTCCTCCTCGCCGGACGCGGCGCGAGCGCCGCCGTTCTCCCCGGCGTGAACCGCTAAATAAAATTCAAGGAGGATCGGTGAAAAAAGCTCTGTTGGCGCTTGTCTTGGCGGTCGGCGCGGTGGGAGCGGGGGCTTACCAAAGCTGCTGCTCCGGAGGGGCGTGCTGTCCGGGTCCGTGCTGCGACGCGGCGCGATAGCTCCACGCTCAAGCTCAAAAGCGAAGCCCTCGGGGAAACCCGGGGGCTTTTGCTCGTCAGGCAGCCGTCTTGCGAAATCACGAGCCTCCCTGTACACTTCATGAACTCGGGAGGCGAAATGAAGCGGACGGCCGCAAGCCTATGCATGGGCGTGTCGCTTCTGGCCGCGCGCGCGGTCCGCGCGGGGCCGCGGCAGGACGTGCAAGCCTATGCGCAAACGGTGGCGGAAGGGACCGGGTTCATCGAGGACGCCTCGAAGGCTTGGCTCGCCTCGCGGGGGCATTTCAAGGCCGCGCTCGACGGCTTGTCGGAGGCCTTGGCGGCTTTCGGCCAAGCGCGCGTCGCGGCGGGGGGAGACGCGCTGGCCCGCGCCCGTCAACGGCTGGCCGAGGCCGGCGCGGAAAACGGAGGAGCGCGGGACGGCGCTCTGGCGGCGGCCGGCGACGTCCGCGCCGCCGCATGGTCGGCGAACAGGGCCTATCACGCCGCCAAGCCCGAGGGCGATCAGGCCGCGCTTGCCAAGCTCAACGACGACGCGCGCGCCCTCGCGGAGGCGTTGGGGATCAGGATGCACGACATGCGCGAGGACGTCCCGAGCGACACGCCCGACCCGACGATGGCCCCCGAGAACCAGCCCAAGACCGGCGCCTTGCCCCGGTTGCTCGACCTCGCCGAGCTGTTCGAGGACGTCCGACGCGGGACCGGCGCCTTCGACGCGTCCTCGCCGGAGCTCGAGAAGCGTCTCGCGAGCTATCGCGAGCGCCTCGAGGACCTGCGCCGCGCCTCGACCGAGTCCAAGTAGGCTTCTATTTCCCAGCGGCCCGGCTAGGAGTGCGCCGGCAGGCCTAGGTCGCGCCAGAGGCGCACGATCAGCGCGATCGCCTCGCGCTTGGCGGCAGTGTTCGCGGCCGCGACGGCCCCGTCGGGGCCGGTCAATTGATCGGCGAGCGCCCGGGCTTCCTCGAGCTGTCGCTTGCAGCCTTGCAGGTGCTCCTCGATGAACTCCCTGCCGAAGAGCTGCTCGACGCGCATTTCCAGCTCGGCGAGCGAAAACGGCTTGACGACGTAGTCGTGGCCCGCAGTCGAGGTCTTGACACAAATGTGTTTGATGGTTAACATTTGTTGATGCAATATTCCCATATGCTGGAGCTGGCCGAAGAAGCGCATCTCTCACCGGAGAAGCTGGCGGGTATCCTAGGCATTTCCGGGATGACCCTGCGCCGTTGGCGGTCAAAGCCGCCCGAACGAGAGCTGCCGAAGCTCTACGAAAGGGCTTTTGAGACCGGCATCGAGCAGTTGGTCGTGGACGGTTATATTGCCCCGGACTCCAAGCTCGCCAGGTCAGTGATGGCCAGCAGTGATCAAGTCTCTTTTCAGGCGAGAATCAAAGCCTTGGGCATATCCGAAAGCGTCATGAAGCGGAAGGGCAATGTCTCGGATACCCTCATGATGGGCTTGTCCGAAATCGGCACGCCCGCCGCTCGGATTCAAGAGGTGGATCGTAGCCAGAAGAAAATCAGCGGGTTCTCCAAGCTCGGGGTGGACTGGAAGGAGCGCATTACGGGACTTCTGTCCGTTATCCGGTCTCCGGACCTGACGATCATGGACAAATTCGTTGCCTATGGCGCCCTGTTTTATCTTCTGGCGCCCTTCGATCTCATTCCGGACACGATCCCGGTATTTGGCCTCTTGGATGACTATGCGATCCTTGGCCTCGCGCTCGCCTATTACATGGCTCGATATCCGAACTTGATCAAAGGCAGCCCCAAGAAGAAATGACGCCGCTGCGCACGATTTTCACCATTGGTTTCGGTCTCCTCGCGGCCACGGCCTGGACAGAGTTGCCGGCGGCGTCGGCCGAGTTGCCCATGACCGCCGAAGACTTGGTCAACGTCGCGGTCAAGGCCAATCCGCAGGTTCGCGCGGCGCAGGCGCAATACGAGGCGGCCCTCCATCAGATTGATCCAGCCTATGCGCCGCAGGACCCCCAGATCACCTGGACCAACAGCGGCAGCCCGACCGGCATCAATCACCCAACCACGAGGACCTTCGGGGTCAACGAGTCGCTTCAATTCCCGGGAAAGGCATGGCTCCAGGGCGACGAGGCGCATCGCGCCGCCGAGATCGCGCGGCTGACCTTCTTGGCAGCCGCGAGAGACGCGAAGGCGCAGGCCCAGACCGCGTATTATCAGACTCTTCTCGATGGGGCGTTGGCCGACGTCGCCCTTGAAAACACGTCCAATCTCGATCGGGTATTGAAGGTGGCGCGAGTGGCATACGCGGCTAATCAGGTGACTCAATCGGACCTCATCAGCGCCGAGTTTGACCTGGCCGCAGCCAGCCAGGCATTCCGCGCCAGCCAAGTGGCGGAGCAGAATGATGAAGCGGCCTTGAACCAATTCTTGGGCCGAGAACCGCGCTCATCGCTGAAACTGGCGCGAACGTTCGATCTAAATCCGTTGGAAGCTCCCCTCGATCCGCTCCTTAATCAAGGTCAATCCCTGCGACAGGAGATTCTCGAGGCCGCTCTTTCGGAAAAGAACTCCAAGACGGCGCTCAAGCTGGCCTGGATGGAACTGCTTCCGGATTTCAGCCTGTCGTACTCGCGGAACCGTTATCTTCTGCCGACCGCGCCGCCGAGCGGCGACAACACGGTGACTCCGACCGACAACACGGTCTCGCTCGGAATCAATGTCCCGATCTTCTTTTGGTTTAAGCAAAAGGAGGACGTGCGCAGCGCCCGTCACCTGCTGGACGCGGCGCGCAACAACCGGCGGCAGGTCGAACTCCAAACGGCCTCCTCGATCACTCAACTCTACCGGTCCACGAAACTTGCCTACGAGACGGCCGAGCTCTACCGAGATTCCCTGATTCCGCTGGCGCGCCAGAATTTTCAGGCCGCCCTGATCGCGTATCAGTCCAGGAAGATCGATTTTCCGGCGCTGTCAGGGGTCCTTCAGCGCGTCTACAACGCCCGCATCAGCTACTTGACCGCCTCTAACCAGTTCCTGGTCGGTCAAGTGGCCCTTGAGCAAGCCATCGGAGTGCCCATAAAGCCATGAGCATTGAAAAGCGCCTCACCCTATTCGTTATGATCCTCATCGGCGGTCTTGCCGCGTGCAAGCGGCGCGACCAATATTCCGCCGAGGTTCAAGGCGCGCATATCGTCCGCCAAGGTTCGGACGACTATCTCGATCTCGGCAACCAAGCGGTGCCGGGGCTGACCTGGGATCAGGTTCATGGCGTCCAGTTGCCTGGCGCGCTGGCCGTTTCGGGGATGGTCAACTATGACCCTCGGCGTGTGGCGACGATCGTCTCGCGCGTCCAAGGGCGGATCGAAGATACCCGTGTAAACATTTGGGACACGGTCCATAAAGGAGACATCATCCTGGAGCTCTACAGCCCCGATTTCATGACGGCCGAGGCGGAGTATATTCAGGCAGCGTCATCGCAAAAATCGAGCGCCACGGTGGATGGCATGGCCGACGTCCTCGCCGTCGCCGCGCGACAGAAGTTGACGCTGTTGGGCGCCTCGCCCGAGGATATCGAGGCCTTGAGGGCGCCTGAGCCGACGATCCGGGTCCGCGCGCCCATCGGCGGCACGATCATCGACAATAAGGTCGTCAGGGGTTCGGCGATCAATCCTGGCGACGCGTTGCTGACCGTCGGGACTCTTGATGAAGTCTGGATCACGGCGGATGTCTATCAAGAGGACGCCTCTCGACTTGCCGTCGGCCAACAGCTTGAAGCCAAGGTCGTCGCGTTTCCGGGCGAGACCTTTCGCGGGATAATTTCAAATATCAGTCCCGACATGAACCCGGACACGCACACTCTCCAAGTGCGCGCCAAGGTCGCCAACCCGAGCGGCAAGCTCAAGCCGCGCATGCTCGCCGACGTGACGATCCTTACGCGCGTCGGAGAAGCGCTCGGCGTTCCGCGCGAGTCTCTGGTGTTCGATACCGACGGCTATTACGCGTTCGTGCGATCCGGCGATGGGTTGATCAGCCGCCGGAAAGTAGAGATCGCCTCCTGGAGCGATAAGGGCTTCGTCCGCATTCAATCGGGCCTTAAGCCCGGCGAGAAGATTGCCGCGGCCGAAACGGTCCAACTCAACGCCCTCTGGCACAGGGCAAAAGGCGGGCGTGACGCGGGCGCCGATTCCTAAACCGGGTATTCCATTCAGAACCTAACATCCTGGGCGATGCGTTGGTCACGGGCCATCGAGGGCTGCGTAATCGCTCTTCTTCTGATCGGGCTTTATGCCTTCTACAACCTCGATATCGAGGCGTATCCGGACCCGGTGCAACCGCGCGTCGAAGTGATAACCCAGCCTCAAGGTCTTTCCGCCGAGGAAGTCGAGAAGGTCGTCACAATTCCTCTCGAATACGGCCTTGCCGGAATGAAGGGTTTGGAGGCGATTCGTTCCATTTCGCTGTTTGGTCTCTCCGACATCAAGCTCTATTTCTCCTGGGACAGCGATCGTGATTGGGACGAGGTCCTGACGACCAATCGCCTCGGCTTGATCAATCTGCCTCAAGGGATGTCGGCTGGGATCTCGCCCGCCAATCCGATCGGAGAGATCTACCGCTACGTGATCCGCGCCCCCGACCACGACTTGACGCTCGAAAAGGAGATCGAAGACTGGATCGTCGAGAAGCAGCTCAAGACCGTTCCGGGCGTGGTGGACGTGGCGAGCTTCGGGGGACTGACGAAGCAATACCACGTCGATGTCGATCCGTATAAGCTCTCCTACTACGGCCTCTCGCTCTCAAGCCTCATCAGCTCGGTGCAAAACTCCAACGCGAACGCCGGCGGAAATTACCTGACCTTAGGCGAGCAGAACGTTAACATCCGCTCGGTCGGCCTGATCCGATCCGTCGGCGACATCGGGGCGATCACGCTCTCGGCTCCGAAAGCTACGCCCGTGCGCGTTCAGGACGTGGCCGACGTCAACATAGGCTACGCCCCGCGATTGGGCAGCGTCGGCAAGGAAAACGATAACGAGGTCGTGGAGGGCATCGTGCTTATGCGCAAAGGCGGCAACACCCTGGAGACGCTCAAGGGCGTCAAGCGCAAGATCGAGGAGATCAACCGTATCCTGCCGGGCGGGGCCAAGATCGCTCCATATTACGACCGCGGGGATCTCGTTCGCACGACGATTCACACGGTCATGGAAAACCTCGCCGTGGGGATCATCCTCGTCTTTCTGGTCCTGATCTTTTTCATTGGAAGCTTTCGGGCAGCCGTCATCGCCACGGTCAACATACCGCTTGCTCTCTGCGGCGCCTTCATTCTCATGTACTGGGGCGGCATACCGGCAAACCTCATCTCGCTTGGGGCGATCGACTTCGGCATCATCATCGACTCCACTGTCATCGTGCTGGAGAATATCCATCGCCGGCTCTGCGCCGGCAAGGCGGCCGGCGAATCAGGGCGCGACGTCGTACGGAGGACCGTCCTGGACGCCGCTCAGGAGGTCGGAGGACCGATTTTCTTCTCGACGCTGATCTTCGTCGTCGCCTTCCTGCCGCTCTTTACCATGCACGGAGTCGAGGGCGCGATCTTCTCGCCCATGTCGCACACCTACGCATACGCGCTGGCTATCGCCATTATCCTGGCCGTTACCTGGACACCCGTCATGAGCGGGCGTGTCTTCGCGTTCAGCTTCGATGAACGCCATAACCCGGTTTGGGAGAAGATCAGCCGCTTTTATCACGACCGTATGGCGTGGGTGCTGGCGCATACCCGCGAAACCCTGGCCGGAATCGGCGCCTTGGTACTCATTACTCTCTGCCTGATTCCATTTCTTGGCGGTCAATTCTTGCCGAAGCTGGAGGAAGGAAATATCTGGGCGCGCGCGTCCTTGCCGCTCGACGTCTCATTCGAACACGCGGCCGGAATCGGCAATCACATCAGGTGGATTTTTCTCTCCTATCCGGAAGTCGCCCAAGTCATTTCCCAGGCGGGACGTCCGGATGACGGCACGGACGCGACAGGATTCTTCAATATCGAGTTCTTCGTCGATCTAAAGCCAAGATCACAGTGGTCGAAACGAGCGAGCAAGGAGGAGCTTGTAACTCGCATCGATGCCCGATTGAGCAAGGAATTCCCAGGGATCGATTTCGGCTACTCCCAAAACATCGAGGACAACGTCGAAGAGGCATTGTCCGGAGTCAAGGGAGAGAACTCGGTCAAGGTTTTCGGTCCGGATCTCGCGACGAATGAAGACATCGCCTTCAAGGTCAAGCAGATCCTCGATCATGTCCGTGGCATGGACGACACGGCCGTCTACCGCGCCCTGGGCCAGCCGAATCTTCTAATCATCCCCGACCGGGCCAAATGCGCGCGCTACGGCCTCAACGCCGGTGACGTCGCCGTCGTGGTGCAGGGCGCGGTGGGCGGCCAGGCGGTGACTCAGGTTCTCGAAGGCGACAAGCGCTTCGACGTCGTCGTGAGATGGAAGCCGCAGTACCGGCAGAGCGCGCAAGCGATCGCCGGCATCCGCGTGTCGCTGCCCTCCGGATCGCAGATTCCGTTATCGGAGGTCGCGGCCATCCAGATGTCTCAAGGAGCCTCTTTCATCTACCGCGAAGGCCTGGAGCGCTATGTGCCCGTGCGCTTCTCGGTCCGCGGCCGCGATCTGCAAAGCAGCGTGTTGGAAGCGCAAAAGCGCGTTGAAGCGGGAGTCAAACTTCCGACCGGGACCCACTTGTCCTGGTCGGGCGAATACGGGGCACTCGACGCGGCCAAGCGGCGGCTCCTGTTCATCGTACCGATCACGCTCATCCTGATCGCGATGATCATCTACGGGCAGACCATTTCCTGGATCGACACGGCCATTATCCTGATTCAGATTCCCGTCGCGTGCTTGGGCGGTGTTTTGGCTTTGCTTCTGACCGGAACCCCGTTCAGTATTTCGGCAGCTGTCGGTTTCATATCGATCTTCGGCATCGCCGTGATGGACGGCATGCTGATAACGTCTTATATTCGCCAGCTTTGGGCCGAGGGCCGGGGCTTCCATGAGGGCATACTGCTCGGAATGGATCGCCGGTTGCGCGCCGTGATGATGACGGTCCTTGTCGATGCTTTGGGCTTGCTTCCGGCGGCGCTCTCGACGCGCATCGGGGCGCAGACTCAAAGGCCACTCGCGATCGTGGTGATCGGCGGCTGCTTGGCAATCATGTTCGTGACACGCTTTTTGCAGCCGGCTTTGATCTCGGTGATGCACTCACGCCTCGGCTCGCGACAGGCTTCCGTCTAGCCGTTTCCGCATTCATGGGTGGCGGCCCGGCCGGTTCATCAGCGGGACGCCCCGGGGCAACGCGTATCATCGAGCAAGAGCGGTCGCGAACAGCTAGACCGCGGACCCGGAAAGGAAAATCTCACCGCCAAGGCCCAAAGTTGTCCGAAGGATTGGGAAACCCTCCGGGTCAGGAGCCACCAGTCTCGATTGCCCGGCCCCAAGGAGAAGCTCTCGTCGATTTTCATGCCCATCACGCCCTCCGCAATCCCTCGTAAGCGGGCTTTAGTGGCTGCCCCCCGCGCTCCTCGGGATCGCGGGGGAGTTCCCGGACCGCGGGTCGCGGCGCTCCATCTCGCGTTTCACGTCGTCGAGCAGCGATTGGGCGTTGCGCAGGAGGACCCTTCGAACGGCGAAGCCGGGGGCCGAGAAGGACGGCCGCGCCAGAAGCTCGTAGCCGACGGTCACGCGGCCGTCGGGGGCCCGGCCGATCGTCCATGCTCCCTCGTAAAACCGGAAGTTTTGGCGGCAGAGGTCCTGGAAGGCGATCCTGGAGGGAGGCTCCTCGCGCACGAGCAGCAGCACCGTCACGGTCTTCTTGAAGATGAACGCGCGCGCGGAGGCCGTTTGGCGGACCATCGCGTAGCCGGGCCCGCGCTTCTCGACCGCGCTCTCGCGCAACGACGGCACGAAGTCCCGGAGGTGGTCGTAGTCGGTGAGCGTCCGCCAGACAATGTCCGCGGGAGCCGCGGTCGTGAAGCCCCCGCTCACGCGCCAAGCCCCCGGGCCCGCCTCCTCCGCTTTCAGCGCTTCGCCGCCCGCCGCCGGCGCGGGGGCGCCGGCGGCGAGAGCGACGGTCATGAGCGCCAAGAGAAGACGGGCCGCGGGAGCCATGGCTCTCCTAGAACATGAACTGGAACATCAGCCGCGCCGCGACGACCGTGTGCCGCGCGGTGAAGTTGCCCGGCGTCGCGAGCACGGAGTTCTGCGTCGTCGAGGTCGGGTCCGGGAACGCGTAGACGCCCAGCGGCTGGCTGCCGAGCGGCGTCACGTTGCCCATCGCGTCGTACCACAGCGGGCAGTTGAGGTAGATCGGCGCGTCCGCGACCACCTTCAAGTCGTGCCCGTCCAAGTGCCAGGTCAGCGAGGGGTCGATCTCATGGATCGGCTTGCCCATCTGATCGTTGACCACCTGCTTGACGACACCCCCGGCCGTCGTGCCGGTGCCGGTCAGTGAGGTCGACAGGAAGCCCGCCTTCGGGTCCATCATCAGCAGCGCGTAACGCAGGCCCAACTCGATCGGCTTCACCTGGTAGTCGCCCTGCACGCGCAGGTTCGCGATATGGATCGCGCCGAACTTGTTCTGATAGCCGCCGTAGTTGATCTCGGCCTCGCCCTCCAGCGCCCGCCCGTCACCCAGCGGCTTGCGCGCCGCGACATCCCCGCCGATGAAGTACAGGTCGCCGCGCTGCAGCGTGCTCGCGCCGGCGATCGTCCCCAGGCCGGCGCCGCCGCCCTGGTTGATGAACGGGTTGAAGCCGCTGTCGATCAGCAGGTTCTTGTCGA
Source organism: uncultured Elusimicrobia bacterium (assembly GCA_964566245.1). Classification (GTDB taxonomy): domain Bacteria; phylum Elusimicrobiota; class Elusimicrobia; order CAZMIB01; family CAZMIB01; genus CAZMIB01. The sequence goes on along the minus strand of CAZMIB010000032.1, from coordinate 2,376 downwards.
TCGTCCGGGACTGCAGCGTCGTCGAGTGCCCGATCACCGTGTCCTTCATGTAGATCGCGTTGAAGAACGCGGCCTTGGTCGTCCGCTTGAGGTTGAGGTCGGTCTGGACGACGTGGTAGATGTCCTCGTCGACCCCGTCGTTATAGCCGAAGCGGACCACGGTGTACGGGGGGAAGGCGAAGCGCTCGGGCAGGTAGCGCTGCGGGACGTCGCGCCCGCCCGACGAGAAGACGCCGACCGTCCCGGTCCAGACGCCCTTGGTCTTCAGCAAGGCCAGGCCGTAGTCGCGGCTCTGGTAGGAGCCCAGGTTCGCGACCGAGCGGTCGCCGAAGTCCATGTAGCCGCGGTCGGTGAGGCCCTCGCGGCTGTACGGCACGCGGAACTGGCCGATCTTGACCCAGGCGTCGTCGCCGAGCTTCTTGATGGGCACGTCGGCCACGAAGTCGAGCAGCGAGAGGTCGTTGTTGGAGCCGTTCGAGTCCTCGCCGCCGAAGGCGAACTGCGTGTCGAACTTCACGTCGCCCTTATGCCCCTTCACCCCGACGCGGGCCTGCTTGAGGAACAGGTAGATGCGGAGGTGGTCGCGGAACGGATCCGGAACGAGCTCGCCGACGCCGAGCATCTGGCCGCGGCCGTAGATGTCCAGAGACAGCTTGTCGTTGCTCACGACCTCGTACGCCCTCGCCCCCGACGCCGCGGTCCAGCACAGCGCCAGCGCCGCCGCCAGCCTTGCGATGCCGATTCTTGTCTTCATGATCTTTCTCCTATCGATGCGCTCACTTTCGGTTGGACGGCGCCCCGGCCTGCAGGACGACGTCGAAATGGACGACCACCTTGTCCTTCGTCTTCAGCGCCCCGAGCATCGCCGTGGGGGGCTTGATCCCGAAGTCGGTCATCAGCAGCTCCTTGCTGCCGCGGACCCTAACCCCCTCGGGGACGGCTTGCGCCTCGACTTGGAGCTCGATCGGATTCTCCTTGCCGGCGATGCTGAGGGTTCCCGTCGCCTTGACTCCCGCCGATCCCGCCTTGCCCGCCGGCAGAAGCTCGTGCGTGCTCATGTGGAACCGGATGTCCGGATGCTCGTCAGCCTTGAGAGCTTTGCGTATGTTCCGATCCATCAGCTTCTCGCCGGAGCGCAGCCCCTCCACCGGCACGCTCAACTCGAACGCCGAGGCCTTGCCGTTGATGATCGGATCGGGGGTCCCGGGCTCGAACTGGGCGTCGAGCTTGAGGGCGGTCGCGGTGCTCGAGTAAGGATGCAGCGTCGAGTCGCCTTCCAGCCACAGACGGCTGGAGGGCGCCAGTTGCAGCGAAGTCGCATGCGCCGTTGCGGCGAGCCCCGCGGCTGCTATTAAGGAAAGACCGGCGATTCTCAGGTCCATTTTCATCCTCCAGCCTTAGACACTGCAACAATGCGGCCAAGCCTGGCACGTTCGTTGCGCGATTTTCGGTCGGGAGGCCGACATGTTCCATATTCCACCGAAGAAACTGCTCGTCGCCGTCGATCTTTCCGAGCCGTCGGCGCACGCGTGGACCTTGGCGACGCGGCTCGCGGACCTGTTCGGCGGGATCGTCGAGGCGGCCTACGTGCACGAGCCGCTGACGGAGGCGGAGCCCCCGGACGCAAGCTCCAGGCTGGACGCCGATCTCAAGGAAGAGATCGTCTCCCAGTTGCGGCGCCGCGTCGGCCCCGACGCTCCTCTTCATTACCTGAGGGGCGAGCCCGCCGCGGCCCTGCTGCGCGCCGCTCGCTCGCGCCGGGCGGACATGATCGTCCTCGGCACGCACGGCCGGACCGGGGTCAGCCGCTTGGTCCTGGGATCGGTCGCCGAGGCGGTCGTGCGCCGCTCGCCGGTGCCGGTGCTCACGGTCCAGCACGCGGCGGATACGATCGCCTCGGTGCTGGCCCCGGTCAACTTCACGCCGTACTCGGACTACGCCTTCGAGGCCGCGGGCGAGCTCGCCGCCGGCCTCCGGGCGCGGCTGACGGCCCTGCACGTCGACGGCGACCCCAAGGCGATGGGGCCCGCGGCCCGGAAGCTGACGACCTTGCTGCTCCGTCTGCCGGATATTACCTGGCGCGTCTGCCGTCCGGAGCCGCGCGTGCTCAACGGAGAGATTTCGGAGGCCATCCTAGAAGAGTCCAGCCGCTACGGGCTCATCGTCCTGGCCGGCCATCGGAAGGGACCGGTCAGCGATTGGGTTCTGGGGACGACGGCCGAGCGCCTGCTGAGGCGCTCGAGCGTTCCGGTCCTCACGATCCCGGTCGGCCGCGGGCGGCGGCAGGGACGCCTCCCCGCCGCCGCGGGCGCGGAGGCCGCGGTCGGCGCGGTCGAGACCTTGACCAAGGAGCACCGCGCGCTGGAGCGGCGCCTC
>CAZMIB010000031.1:0-22713 GCA_964566245.1 uncultured Elusimicrobia bacterium | reverse complement strand
GCGCACGGCTTCAGCGAGATCCTCTACGCGTTCACCTCGATGGGCAACAACAACGGCAGCGCCTTCGCGGGCTTGAACGCCGACACGCCCTTCTATAACCTGCTGGGCGGCGTCGTCATGCTGATGAGCCGCTACTGGATCATCGTCCCGGCGCTGGCCTTGGCCGGCTCCTTGGCGCGCAAGAAACATGTGCCCCCCGGCGAGGGCACCTTGCCGACGCACACGCCTCTCTTCGTGGCCCTGCTGCTCGCGGTGATCTTGATCGTCGGGGCGTTGACCTTCGTTCCGGCCCTGGCCCTCGGGCCGGTGGTCGAGCATCTGCTGATGGGGGCCGCGTGAGCGAGAAAGCGAGGTCCCGGCCGCTGCTCGACCCGCCGATCGTCAAGCGGGCGCTGTGGGACAGCCTTCGCAAGCTCCATGCGCGCCACCAATTCAGGAACCCGGTGATGTTTTGCGTCTTCATCGGGAGCGTCCTGACCTTGGGGCTTTGGGTCCAATCCTTGATCGGACGCGGGGAGGCGAGCCCGGGGTTCATCCTGGCCGTCTCGCTGTGGCTGTGGTTCACCGTCCTGTTCGCGAACTTCGCCGAGGCGATGGCCGAGGGCCGCGGCAAGGCCCAGGCCGACACGCTGCGCAAGGCGCGGCGCGAGGTCCAGGCCAAGAAGCTCGACGCGCCCCGTCACGGCGCCGGCGTGGCCCTGACGCCCTCCGGCGACCTGCGCGCCGGGGACGTGGTTCTGGTCGAGGCCGGAGACCTGATACCGGGCGACGGCGAGGTGATCGAGGGCATCGCCTCCGTGAACGAGGCCGCGATCACCGGCGAGAGCGCTCCGGTCATACGCGAGAGCGGCGGCGACCGCAGCGCGGTCACCGGAGGAACGGCCGTGATCTCGGATTGGCTCGTGGTCCGGATCACCGCGAACCCGGGCGAGAGCTTCCTGGACAGGATGATTTCCCTGGTCGAGGGCGCCCAAAGGCAGAAGACGCCGAACGAGATCGCGCTCAACATCCTGCTGGCCGCGATGACGATCATCTTCATGCTTGTCTGCGCGACCTTGCTGCCGTTCTCGATCTACGCCGTGACCGCGGCCGGCAAGGGCGCCGTCGTCCCGGTGACCGTGCTGGTCGCGCTCTTCGTCTGCCTGGCCCCGACGACGATCGGGGGCCTGCTCTCGGCGATCGGCGTCGCCGGCATGGATAGGATGATCCAAGCCAACGTGATCGCCGTCTCGGGCCGCGCGGTCGAGGCGGCGGGCGACGTGGACGTGCTGCTGCTCGATAAGACCGGCACGATCACGCTCGGCAACCGTCAGGCGACCGAGTTCGCCCCCGCCGAGGGCGTCCCCGCCGAGGTCCTGGCCGACGCGGCCCAGCTCGCGTCCTTGCCGGATGAGACGCCCGAAGGGCGCAGCATCGTGGTCTTGGCGAAGGAAAAATTCGGCCTGCGCGGGCGGGAGCTGCACGAGCTGCACGCCCAGTTCGTTCCGTTCAGCGCGCGGACCCGCATGAGCGGGGTCGACATGCCCGGGCGCGGCATACGCAAGGGCGCCGCGGACGCGGTGGAGGCCCACGTCAAGAGCCTCGGCGGCGCCTTCCCCCCCGGCTTGCGCCAGCTCGTCGACGCGGTCGCCCGCCAGGGGGAGACGCCCCTGGTCGTCGCGGAGGGCGCCAAGGCCCTCGGGGTGATACGGCTCAAGGACATCGTCAAGGGCGGCATACGCGAGCGCTTCGCCGCGCTGCGCCACATGGGCATCAAGACGATCATGGTCACCGGCGACAACCCGTTGACCGCGGCGGCGATCGCGGCCGAGGCCGGCGTCGACGACTTCCTGGCCCAAGCCGCGCCCGAGGACAAGCTGGCCTATATCCGGCGGCTCCAGGGGGAGGGCCGCCTGGTCGCGATGACCGGCGACGGGACCAACGACGCCCCCGCCTTGGCCCAGGCCGACGTCGCGGTCGCGATGAACACCGGGACCCAGGCCGCCAAGGAAGCCGGCAACATGGTCGATCTGGACTCCAACCCGACCAAGCTCATCGAGATCGTCGAGATAGGCAAGCAGCTCCTGATGACGCGCGGCGCCCTGACCACGTTCAGCATCGCGAACGACGTCGCGAAGTACTTCGCGATCATCCCGGCGGCCTTCGCGGGCACGTATCCGGCCCTCGCGGCCCTCAACGTGATGCATCTGGCCACGCCCCGCAGCGCGATCCTCTCGGCCGTGATCTTCAACGCGCTGATCATCGTGGCTCTGATCCCTCTCGCGCTGCGCGGGGTCAAGTATCGCCGCGTCTCCGCGGCCGAGCTGCTGAGGACGAACGCGCTCGTCTACGGCGTCGGCGGGTTGATCGTTCCGTTCATCGGGATCAAGCTGATCGACATGGGCTTGGTCCTCCTGGGTTGGGCGTGATGAAAACCTTCCTTCGCCAGTTCCGTCCGGCCGCGCTGCTGCTCGGAGCCTTGACGGTTCTCACCGGCTTCGTCTACCCGGCGCTGATCGCCGTGCTGGCCCGGACGCTCTTCCCTTACGCGGCCGGCGGCAGCCTGATCCTCCGCGACGGCAAGGTCGTCGGCTCGGAGCTTATCGGCCAGGCCGTCTCGGACCCGGGGCGGTTTTGGGGACGGCCCTCGGCGACGTCGCCCTTTCCGTGCAACGCGGCCTCCTCCTCGGGCTCGAACCTGGGGCCGACGAATCCGGCCCTGATCGAGGCCGTCAAGGCGAGGATCGAGGCGCTGCGCCGCGCGGATCCCGGCAACGCGGCCCCGATCCCCGCGGACCTCGTCACGGCCTCCGCGAGCGGCTTGGACCCGCACATCAGCCCCGAGGCGGCGCTCTACCAGGCGGGACGGGTGGCCCGCGCGCGGGGCCTTTCCGAGCAGGCCGTCGGCCGCCTGGTCGAAAGCCGCGTCGAGGACCGGACTCTCGGCGTCCTGGGCGAGCCGCGCGTCAACGTCCTGCGCCTCAATCTCGCGTTGGACGAGCTCGCTGGAAAGTCGTTGAATACGGACCGCAATCCCTAGAGCTCATGGCACGTCCCCGCCGCAAGCCGACGCCGGAGTCGTTCCTGGAGCGGGCCTCCGAGGCGGCCCGGCCCCGGGGGCGGCTGAAGGTCTTCTTCGGCTTCGCTCCCGGAGTCGGCAAGACGTACGCGATGCTCCAGGCCGCGCGCGCGAGGAAGGCCGAGGGCGACGACGTCGTCGTCGGTCTCGCCGAGACGCACGGCCGAGCCGAGACGGAGGCGCTGCTCGCGGGCCTGGAGATCCTTCCCCGCCGCGCCGTCGAGTACCGCGGCGTCAAGCTCTCGGAGCTCGACCTGGACGCCGCGCTGGCGCGCCGGCCGTCGATCGTCCTGATCGACGAGCTGGCGCACACGAACGCCCCCGGCCCGCGCCACGCGAAGCGCTGGCAGGACGTCGCGGAAATCCTGGCCCGGGGCATCGACGTCTACACCACGCTCAACGTCCAGCACCTCGAGAGCCTCAACGACGTCGTCGCCCAGATCATCGGCGTCAACGTCCGCGAGACGGTCCCCGACTCGGTGCTCGACAAGGCCGACGTGGCGCTCGTGGACCTGCCGCCGGGCGAGCTTCTCGAGAGGCTCAGCGAGGGCAAGGTCTACGTTCCCGACGTGGCGGCCCGGGCCGTCGAGAACTTCTTCAAGGTCTCGAACCTCTCCGCCCTGCGCGAGCTGGCGCTGCGCGCGACCGCCGAGGGAGTCGCGGCCGTCGTCCAGTCCCAGCGCCAGCAGGTCGCGCCCGGGACGATCTGGCGCACGACCGACCGGATCCTCGTCTGCGTGGGACCGGGCCCCCAGTCCGCCAAGCTCGTCCGGGCCGCGCGCCGCATGGCCACCGGGCTTCGCGCGGAGTGGATCGCGCTGTTCGTCGACTCCTCCCGCCAGGCGCTTTCGAGCAAGGAGCGGTCGCTGGCCCTGGAGCATCTCAGGATGGCCGAGCGCCTGGGGGCCGAGATCGTGACCCTCGGGGCGGCCGACATCGTGGAGGGGGTCATGGATTTCGCGCGCCAGCGCAACGTGACCAAGCTGATCATCGGCAAGTACGTTCGCCCGCGTTGGCGCGAGCTTCTGCGCCGCAGCCTGGTCGACGAGATCATACGCGCGAGCGGCGACATCGACGTCTACGTGATCACCGGCGAGCCGGGGCCCGCGGCCGTTCCCGCGCCTTCTCCGGGGCCGGACGAGGTTCCATGGCGGGAGCACGCGCACGCGCTCGCGTCCGTCGCGGCCTGCACCGCCGCCGGTTTCGCGATGTATCCCTACGTCGCGCCCGCGAATCTCGTCGTGCTCTATCTTCTCGGCGCCGTGGCCGTGGCCCTGAGGGGCCGCCGGGGGCCCGCCGTCCTTGCGTCGGTCCTGAGCGTCCTGGGCTTCGACTTCTTCTTCGTTCCCCCTCGCTACACCTTCGTGGTCGGCGACACTCAGTACGTGTTCACGTTCTTCGGCATGCTGGCCGTGGCCTTGCTGGTCAGCGAGCTCGCGGCTCGCGCCCGCTCGCAGGCGGAGGCCGCCCGCCTCGGGGAGATGCGCACCGCGACGATGCACGCCTTGAGCCGCCAGCTCGCGACCACGCGCGGCATGGACGCGATCCTCGCGGCCGCGGTCCGGCACGTCGCCGAGGTCTTCGACAGCGACATCCTGGCGCTGATGCCGGGACGGGACGGACGCCTGGAGACCCGCGCGGCCTCGGCGCGCACGCGCGACCTCGACGAGAAGGAGCGCAGCGTCGCGCAATGGGTCTTCGACCTGGGGCAGTCGGCCGGCCTCGGCACCCAGACGTTGCCCGTCGTCGACGCCCTCTACGCGCCGCTTCTGGGCGGCGAGGGCCCGGTCGGGGTCCTGCGCGTCCAGCCGCGCGTCCGCGAGCGCCTGCTGGTTCCCGATCAGATGCTGCTTTTGGAGTCCTTCGCGCACCAGATCGCGCTCGCGCTCGAGGTCGACAGGCTGCAGGAGAACGCGCGGCAGGCCCAGGTCGACGCGGAGGCCGAGCGTCTGCGCAGCTCGCTGCTCAGCTCGATCTCGCACGACCTGCGCACGCCCCTGGCCGCGATCATCGGCTCGTCCACGAGCCTGCTCCAGACCGGCGCCGCCCCGGGGGACGCCGGAAGGGAGCTTCTGGAGAACATCCGCGACGAGGCCGAGAGGCTCGCGCGGCTCGTCCACAACCTTATCGAGACGACGCGCCTCGAAAGCGGCGGGGTGAGGCTGCGCAAGGAGCCCCACGCGATCGAGGAGGTCGCCGGGGCCGCTCTGGAAAGGCTCGAGAAGGCCCTGGCCGGGCGCGAGGTCAAAAGCGACCTGCCGGAGGACCTGCCGCTCGCGCCGCTGGACGCGGTTCTGGTCGAGCAGGTGTTCTTCAATCTCATCGAGAACGCGGCGCGGCACACCCCTCCCGGGACCCCGATCGAGCTTTCGGCGCGGGTCGAGGGCGACGCGCTCGAGATGCAGGTCGCCGACCGCGGGCCGGGCCTCGCGGAGGAGGACCTCGACCGGGTCTTCGAGAAGTTCTACCGCGCCAAGTCCTCGGGCCCCGGGGCGGGCCTGGGCCTGGCCATCGCCAAGGCGGTCGTTCAGGCGCACGGCGGCCGCATCTGGGCCGAGAACCGGCGGGGCGGCGGCGCCGCGTTCCGGTTCCAGCTCCCGCTCAAGGCGGCGGCGTGACGGAGGGGCGCCGCTCCATCCTTGTCGTGGACGACGAGCTGTCGATCCTGCGCTTCCTGAGGCCGTCGCTGGAGGCCGGGGGCTTCAAGGTCCTGGAGGCCTCGACCGGCAAGGCGGCGCTTGAGCTGGCCGCGGCGGGCAAGCCCGACGTGGTCCTGCTCGACCTCGGCCTGCCGGACATGGACGGCTTGGACGTGCTGGCCCGGCTCAGGGAGTGGACCGCGGCGCCGGTGATCGTCGTGTCGGCGCGCGGCCGCGAGAGCGACAAGTTCGGGGGTCTGGACTCGGGGGCGGACGACTATCTGACGAAGCCCTTCGGGGTCGACGAGCTGCTGGCCCGCGTGCGCGTGGCCCTGCGCCACGCCGAGCGCGCCGGCGAGGGGCCGGAGCCCGTCTACGTCCACGGAGACCTGAGGATCGATTTGCCGGCCCGGCGCGTCTGGCTCGGCAGGAAGGAAGCCCGCTTGTCGCCCCACCAATACGAGCTGCTGGCGGCGCTGGCGAGGAGCTCGGGCCGGGTCGTCGGGCAGAGGCAGCTATTGAAGGCGATCTGGGGCTCGGAGGCCGGCGCGACGCCCGAGGGCCTGCGCATCCTGGTCCACCAGCTCCGCCACCGGATCGAGCGCGACCCCGTCCGCCCCCGCCATCTCAAGACCGAGCCCGGCGTCGGCTACCGCCTGGAAGCCCCCGACGACTGACGGGCTAGTGCTTGCCCTTCTTCCCCTTCCCGTCGTTCCTCGGCGCCGAGTAGTACGACCGGCTCGAGCCCGAGCGCGACGGCAAGGTCTCGCCGAGGATGTTGATCCTGGGCTTCGGCGCGTTCCAGCCGGGCTGGAGGTTCGTCGCCGTCGGGCGGTTGTTGTTGCCGGTATCGGCGAGCTCGATGAGCCCCATGCGGTTCGCGACGCGCCGCAGGCGCAGCAGGGCGCGCTCCTCGATCTGGCGTATGCGCTCGCGCGAGAGCTTCAGGTGCTTGCCGACCTCCTCGAGCGTCATCGGGTTCTTGCCGGTCAACCCGTAGCGCAGCTCGATGATCACCTTCTCGCGCTCGCCGATCTCGTTCAGGGCCTCGCCGAGCTCGTCGTGCAGCTTCAGCACCGCGATCAGGTTCTCCGGCGACTGCGACTCGGACTCGGAGAGCATGTCCTCGACGGTGATGCTCTCCTCCTCCGACTCCAGCGGCGTCTCCAGCGAGCCGATGCCCTTCGCGGCCTCGGCCGCGTCGAGCACGCCGCGGACCTGGCGCGCGGTCAGGTGCATCCGGCGCGCCATCTCCGCGAGCGTCGGATCGCGCCCCATCTGGCCGTGCAGGTGGTCCCACTCCTTCAGCCAGCGGCGCAGCGCCTCCCAGGCGTGCGGCGGGATGCGGATCGTCTTGGACTGCTCCTCGACGGCGCGGCGGATCGACTGCTCGATCCAGTACGAGGCGTAGGTGGAAAAGCGGTAGCCCTTCTTCGGGTCGAACTTGTCGATCGCGTGCATCAGGCCGAGGTTGCCTTCCTCGATCAGGTCGAGGAACTCGATGTCGGCGCGGTGGTACTTCTTCGCGATCGGCACGACCAGGCGGAGGTTCATCTCCATGATCCGCTTCTTGGCTTCCTGGTCGCCCTTCTTGGCCTTCTTCCAGTACTCGTGCATCTCCTCGCGCGGAACTTGGGCGAGCTTCTGGATGCTCTTGAAGTACTGGATGACCGAGTTCGTGCTCTCTTCCATGGTAAGCCCCCTCAGCGGATAGTGAAGCCCGCGGCCCCGCCTTGCTCGGAGACGTCGCGGACGGCGACGTCCTCGACCCGCGCCCAGCGATGCCCGGTCCTGACCTCGGAGAGGAAGCGCCTCAGCAGGGCGTCGTCGCCCTGCGCCTCCAACTCCACGTCGCCGCCGGGGAGGTTCCGGACCCAGCCCGCGACGCCCATGCCCTCGGCCAGCTCGCGCACGAACCAGCGGAAGCCGATCCCCTGAACCACTCCCGAGACGCGAATCAGTTTCCGCGGCACGTTGGATGATCCTAGCATATGGACAGCGCAAGATGAAGCAAGAGCTACCGACCTTGCGCTGTCAACGCGCGGGCGGGAACGGCGGAGAGACGGGAAGGCGGGACGAGGGCCTATTTCGTGAGCCCGTCGACGAAGCCGGGACGCGCGGCCGGCGCGGCCGAAACCGACGGAGCATTGACCGACTCGACCGCCGCGCCGGCCTTGACGAGGCCGGCCGCGAGAATCAACCCCGCCGCCAGGCGCGACGCCACGCTTGGAAAGTACCTGCGCTCAAGAGAGTCATGTCCATTCTCCCGGGCTTTCCATCGTCGATGCCGTCTTAGCAGCTATCATTCTTCACAAGTCCTTCAGGGGGAAAAAGCGCTCGCCGATTTCCCGGCGGAACTGCACTTGCGCCATGCCGTTGGCGAAGATGTGTAGAACTTTCCCGATTTCAATTCCATGGGTGTGGAATCGTACCGCGACTTCGTCGCCGACGCTTAGGCCGTCCAAGGCCTGGACCTCCTTCGCGAATATGCGGAGGGGGTACACCCCGTGCTGGCCATGTTGGTTTTCCGTTTCCGCGAAGCCGTTGGCGAAGATATGACGCACCGTTGCGATATACAGCACATCCCTATACCGCGTGTCCTCGTAAAATACGACATCGCCGACGCGGGTGCCGTTTAAGGTCTGAACCTCTTTCACCAGATTGCGGACGTGGACCATGAAAGTATATTGGTCGTAATGCGTGTTCTTTATTTTCGCCAAGCCGTTGGAGATGGATTGCACCGCATATACTATCATGGGAGGTTCCTTATCCAAGACGAGGTCTCCGATGCTTATGCCGCCGCTCGCGGCGCCATGGGTGCTGACGTGCCCGTTGTCCGGGCTGACGACGACCACGCGCTTGAAGTCGGGCTCTGCGCCGTCCGTCTGGGGACGGAGCGCCGCGGCGATTAGCGCGGATCGATTCGCGGCCGTCCGCGCCTCGCGCAGCGCGGTCAACTCATTCCGGCTATGGCCTGGAATTTGTTCATAGAGCATCGACAGCGGCCCGACATGCGCCTCGATGAGCTTCAGATCCTCGTCGCCGAGGCCGGCCGCGCGCGATCGCGTGTCCTCGATGGCGGCCTTGAGGAGGCGGTTGATCGCCGGCATCACGTCCTTCCGCGCCGCCAGGGCGTCGGCTTGGCAGGTCTCGGCGAGATCCAGGCGCTCCTTATCAGTCAGTTTCTTATCGAGGAGACGCTCCAGTCGGCCGGGCTGCATGAGTCCCAGCGCGGGGGCCAACGCCCCTTGAACCGTCCTGTCGTAGAAGTTCAAGTCTTTCGCGGCGCTCAGCTCGGGGCCCAAGCGGCCGGCCGCGTGGAGGGTCTCCAGCATGACGTCGAAGCCTGCCACGGCCGTCGGAGCCGGCGGCGCGAAGCTTAGGTTGTTGATGACGCCGTCGACGGAGGGGGCCGCGGCCGAGGGCGCGCTGACCGATTCGACCGCCGCGCCGGCCGTGGCGAGGCCGGCCGCCAGCAACAGCCCCGCCGCCAAGCGCGGCGGGAAGATTGGATACTCCGTGGGGCAAAGGAGCCGCTTGCCCTTCCCCCCGGGTTTCCCCCCGCCGATAGCATGGCCCCGGGGCCGGTGAAAGGGTTGGGCCCAAGGTCCCATGCTAGCCGCGGCGTATGGACCGCCGCCGCGTGGGACCTTGGGCCTACCTCAGGCCTTCGTCGCGGCGCCGCGGACGGCGCGTGAACGCTCCTTGCGGGCGGGCTTGGGCCGGGCCGGGTTCCGGCCGCGCCTGGGCGCGGGAGGCGCTTTCGGGGCCGCGGGCGCTTTCGCCTTGGCGGTCGCGGCTGCCGCCGCGGTGGTCGCTTCGGACTCGGACTCGGACGGCGCGAGCTCGATGCCGAACACGCTCCCGAGGTCCCCCTTCAACTTCTTGTGGCGTCCGCCTTTTTCGCCGCGCTCGATGACGTCGCCGGCGCGCGCGGCGCCCACCAGCTCCTGGTGGTCCACCCCGCGCAGGGCGAACAACTGCTCCGGGGCGCGGTCCAGCCGCGCGCCGACGCCGTACATCGCCGCCGCGACGTGCTTGCACATGTCGGCCCAGTCGGGGCAGGAGCAGTCCAGGCTGATCTCGCGGGGGGACGGGAACAGGCCCTGCTCGCGGTCGGTCACCGCCCGCATCACGCGCTCCGACAGCCGGCCGCTCAACAGGTCCAGCAGCGAGCCGACCGCGCCCCCGCAGCGCGCCTTGACCGATTTCCAACGCTCCGGCGGAAGCGGCTTGACCTTGATGTCGACGTCGTACATGCGCGAGCCCATCACCTTGGCCGAGACCTTTCCCTTGCCGATCTCGAGGTGGCACACCGAGCCGTTGCGGACGTAGGTCCGGCCGCGCGGCAGGCGGTTCTCGTAGTCGCTGAACTTCTCCAGGTGGTCGCACCACGCCTCGCCCCAGAACGTGCTCGCGATGCGCCGGCCCTCGATCTCGACCGGGGCTAACGCCGCGCCCTTCTTGCGCAGCTTCGCCATTTGCGCGGCCGCGTCCCGCCGCCGGCGCGCCACCGGAACGTACGGCCGCCAATGCCAGCCCCAGCTCATAGCGTTCTCCTCACTCCTCGACGCCCTCGGCGACCCGGCGCATGTCGAGCGCGACGAGCTTAAGCAGTTCCTCGTCTTTCATCTCGGTCAGCAAGGCCTGGGTTCCGCCTTCCAACAGGTCCTTCGCCAGCGCGGTTTTGCCCTGTATCAAGGCGTCGATCTTTTCCTCGATCGTTCCCGCGCAGACGAACTTATGCACCAGCACGTTGCGCCGCTGGCCGATGCGGAAGGCGCGGTCGGTGGCTTGGTTCTCCACGGCCGGGTTCCACCAGCGGTCGAAGTGTATGACGTGCGAGGCCGCGGTGAGGTTGAGCCCCGTGCCGCCGGCCTTCAGCGACAGCACGAAGAACGGCGGCCCGTCCTCCCGTTGAAAGGCGTCCACCAGCGCCTTGCGCTTGCCCACCGGCGTCGCCCCGTGCAGCACCAGCCCCGGCCGGCCGAACACCCCCGCGAGGAGCTCCGCCAGCGGCCCGGTCAGCTCGCGGAACTGGGTGAAGACCAGCGCCCGGTCCTGGCGCGCGGCCAGCTCCTCCGCCAGCTCGCGCAGGCGGACGAACTTGCCGCTGTGCTCGGGGGCGTAGCCGCCGCTGCCCAGCCATTGCGCCGGGTGGTTGCAGATCTGCTTGAGCCGCGTCAGGAACGCGAGTATGGCTCCGCGCCGTTGGATCCCCTCCAGGCCGTCGAGCCGCCGCTTCAGCTCCTGGACCGATTGCTCGTAGAGGACGGCTTGCCGCCGCGTGAGCCGGCAGAAGGCCCGGACCTCGGTCTTCGCGGGCAGGTCCGAGATCACCGCGGGATCGGTTTTAAGCCGCCTCAGGATGTAGGGCCGCGTCAGGGCGCGCAGCGGGGCGAAGCCCTCGCCCGCGCCGCTCTCCAGCGAGCGGGCGAAGGCGTCGAACTCCTTGAGGGTTCCGAGCAGGCCCGGGCAAAGGAAATCGAACAGCGACCATAGGTCGGAGAGGCGGTTCTCGATCGGCGTGCCGGTCAACGCGACGCGCGCCTCGGCCTTCAGCTCCTTGACCGCGCGCGCCTGGCGGGTGGCCGGGTTCTTGATCGCCTGGGCCTCGTCGAGCAGCGCCAGCCGCCAGCGCCGCTCCTTGAGCCACGGCTGGCGCGGCAGCATGCCGTAGGTGGTGAGCACCAGATCCACGCCCGCCAGGCCCTCGTCCGGGGCCCGGGCCAAGGCGGCCAGCTCCGCGGCCGGCATCTCGGAGGGATGGATGAAGCGCGCGCGCAGCGAGGGCGCGAAACGGGCCAGCTCCGCGCGCCAGTTGGCCAACAGCGAGGCCGGCAGGACGAGCAGCGAGGAGCGCGCCGCTTCCGGCCGCGCCTCGCTCTCGCGCCGGAGGAGCAGCAGCAGGGCCAGCACCTGGACCGTCTTGCCGAGGCCCATGTCGTCGGCCAGGCAGGCCCCCAGGCCCAGCCGCGTCAAAAAGCGCAGCCAGCCGGTTCCGGCGCGTTGGTAGGGCCTCAGCTCGGCCTTGAGGCCGCCGTCGAGCGCGCCGCTTTCCAAGGGCGACGGCTCGCGGAGCTGCTTCAATATCCCCGCCAAGTCCCGGCCGGCCTCGACGAACGCCCAGTCGCGGCGCGCGTCCTCGCCTTCGTCCGCGGCCATGTCGATCGGCGCCCCGGCCAAAAGCCGCATCGCCTCGATGAACGAGAGCCCGTTTTCCTCCGCCGAGCGCCCGACGTTTCTCCAGTGCGCCATGGCCTCGGCCAGTTTCTCCCGGTCCACCTCCACCCAGCGGCCCTTCAGCAGGACCAGCCCCGACTCCGCCTGCGCGAGGCGGCGCCACTCCGCCTCGGTGAGGACCTCGCCCTCCAACGCGGCCTCGACGCGGAAGTCCAGCACCGCCCCGGCGCCCAGGCCTCCCGAAAGCGAGTCCCCGACGGTGACGCGCACGGCGGGCCGGGGGCGCTTGCGCCACCAGTCCGGCAGGCGCAGAAGGAGGCCGCTTTCCTCGAGGGCGGGCGCGTCCTTAAGCAGCCGGTAGGCGTCCTCGGCCGTCCAGGCCAAGGGATGGAACACCTCGCCCGTCTCCACGAGCTCGCGGGCCAGCGCGCTTTTCTCGGCCGCGAGCTGCACCGGGCGCAGCAGCCGCTCCAGGCCGGGCTTGTTCTTGGTCCCCGCGTACTCCTCCAGGGCCTTGGACAGCGGCTGGTACTCGACCCGGCCCAAGGTCGACACGCGCGGGGCGTAGGTCGCCAGGAAGGCGAAGGGGCGCTCGGGGTCCCGCTTGTTCTCGGCCAGGTGGAAGCACACCCGGCCGACGCGATGCCACAGCGGGGCGCGCGTTTGGAGCCAGGCGGCGAGGCCGCCCGCGGCCGCCTCCGCGCGCGCCTGACGGTCCAACAAACGCCAGAGTCCTTCCAGGACCGAGGCGCTCAGATACTCCGCGCCGCGCAGCAACGGCGCGGCCAGGACCAGTTGGGCGAGCTCATCCGGCGCGGGCGGGGGCGTGGCCCCGGGCTCGCCGTTCGCGGGTTCGGGGGCGTGACAGAGCGCCGTCAGGAAGCGCGCGGCGAAGGCTCGCCAGTAGGAGAACGGGGCCGGCAGCGGGCTCTGCGCCTGCGTCGACGCCAATTGAAGCAGGCCCTCGGAGGAGCCTTTCGCGAACGCGGCTTGAAGTCGGCGAGAGGAGGACTCGTCGAGAGGCCCGTCCCCGTTCGAGGGCGGCGGGCCTGGCTCCAGCCGGAGTTGGCCGGCGGGAGAGAGAACGAGCTCGAGGGTGGGCGCGGCGCTCAAGTCGGCTTCAAATCCTTCCGGGAAAAAAACATCGGGGAGGTGGGATTTCTTCTCCCCCGCGCCGCAGTCGCGGCGCTCCTCCGAAGCCGGCCGCTTTCGCTGCCGCTCGCCTTCGGCTCGCTATCCGCCTCCGGCGGCGCTCAAGTCGGCTTCAAATCCTTTCCTGGGGAAAAACATCGGGGAGGTGGGATTTGAACCCACGGCCTCACGGTCCCGAACCGTGCGCTCTGCCAGCTGAGCTACTCCCCGATTGTCGCCCCCTGTGCGTCGCGGCCTTCGTCGGCCGCGACTGCTCGGGCCTGATGGCCCCGCCGAGCAAGGAAGGCTCGGCGGGGGGCTCCCCATAGGGGGCTCGCGCCCCCTGATGGCGCCCGCCTCGCGGCGGGCTGTCACCCCCCAGTAAGGTGGCCGGGCCAAGCCGGCGCGTTGGTTGGCCTTAGTGGAGGACTGGTGAGAACGTCACGAAAAAGAACAGATCAGAGGAATTCGGCTTCGCCGTTCCTTACAACGGGGAAGATTGTAGCAATTCTTTGAGCGCTTTTGCTGCCTCATTTGCGCTCGTCGGTCGGCCCAACGAACGGCAACGCTCGCGCATCGCTACCAGCTCGCGCGGCTTATCAAGCAGCGAGCGGACCAACGTGCCTAACGACTCGAGGCTTGGCGCCTCCAGGGCGGCGCCTCCTTTCAGCATGGCGTGGGTGTTGCGGCGCTCTTGCCCGGGAATAGGTTCGAACAAAACGGCGGGGACGCCGGCGGCCAATGACTCGGCTAGGGTTAGGCCTCCGGCCTTCCCTACTAGAATATCGGAAGCGGCCATGATCTCAGCGCTGCGGCGGTGGTAGCGCAACGGATGGACGTTCGGGTTTTCGGCGTGGCTTCGCCGCAGCCGGGAGTGAAGCTCCGAGTTATTTCCGCAGGCGATCAGCAACTGCGCCTTCGGGGCGCGTTGGGCCAGCAACTCGACGACTTCCGATAACGGACCAAGGCCTTTCGAGCCTCCGGAGACGAAGATCACGGGGCGGTCTTCGCGCAGCCTTAAACGTCTTCGCGCGGTCTCTCGTGAGGGCAATTGAGAAAAGCGGGGATCAATAGGAATCCCCGTCACGCGGATGCGCGCCTCGTCGACGCCTCGGCGCGTCAGTTCGGATTTGGTTTCCGGGCTCGCGACCAGGTAGAGGTCGACCTCGGGGTGGATCCAGTAGGCGTGGGCGGCGTAGTCGGTCAGCACGGCCACCAACGGCGCATGGAAACGCCCTCGCCGGCGGTGGGCGGCCAGCCAGCCGCAGGGCAGGGCGTGGGTGCAGGCGACCAGGTCGGGCTTAAGCTCCGCGAGGCGCGCGGTCAGGCGAAAGCCATTGAGGAGATGGACCAGGCCGCGCATCTCCTCGGTGGCTTTCGCGAGGCGCGCGTTGTCGTAGAGGGCCTCCCAGACGCCCGGGGTGCGCTGGATCAGCTCCAGGTAGGCTTTCGCGACGACGGGGCCTAGGACGGGGTGGAGGTCCGAGGAGAGGTTGACTCGTCGCGCGCTCTCGCCGCCGAGGGCGGCCTCGATCGCGCGGGCCGCCTCCGAGTGGCCGGAGGGCTCATACGTGTAAACGAGCGCTACGCGAGGCATGGCTTGCTCGTGGATGGAACGGACAAATCGAGCCCAGCCGAAAAACTTCAAGCCGCCGTATCGGGGAGCCGGGGATCGAACCCGGAGTCTCTCGCACCCCAAGCGAGCGCTCTACCATTGAGCCACTCCCCGGTACCGCGGCTTGAAAAGATCGACGACTACGGCTGCGGGGGCGCGATCTCGGACAAGAGGTCGCGCACCTCGCGCTTCAGCTCCCGGACCAGGCTGAGGTCCGGGCCGGCGGCGGCCGACGGCTGGGCCGCGCGGCGGTTCTCCTCGGCCAGGGACTTCTTCGCGCCGGCCAAGGTCAGGCGCTTCTGATACAAAAGCTCTTTGATCCGGAAAACGTTCTCCAAATCGCGGCGGGTGTAGCGGCGATGGCCGCTCGTCCGGCGCGTCGGGCGCAGCAGCGCGAACTCGGCTTCCCAATAGCGCAGCGTGTACGCGGGCACCTGCGTCACGCGGCTCGCCTCGCCGATCGTGAAGAACTGCTGGTCCGGTATGAAATAGCTCAGCTTCGCCATCAGCTCAAGAGGTTCTTCGACGCCTTGAAGCGCACGCTGCGCCGCTCGGGGACGGCCACCGACTGTCCCGTCTTCGGGTTGCGGCCCTGGCGCGGCATCCGCGTCTTCACGCGGAACGTCCCGAAATTGGAGATCACGACCTTCTCGCCGTTCTTCAGCGCCCCGCTGACGGCGTCGAAGGCGGTGTGGACCGCTTGGGCGGCCTCGCTCTTCGTCGACAAGACCCTGGAGACGGCCTTGATGATGTCGAGCCTATTCATTGTCCCCGTGTTCTTCCTTTTTCTTCGGGGGTTTGTCGCCCTTCTCCCCGCCCTTGTCCTTGAGCTCCTTGAAAATGTCCTCGGGCTTGAGGTTCTTCAGCTCGTCCTTGAACTTCTTGACCTCGTCCTCGGTGATCGGCTTGTTCAGCACCTGGCAGCGCTCGAAGACGCGCTCCTCGACGAAGATCGAGCAGCCGGCGCGGACCGCGACCGCGATCGCGTCCGAGGGGCGGGAGTCGATCGTCGTCTCCTGGCCGTCGGACTTCAGGTGGATCTTCGCGTAGAAGGTGTTCTCCTTCAGGTCGTCGACGACGACGCGCTCGACCGCCCAGCCCAGGGTCTTCACGGTGGAAAGCAAAAGGTCGTGCGTCAGCGGGCGCGGCAGCACGATGCCCGAGAAGCGGATCGCGATCGCCTGGCCCTCGGCGAGGCCGATCCAGATCGGCAGCAGGCGGTTGCCGTGCACCTCTTCCAGGAAGATGATGCACTCGTTGACCGTCGTCGCGAGAGAGTAAATCCGGACCTCTTTCGCCTGGGATTTCCCCTTGTCTGATTCGCGTGTCATCAGTTGAACCCCAACGCCTTCAGCAAAGTTCGAGGCTCCTTCCTGTCGTGCAGGACGCCCCAGATCGCCTCGACCAGGGGCGCGCGCAGCCGCGCCGCCCGGCAAAGCTCGTACGCGCTTCTCGAGGACTCGACGCCCTCGACGACCGTCGGTATGTCGCGCAGGGCCGCCTTCAGCTCGACGCCCTGGCCGAGCTTCTCGCCGAGCGCGCGGTTGCGGGACTCGGTCGAGGTCCCGGTCGCGATCAGGTCCCCGATCCCGGCCAAAGTGTAGATCGTCTCGAACTTGCCGCCGTGCTTGGAGATCAGCAGCCCCATTTCGCCGATGCCCTGCGTGATCATCGCGGCCTTCGTGTTCGCCCCGGCCTTCAGGCCGTCGAGGACGCCGCAGCCGATGGCCAGCACGTTCTTCAGCGAGCCGCCCAGCTCGACGCCCTTGCGGTCCTCGTGGGTCTCGACGCACAGCGGGCTGCCGTCCAGCACGCGCTGCGCGAGGCGCAGGTGCGGCCCCGCCGGTCCCGCGAGCATCAGCTTGGTCGGCACGCCGCGCGCGACCTCGCGCGCGAAGCTCGGCCCGGAGAAGGCGTACAGGCGCCGCTTCATCGTCGGCAGTTCGGCCTCGAGTATCTCGCTCATCGTGAGCAAGGTTCCCGGCTCCACGCCTTTCGAGGCGCTGACCATCACCGGCGGCGTCCGCAGCGCGTCGAGGATCGGCCGCAGGTGCTTCGCGGTGTTGCGGATGTGCTGGCTCGGGAGCACGACCAAAAGCAGCTTGGCGTCGCCGACGGCCGACGGCAGGTCCGACGTCACCTGCACGCCTTCCAGAAGGCGCAGGCCGGGCAGGTTCGGATGCTGGCGGGTCTGCTGAAGGCGGCGGCACAGGTCCGGGAAGAACTCCCACAGCCTGACCGCGCGGCCCTTCTCGGCCAGATGCTGGGCCAGGACGGTGCCCCACATCCCGGCGCCGAGAACCGCTACGGGCGTATCGTCCATGCCTCAGTTCTCCCGCGCGTGCTCCCGGCTCCGGCCGCCCGGCCCGCCGGACCGCCCGGTGCCGCCCCCGAAGCCCGGCTCGCCGCGGCCCATCAGCCGGCGCATGTTCGGGATGTGCTTATAAAGAACGAGGACGGAGACCGCGGCCGCGAAAATCGAGAAGGCGCGGTTCTGGTCCAGGCCGAAGCTCACGACCGGCAGGACCACGGCGGCGAGGATAGAGCCGACCGAGATGTGCCCGCTCGCGGCCACCGCCGCGACGAAGGCCAAAAAGGTGATGAACGTCGGCAGCGGCAGCAGGGCCGCGAACACGCCGCAGGAGGTCGCGACGCCCTTGCCCCCCCGCAGGCCCAGGAAGATCGTCCAGACGTGCCCGATGATCGCCAACGCCCCGCAGCCGATCAGCAGCCGGTCGTCGTTCGGGTACAGCCGGCGCGCGAGGGTCACCGGAACGAAGCCCTTCAGCGCGTCCAGGGCCAAGGTCCCCCAGCCCGCCCATCGGCCGACGACGCGGTAGACGTTCGCCGCGCCGGGGTTGCCGGAGCCGTGCTCCCGGATGTCGATGCCCCGGGTATAGCGCGCGATCAAATAGCCGGAGGGAACGCCCCCCATGGCATAGCTCGCCGCGCCTAATCCGACCGCGTGAAGTTCCATCAAAAAGTCGTTTTGTCGGAGCCGTTTTTCGAGAAACGCCGGTTGCCGATGACAAGGTAGTCTAGCATAGATAACAGCGTCAAGGCCACCATCGCCCGCTGCAGGTCCGGCAGGACCGGGGTCAGCTCGGCTTGAGCCTCGGGGAAGGCCAGGCACATCAGCACGAAGAGGCCGAAAAGCATCTGTCCGGCCGTCGCGACCTTCCCGGAGACGCTCGGGAGCACCTGCGAGGAGCCGGTCAGCACGTACAGCAGCCCCCAGCCCCCCGACACCAGGACGTCGCGGCTGACGACCACCACCAGCACCCAGGACGGGACGACCCGCAGGTGCACCAGGACGCCGTACGCGGCCAGCAGCAGCAGCTTGTCGGCAAGGGGATCGAGGATGGATCCCAGCCGGCTGATCCCGGTGCGCCGCGCGACCCAGCCGTCCACGGCGTCGGTCAGCCCCGCCGCCAGGCCGACCCAGAAGGCCGGGAAGAAGCGGCCGTGCAGCATCAATATCAGGAAGGCCGGAACGGCCAACAGCCGCAGCAAGGTGATGCGCGTCGCCGGCGTCATGCCGCCCCCGCCCGGAGCGGGCCGCGCCGCGGGTCTCGCGCTTTTCTCGCGCGAGGCCGGCGCCATGGGCTCAACGCGCCGCCTTCAAGCGCGCCTGCAGGCGTCGCCAATTCTCCGGAGTCACGCGCACCTCGACCTTGAGGCCGCCGTCGGCGTGGGAGGTGCCGACGATCTGGGCGCTGCGGTTGATCTCATCGAGAAAGCCCGCGCGCCGGTGAGGGAACAGCAGCTCGCGCCTGAGCCAGCGCCGGCTCAGCACCTCCTCGACCGCCGCCCGCAGCTCGTCGAGGCCTCGGCCGGTAAGCGCGGAGAGGCCGACGGCTCCCGGCTCCGCGGCGGCCCCCGGCTTGTCGACCTTGTTGAGCGCCAGGACCTCGGGCACGGACGCGGCGCCGAGCTCCTTGAGCACCTCCCGGACGGCCTTGATCTGCGCCTCGCGCTCGGGGCTCGCGGCGTCGACGACGTGCACCAGGCAGTCGGCCTCGAGGACCTCCTCGAGCGTCGCGCGGAACGAGGCGATCAGGGCGGTCGGCAGCTTCTGGATGAAGCCGACGGTGTCGGTCCACAGCGCCCAGCCGCCGCCCGGCAGGCGCACGCGGCGGGTGGTCGGGTCGAGGGTCGCGAACAGCTTGTCGTCCGCGTACACCGGGGAGCGTCCGCCGGTCAGCGCGTTCAGCAAGGTCGACTTGCCCGCGTTCGTGTAGCCGATGATCGCGACCTGCGGGAACGGCACGCTCCGGCGCCGGTTGCGCTGCACCGCGCGCTCCGAGCGGATCTTGTCGATCTCGCGCGCGAGGTGCGCGATCCGGTCGCGCAGGCGCCGGCGCTCGTACTCGAGCGCGCGCTCGCCGGGGCCGCGGGTCCCGATGCCGCCGACCTGCTGCATCATCTGCGTCCCGCGTCCGGTCAGCCGCGGCAGCAGGTAGCAAAGCTGGGCGTGCTCGACCTGCAGCTCGCCCTCGCGCGTGCGCGCGCGCCGCGCGAAGATGTCGAGGATCAGCCGCGTGCGGTCCAATATCTTGGCTTGGATCGCCTCCTCGAGGTTCCGCTGCTGCGCCGGGGAAAGCTCGTCGTCGAAGATCACGCCGCGGACCTTGATCTCGGCCGCCGCGCGCGCGAGCTCCTCGACCTTGCCGGAGCCGATCAGCGTCGCCGGATGGAAGCGCTCCAGCCGCTGCGTGAAGATCCCGGCCACCGTCCCGCCCGCCGTCTCGACGAGGCGGCCGAGCTCGGCCAGCGAGCCCCCGGCGGAGGGCCGGCCCTTGCGCTCGACGCCGACCAGAAAAACCTTCTCCATCAATCCCCCGCCTTAAGGGCGGCCGCGAGCCGCCCCGCGTCCCAGGACGCCAGCCGGAGGACGCGCGGGTCGTCGTAGCGCCGGAACCAGGTGCGCTGCCGCTTCGCGTACTGCCTCGTCCGCGTGATCAACAGCCTCAATCCCTCCCCCTCGCTCATCCGTCCGCGCGCGCAGGCCAGGGCCTCGGGATAGCCGAGGCTTTGCAGGCCCGGGTCGGACTCGCCGTAGCCCAGCTCGATCAGCCCGCGCGCCTCCGTGACCATCGCCGGGAACATCCCGCGCGCGCGCGCCTCGATGCGCGCCGCGAGCGCCTCCGCGGGCGGGTCGAGGACGATGAAGCGCGCGCGCTCGCAGGGCAGCCCGCGCTTTTTCGTCCACTGCTCGCTGATCGGGCGCCCGGTCAGCTCCAGGACCTCGAGCGCCCTCAGCAGCCGCTGCGGGTTCGGGCCGATGCGCGACGCGGCCTCGGGGTCGCGCGCGGAAAGATCCGCGAGCAGGCCCTTTGGGCCCCGGCGCTCCATCTCCCTCGCCAGTCGGGCGCGGACGTCCGCGTCGCGCGGCGGCAGCGGGTCCAGGCCGTTCCAGAAGGCCTCGACGTAGAGCCCCGTCCCGCCGGCCATGATCAGCCTTCGCCCCGCCGTCCGCGTCCGTTCGGCGGCCTCGGCGGCCAAGCGGGCGAACTCCGCGGCGCTGAACGTCCGCGCCGGATCGACGAAGTCCACCAGATGGTACGGGACCCCGTCCGCGAGGAAGACGCCGCCCTTCCAGGCGCCCTCGGGCTTCGCGGTCCCGGCGTCGAGGCGCCGATACACCTGGCGCGAGTCGGCGGAGACGATCTCGCCCCCCAGCGCGCGGGCCAGCGCCAGGGCCAGCTCGGTCTTTCCGGACGCGGTCGGGCCCATCACGACGACGGGGGTCCCGGACGAGGACTGGCTCGGCGACGTCAAAAACTTATCGGACCTAGGCGCGCGGCGGCCAGTGGGCGGACTTTTGGGGCTTGCTGCAGAAGGCATGGCAGCGGCAGTTCGGGACGCAGGCCTCGGGAAGCTTCAGGGCGATCCGCGTCTCGCAGTCGTTGTAGTCCTCGGCCATGTGCGTGATCTTTTCCTGATGCCGCTTGTGGATCTTGACGAACTCCAGGCCCAGCGTGAAGATCTGGCCCTTCGTGTGCACGCGCAGCACGCGCGCCTCGACGGCGACGTTGTCGAGGCCCGGCAAGTTGATCTGCAGGTAGATGCGGCGCGTGTGGGGAGGCTCGATGAAGGTCAGGATCGACATGCCGCCCGCGGACAGGTCGGTCAGGACGGCCGGCATCTTGCGGCCCTCGCCGGCTTCGTCCTCGGTCCAGGCGACCTCGATCGGCTCGACGAGTCCCTCGACGATCGGGAAACGGCGGTGCCGGCGGCGCTCATCGTTCACGGTTTTGCGCATAAAAGCTCCCCCTCTTCGACGCAAGCCGTCAAGGACGTCCCGCGCGTCGAGGTCACGCGGGCGCTCACCAGGCTTCCGACCTCCGGCCGACTTTCCAGCCGGACCTTCCAATGGGACCGGGCGCGTCCGGCCCCGGGTTCCTCGACCAGGACCTCGAGCCGCCGCCCCATCATCGCGGCGATCTTGCGCTCGGTGCGGGCCTCAACCCGCGCGAGGAGGCGGGCCAGCCGCTCCGCCTTGACGTCCTCCGGAACCTCGGGACCCATCGAGGCCGCCTGGGTCCCCTCGCGCGCCGAGAACTTGAAGCAGTACGCCGTGTCGAGATCCGCCTCGTCCACGAGCGAGAGGCTCTCGGAAAAATCCGCCTCCGACTCGGCGGGGAAGCCTACTATAAAATCCGTCGTGACGGCAATCTCGGGCAGGCGGGCCCTGAGGCGCGCGAGCCGCTCGAGGTACTGCGCGCGCGTGTAGTTGCGCCGCATCGCCTTGAGCATCGGGTCCGAGCCGGACTGGACCGGCAGGTGCAGGTGGCCCGCGACGGCCGGGGTCTCGGCCATCGCGTCGATCACGCGGTCGGTCAGATAGTAAGGATGGGGGCTCATGAAACGAATGCGTTTCACCCCCTCGACCCCCCCGACCGCGCGCAGCAGGTCGGCGAAGTCGCCGCGCCCGCCCGGGTCGCGGTAGGAGTTGACCGTCTGTCCGAGCAGCAGGATCTCGCGCGCCCCCGCCGCCGCCTTCGCGCGCGCCTCCTCCAGTATGGAGTCCCAAGGCCGGTACAACTCTCGCCCTCGCACCGCCGGCACGATGCAGTAGCTGCACGAGTAGTTGCAGCCGCGCATGATCGTAATATAGCCGATGACCGGCGAGGGCGCCAGGTTGAGCGGAGAGGCGGCCGGGAACGCCTCGGCGTCCTCGCGGCTAAGATCGTAGCGCTCGCGCAGGGCTTCGTCGAGCATTCGGGGATAATCCTCGATCGCCTTCGCTCCCACGACCAGGTCGACGTGAGGGAACCGTCGCTTGAGCTCGTCCTTGAGCCGCTCGGCCGCGCAGCCGGCCACGATCACGAAGCGCTCCGGCCGCTCGTCTTTCCAGGCCTTGAGGCGCCCGAGCAAGGACAGCGCGCGATGCTCGGCGTGGTCGCGCACGGTGCAGGTGTTCACGAGCACCGCGTCGGCGTCCTCGAGCGCGGGCGAGAGGGCGTAGCCGCGCTCCAAAAGCGGCCGGGCCATCTCCTCGGAGTCGGCCACGTTCATCTGGCAGCCGAAGGAAATCGTATGCAGCTTCATGCTCGGTTTAGGAGATTGTACCACAGCCGTCGAGGGGAGATGTCGAAAATTACGGCGACGGTGGCGATGGTGTCATACTTTGAAAATTTGAATATCGCTATTAACACGGATGAAATGCGGCGATTTCGCGTTGTAGTCGCTGGCAAAATTTAAAAATTCAAATTTTCAAAGTATGACACCAAGCTCAAGCTCAGTCGCCCCACTCGGCCAGCTCGTAGACGGCGCGCCACGTCGGCGTCATCGCGCCGCGGGAGCGGCTCCGCTTCTCATGGAGCTCGTCGCCTTCCTCGCGGCGCAGGACCTGCCGCGCGAGGCCCGGGCCGGGGATCGAGGGGTTGACCCAGCGCTCGGCGACGAGGCGGACGACCTTGTACGCCGCGCGCTCCTTGTCCGGATCGGACGCGACGAGCTCCAGGCGCTCGAGGGTGGTCCGCACGCGCGCGCAGACGAGGCGCCCCCAGGGCGGCGGGGCGTCCACCGGCTCGGCGCCGAGCAACTCCACGCGCCAGCGCAGCGCCGCCGGCCCGGCGGCC
>CAZMIB010000030.1:0-23086 GCA_964566245.1 uncultured Elusimicrobia bacterium | reverse complement strand
CGGCGGCGAGGCGGCGCTGCGCGTGCGGGACTCGGGGCGCGGCATACGCGCGCGGGACCTGCCGCACCTCTTCGAGCGCTTCCATCCGGGCAAGAAGGCCCGGCCGAGGCTCGGCGGGGCCGGGATCGGTCTGTCGATCGTGCGCAGCCTCATCGAGTCCAACGGCGGGAGCGTCGCCGGCGAAAGCAGCGGACCGGAGGGAACGACCGTCCTGCTCCGGCTTCCGACCGCCCCGCGCGCCGCGTCGGACCCCCTTGACAACGCCAGCGCGCGCGCGTAAAGTAGGAAGAGGCGCCGGGCCCGCTCCGGTGCGCCGGCCCCGGCCCAAAGGAGACCTGATGACCGCTCAAGACGGCGGCGCGCGACGAAGGCCTCTGAAGGTCCTGATCATCGACGACGAGAAGGACCTGCTGGAGCTGCTTTCTTTCCGCTTTCAGACCCAGGGGCGATTCTCGGTCGAGACCGCCTCGGACGGCGTCGAGGGCCTGGCCAAGGTCAAGTCGTTCAAGCCCGACGTCGTCCTCCTCGACCTGCTGATGCCGGAGATGGACGGGTGGGAGGTTTGCCGCCGCCTGCGCGAGGACCCGGCCACCAAGGCCCTGCCCATCGTCATCATGACGGCGGCCCGCTCCCCCGAGGTGGAGGCGCGCGCGCACGCCGCGTTTCACCGCATCGTCTTCAAGCCCTTCAACGAAAAGGCGCTCCTGAAGATGCTCGCCGACGCGGCGCCCGTTTCTTAATCCGAGTTCAACATAACGTCACGTCCGCGCGATGGCCGCGCGGCGGCGGTCCGGGAGCGGGGGTTGAGCGGCGAGGCGCGGCGCGAGATCCGCCTCGCGGATTGCGCCGGCGGCGAGCGGACGGTTCCCTACGCGCGCTTCGAGCGCGCGTGGGACGCCGCGGGGCGCTGGGCCCTGCTGATCCGCTAGGCGTACCGGGACAGGATCTTCTTCAGATCCTCGGGCGAAGGCTTCAGATCCTTCTCCCCCAGGCTGAACAGGGGCGCGTCGGCCAGGTTCTCCAGGTCCCCGAAGCTCGGCTTGCCGCTCTCGAGATACAGCATCCCGGTCAGCAGCTTCCCCTCGCGCTTGGACTCCTCGAGCGTACGCAGCGCCGCGAGTCTATCGCTCGGGTCGTAGTCGCGGCCGAGCTTCTTGAGGATCAGGTGCGAGCCGTCCTGCAGGTCCACCTTGCGCGTCGTCCCCGGCTCGTAGTCGACCTCGACCTCGTCGTAGTACGGGATGAAGTCGAGAGCCTGCAGCGGGGAGTTCGTCTCTTGGACCGCCGCGTAGCTGCGCGTCGAGCCCTCGTGGTTGTTGAAGGTCACGCACGGGCTGATCACGTCGAGCAGCGCCGTTCCCTTGTGAGCGATCGCGGCCTTCAGCAGCGGCACCATCTGCTTCGCGTCGCCCGAGAACGAGCGCGCGACGAACGAGCACCCGAGCTGGATCGCGACCGCGCAGCAGTCGATCGCGTCGAAGAAGTTCTCGCTCCCGTGCTTCTGCTTCGAGCCCGGGTCGGCGGTCGCGGAGAACTGGCCCTTCGTCAGCCCGTACACGCCGTTGTTCTCGATGATGTAGATCATCGAGAGGTTGCGGCGGACCAGGTGGCAGAACTGCCCCATCCCGATCGAGGCCGTGTCCCCGTCGCCGCTGACTCCCACGACCAGGAGATCCTTGTTCGCGACCTTCGCCCCGGTCGCGATCGAGGGCATGCGCCCGTGCACCGAATTGAAGCCGCAGGACTTGGAGAGGAAGTAGGTCGGCGTCTTCGAGGAGCAGCCGATCCCGCTCAGCTTCGCGACGCGGTGCGGCTCGACGCCGTACTCGAAGCAGGCGTTGATGATGTGGCGCGTGACCGTGTCGTGCCCGCAGCCTTGGCACAAAGTCGACTTCGGCCCCTGATAGGGCTCCAGCGTCAGTCCCAGCCTGTTGGTCGATTGCGTGGCCATGTCACTCCGCTCCCATCACGCCCATGTTGACGTCCGCGGCCGACTCGACGATCTCGGCCTTCTGAAGCATTCCCTCCACGACGACCTCCGGCGGCATCGGGAAGCCGCTGAAGTGCAGTATCGAGTGCATCTTCGAGATCTCCTTCGGCTCCAACTCCAGCTTCAGGAGCTGGGACATCTGCGCGTCGCGGTTCTGCTCGACGACGAAAACCCTGGAGCATTTCGAGAAGAACTTGCGCACCTCCTCCATGTGGAAAGGGTACGCGCGCAGCCGCATGTAGTGCGTCTTGATCCCGCGCGCCTTCAAGGTGTCGCGCGCCTCGTCCATCACCTGATCGGTCGTCCCGTAGGCGATGATGCCGACCTTCGCGCCGGCCATCTCGTCGACGACCGGGGCCGGCACGAAGCCGCGCGCGGTCTCGAATTTCTTGCCGAGGCGCTCCATGTTGCGCTGGTAGACCAGGCCGTCCTCGGTATACTTCGCGTTCTCGTCGTGGCCGGTCCCGCGCGTGAAGTAGCCGGCCAGCGGGTGCGGGTTGCCGGGCAAGGTCCGCTGGCAGATCCCGTCGCCGTCGACGTCGCGGTAGCGCTCGAACTTACCGAGGCGCTTGAGGTCCTCCTCGTGAAGGACCTTCCCGCGGTCGTACGGCTTGTCGGGGTACGGGAAGGGGTCGGTCAGCCAGATGTTCATGCCGAGGTCCAGCTCGGTCATCAGGAACACCGGCGTCTGGAAGCGCTCGGCCAGGTTGAACGACTCCAGCGCGAACTCGAAGCACTCGCGCACGCTCGACGGGATCAGCAGGATGTGCTTCGTGTCGCCGTGCGAGAGCGTCGCGGCCTTCAGGACGTCGGCCTGGGAGGTCCGCGTCGGCAGCCCGGTCGAGGGGCCGACGCGCTGAACGTCGATGATCACGACCGGGATCTCCGCGTAGTAGGCCAGCCCCGCGAACTCGGCCATCAGCGAGATGCCGGGCCCCGAGGTCGCGGTCATCGCGCGCGCCCCGGCCCAGCCCGCGCCGATCGCCGCGCCGATCGCCGCGATCTCGTCCTCGGCCTGGATCACGCAGAACTTGTTCTTTCCGTCGGCGCCCTTGCGGTACTTCTGGAAGTAGGACTCCAGGGTCTCGGTCACGCTCGAGGCGGGCGTGATCGGGTACCAGGCCGCGACCGTGCAGCCGCCGAAGAGACAGCCGAGCGCCGCGGCCGCGTTGCCCTCGATCATGATCTTGCCCTTCGTCAGATCGCGGCGCTCGACGACGTACGGGTCCTGCTTCTTGAGGTTCTTCCGGAAATAGTCGCGCCCGAGGGCGATCGCGTCGAGGTTGACCTTGACCGCCTTCTCCTTGCCGCGGAGCTGCTGGTTCAGCGCCCCCTCGATCGAGGCGTCCTCGATGCCGAGCAGCTCGGCCAGCACGCCGACGTAGATCATGTTCGTCAGCGGCTTCTTAAGCTTGACGTCGGTGATGTGGCGCGCGGCGAGCTGGGCGAACGGGACCGGGTAGTAGGTCACGTCGTCGCGCTTGGCCGGGCCGGTGATCAGGTAGTCGGCCTCGTGGATCACGACGCCGCCGGGGCGGACCCGCGGGATGTCCTGCAGGTAGGTCGCCGGGTTCAGCGCGACCAGTATCTCGATCGTGCGCTTGCGGGCCAGGTAGCCTTTCTCGTTGACGCGCATCAGGTACCAGGTGGCCAGCCCCGCGATGTTCGACGGGAAGATGTTCTTGGGACCGACCGGCACGCCCATGCGGACGATCGCCTTGGTCAATATGAGGTTCGAGGTCTGGGAACCCGAGCCGTTGACGGTGGCCACGTCGATCGTGAAATCATTGACGATTCTATCTGGTTTGCTCATCTTGACTCCTTTCTAGTCCCGCGGGTCGTATCCGGCGGCGATCCCGCTTTCGACCGCGCGAGCGCGCGGCAGCGTGAACGAAAAACGGCAGCCCTGTCCGGGCTTGGACTCGGCCCAAATGCGGCCCCCGTGGGCCTCGACCGCGCTCTTCGCGATCGTCAGCCCGAGGCCGAAGCCGCCCTCGCGCCTCGGCCCGGAAAGCGGACGGAACTTGTCGAAGACGTGCGCCAGGTCCTCGACGGCCAGGCCGGGGCCGGTGTCCGCGACGTAAAAGAGGAAGCCCTCGGGCTTGGCCTCCAGGCCGAGCCCGACGCGCCCGCCCTGCGGCGTGAACTTCAACGCGTTCTGCACCAAATTCGAGAGAGCGCGCTCGAGAAGCCGCTCGTCCGCCTTGAGCGGAGCCGGCTCCTCGGCGGGCAGCTCAAGGACCAGCTCGACGCCCTTCTCCTCGGCCAAGGGGCGCAGGTAGGCGTGGACCTTGCCCAGGAGCTGGACCGGACCGACCGACGAAAGCTCCAGCACCGGCCCTCCGGCCTCCATGCGGGACAGGTCGAGGATGTCCTGAATGAAGGCGTGAATGCGGTCGCAGGACTGGTGGATCGCGCGGTAGAAGCCCCGCTCCCGCTCGCCGCCCGGCTGGGCCTTCTCCAGCAGCCGCGCGTAGCCCTGCAGGCCCAACAGCGGCGCGCGCAGGTCGTGCGCCACCGCCTGGAAAAACTCCCCCTTCATGCGGTCCAGCTCGCGCTCGGTCGTGACGTCCCGCAGCGTGACCAGCACGCTGACGTCGACGTCGTCCGGGTTCGCGACGACCTGCACGGTCGAGGCCAAGGTCCGGGGGCTCGCCCCACCCTCGCCCTCGACGACCAACTCCACCGCGTCCTGGCGCGCGCGCTTCTCGAGGATGCGCGTCAACGCCCCGCGCAGGCTCTCCTGGCCGATCAACTCGCGCAACCCCCGGCCGGACGCGGCCACGCCCGTGGGCAACCCGAGCATGCGGGCGGCCGGCGCGTTCATATAGAGGACGTCGCCGCGGGGGCTGGCCATCAGGACCCCGTCCGGCAAGGCGTGCACCAGCGCCTTCAGCCGCGCGGTCTCGTCCGCCAGCCGGGCCTCGCCGGCCTTCTCGATCGCCTGGGCCTCCTGGAAAAGCCAGTTCGCGCTCGGGGCCAGCTCCGAAAGCTCGCCCCAGGCCTCCTGCTCGACCCAGCGGGAGAAGCCCTCGCGCGGGGCCGACTCCAGGTCGCGCGCGGCGCGCGCGAGGTCCAGCCGGAACCGCCGGCGCTGCTCCCAAGAGGCGAAAAGCCATCCCCAGGCCGCGAGGCACGCCAGGGTAAGGCCGCCCGCCGGGCTCTTATAAAGGAAGGGCAAGCCTGCGGCCACGGCGAGGGGAAACAGGGCGGCGACTAAAAATGGCCAGGACCGTCGCACCTCCCCATTTTAGCTAATTTGGGCCGCGCGCGAGGCGGGAAATTAGTACCATCGAGGCATGAGAGCCCGACTCCTCGCCGCGACGCTTTTCCCGGCCCTGATCGCCGCGGCCCCCCCGGCCCCGCGGCGCTCGATCGTGCTGACCGACGCCGTGCGCCTGGCCAAGGGTCCGGAGGGGGTCCTCCGGGCCTGGTTCCCGGTCCCGCGGGGCCTGAAGCAGCAGAAGGTCTCGCTGCTCGGGGTCGACTCTCCGTTCCCGTACCGCGAGACCGTCGAGAAGGAGTACGGCAACCGCTTCGTCTACGTCCAGTCCTCCGGCCCGGTCCGCTACCCGGTCGAGCTCAAGGTCCGCTACGCGGTCGAGCGCGAGGAGAACGACGCGCTCGACGCGCCGGGCGGCGAGGCCCTTCCCGCCGCCGAGCGCGCGCTGTTCACCCTTCCGCGCGGGAAGGTCGTGATTAACGACGAAGTCCGCCGCATCGCCGCCGCGACGCGGAAGGATGCGCCTCTCGCGACGGCGCGCGGCGTCTACGACTACGTCTTCGACCACATGGCCTACGACAAGACCGTCCCCGGCTACGGCGAGGGCGACGTGCTGCGGGCCTGCGCGGTCGGCAAGGGCAACTGCACCGATTTCCACTCGCTGTTCATGGCGATCGCGATGGCGAACGGCCTGCCGGCGCGCTTCCAGATGGGTCTCTCGCTGTCCACCGAGACCGCTAAGTCCCTCGGACGGAGCTACCATTGCTGGGCCGAGTTCTACGTCGACGGCAAGGGTTGGCTGCCGGTGGACATCTCCGAGGCCTGGAAGAACCCCGCGCGCAAGGCGTTCCTGTTCGGCCACCTCGACCCCAACCGCGTGACGCTGAGCCTCGGACGAGAGGTCCGGCTGGAGCCGCCGCAGGCCGGCGAGCGCTTGAACTACGTGGCGTACCCCTATCTGGAGATCGCCGGCCGGCCGTTCAAGGACTACGAGCTGGCGCGCGACTACAAGGACGACGCCGAAACCAAAGGAGGCATGACCCGATGAGGAAGCTGGCCGTCTACTCGCTCGCTCTCGCGCTCGGCGCGGGGCTCGCCCGCGCCGCCCAGGAGTCCGAGGCGCCGACGCTGAAGGAGATGTCCCCGAAGCAGGTCCAAAAGTACTTCTCGAAGGTCGTCGAGGAGCACGTGAACGCGTCCTCCGCGAAGACCGACGGCGCGTTCGTTATCAAGGACGACGTCCTGAAGAAGGACTGGGCGCTGAAGCTCAAGAAGATCCACACGCAGAAGATCGTCGACCTCGGCCACGACAAGTACTTCGCCTGCGCCGACTTCAAGGAAGCCAAGGGCAAGACGACGGTCGACCTGGACTTCTACGTCGGCCGCTCCGGCAACGCCTGGTCGGTGGAGAAGGTCCTGCTCCACAAGGTCGCCGGCAAGCCGCGCTTCACCTACAACGACAAGAACGAGATGATTCCGGTCACGAACTGACCTCAACTCTCCTTCCCCCCCGATGGGTGTGCGCGGGGGAAGGGCGGGATGGGGGGACGGCTCAACCGTCATTCTCCGCGCTAAAAAGGCCCCGGGTCACCCCGGGGCCTTTCATTTTTTCGCGGGCCGCGGCGGAGTCAATGCACGGATGCGGTTATTTTACGCGGTAAAATAACCGCGACCGTTCTTCGCCGTCCGGTCAGCGGTGGGCGACGAAACCGGCGGCTTGGAAGTGCTTGTCGTAGGCGAAGGCGTCGCGCAGCTTCAACGCGCGCATCCAGACGAAGCTGGTGGCGTCGACGAAGCTGAAAGCCTGGTCCGCGTATTTCTTGAGCAGGCGGTAGGCGTCGAGCTCCAGGGCTTCCGGCGTGAAGAGCCGCTCCAGCCGGCGGCTGCGCTCCAGCAGGGCCAAGAACTCCCAGGCGTTCCGATGCCCCAGCGAGGAGCGGATCAACGTGTAGCTCTCGCCGACCACGTGATTGCTGGTGACCAAGCCCTCGAACTCGTCCAACAGGCGCGGGAAAACTTCCCACGCGGCCCGATGGTGGGCGTCGTCCTCGTCCACCAAGGCGTACCACGCCGAGGTGTCGACGAAAACCTTAGGCCGCATGCCGCTTCTTGAGGCCGGCCAGGTAGGCGTCATGCCGCTCGGAGATATCCTTGCGCCCCGAACGGGCGGCCGCGCCCTTGAGCGACATCAGGGGCTCGTCCTTCAGGGAGCCTTTTTCCTTGAGCAGCATGCGGACGCCCTCCCGGACCAAGGACGCCTTCGAGGTCCCGAGGCGATAAGAAACTTTCTCCAGCTCGCGGTCGAGGTCGTCATTCAGGTAAACCTGGACGCGCACCATGGTCTTTCTCATATACACCACCATACTTGTCTATATACATTATAGCAGAGGCCGCCTCGACGCGCCAGGGGACGTCGCCCGGCCGCCGTTTTTTCGGTAAGATAGGCGGGATGAGAGCCCCCCTGCTGGCGCTTTCGCTGCTCCTTCCCTGTTCAGCCCGGGCGCAGATGGAGTCGGCCTGCCTCGAGGATATCCAGAAATTCTGCGCGGGCGAGGACAGCGAGGATGGCGTTCTCGCCTGCCTCAAGTCGCATCGCGGCGAGTTGTCCCCCGCCTGCTTGAGCGAGGCCCGCGGGCGTTGGGGCGAGACCGCGACTCGGGCCCAGGCGGCGCCGTCTGCCGTCGCGCCTTCGAAGCCCAAACGTCGCCGCAAGCGCACGCCCCCTCCGTCCCCGCCCGCGCCCCGTTCCATGATCGCGAAAAACGGGGATCGCTGGACCAATTTGTTCTGGGGCTTCGAGCTGACCTTGCCCGGCTTCGTGGAAACGCCGCTGCCCCCGGGCTCGGCGCCCCAGCCCGCGCAGGCCCTGCTCGCGACCGACGCGCGGCTCCACCCCGACAGCCACGTGAACGTCGCGGTCGAGGTCGAGGAGTTGGATAAGCCGGAGACGGCCTCGGACTGCGCGCAGCGGCGCCTGCTCGGAACGATCTATCAGCGCCAGCCGCGCGGCATGACCGGCGACGACGGCGCGGTCCCGACGCGCGTCTTCGACGAGAACGCGACCCCGGCCCAAATGGAGGCGATGGGCCTGTTCCACGGCGCGCAGGCGATACCGCTGATCCGCCAGGGCTACGCGTACTTCACGCGCGGCTCGGTCTGCTACGAGCTGCATCTGACCCACGCACGGCTCCCGTGGCAGACCCTCAAACCCGATGTGCCCAGGAAGATGGCGGAGATCATCCGCTCCTTCAAGCTGACCTCGGAGCCTATCGGTGATCTCGACACCATTTCCTTGGCCGCCGAGCAGGGAGCGAGCTCGGTCGATCCGGCGTTCTACGCGCGGCTCGGCGACGTCGCCTACGAGCGGCTTTCCGACCCCGCGAAGGCCGTTCGTTATTACCGCGCCGCGCTCGCGCTCGGTATCGACGGCCCGCGGACCGCGTTCAGGGTCCGCGAGAGGCTCGCGCGCTGCTACGCGAAGCTCGGCAAAAACGCCGACGCTTTGCCGCTGCTCGACGAGGCCGTGAAGCTCGCGGATCAAGCCGGCGTCTCGCCGAAGCGCCGCCGCGCGGCCGCCTTCGAGCGGGCGATCGCCGAGGCACGGGCCGGCGACCTCGAGGTCGCCCGGGACCGTTTCTCGGGCGTGCTGAAGGAGCTGGCTCCGGGCTCGAAGGAGCGTCGAGGTTTCGTCTCCCGAATCGAGACCGATCCCGCGCTCGCCGCCCTGCGCGCCGATCCCGGCTCCGCCGGCTGGCTGAAAAGCCTGCGGCAGGTCCCAGACGCGAAGGCCCGCAAGTCCTAAACTCAGGGGGCCGATTGCGCCCCCGCCCGGTGGGCCCTTCGGGCAGGTCAACCCTCCTCGGACGTAGCTAAGATAGCCGCCGGTTCCCATGTTCGCGGCACTTGTCTCGCTCGCCCTTCTCCCGGCGTCGGCCTTCGCGCAGACGCGCGCGCCGGTCCGCGCCGCGCCGCTCATCGTCGCTCCGATCCTCGCGCCCCAGGCGGCTCCGGCGGTCGAAGGGCTCTCTGGACTCTCAGCGCCGCCGGCTCCAAATTTTCCGGCCGCCGTCGCCGCGCCCGCGCGCGTGTCGGCCGGAACCATCGTCGCCCCCAAGCCTCGGCCTCTCGCCTCCCTGAGCCGCCTTCGCGAGACTCTTGATGCCGGCCGCCCGGACGCAAGCCGGGCTCTAGCCCTCGAGGGTCTTTACTCCGGCGCAGCCATGCCGACGGCGTCCCCCTCACCCTCGCCCTCTCCCCCCATGGGGGCGAGGGGACCTGAAAGCGGCGCCATGCTGGACGCGCGCGATCCTTGGACGCCGCCGGATCGCCGTCCGCTCGCGCTGATCGAGACGCGAACCTTCAAAGCCGGGGTCCCGCTGAACGTCGTCGTTGCGCATCCCTCGGGCAAGTACGTGTTCAGCGCCGGGGACGCGGCGACGATCTGGATGTGGAACGCCAAAACCGGCGCGTTGATCCGGACTTTCGAGCCCGCGGAGCGCGAAGGCGTCTACGAGCGTTGGTTCGGCCGCAAGCCGGCCCACGTCAGCCTCGCGGTCAGCCCCGACGGGCGCTATTTGCTCGCCGGCGGACGGGCCGCGCGGCTGTGGTCGATCGAGACCGGCGAGGAGGTCATGCGCTACGCGACTCCGGGCTGGATACGCTCGGTGGCGTTCGCGCCGGACGGGCAATCCATCTACGTCGGCAGCGACGACACGGCGGATCCGTTCGTGGCCCGTCTGGACGTCCGGAGCGGCAAGAAGCTCGTCTCCTTCGCGGGAAAGGAGGACTATTTCGACAGCCTCGATCTCCGGTTGAGCCGCGACGGGAAGTACCTTTACAACGCGTCCCACAGCGCCGTCCGGAAATGGTTCACCGACACCGGGCTGAAGGCGCTCCAGCTCGACGCGTTGAAAGGCCCCGTCTCCAGGGTGGCGCCCACCCCGGAAGGAGCGTCGCTCCTCATCGCCGCCAAGACGCCGGGTCTCGCTTATTTCAACGCCGAGACCGGCGAGAAGCGGCGCGAGCTGGGAAGTCCCGCCGCCGCGGTGCAGGCGCTCGCTTTCTCTCCGGACGGC
Organism: uncultured Elusimicrobia bacterium; assembly: GCA_964566245.1. Taxonomy (GTDB): domain Bacteria; phylum Elusimicrobiota; class Elusimicrobia; order CAZMIB01; family CAZMIB01; genus CAZMIB01. The sequence continues at coordinate 12,798 of CAZMIB010000030.1, read as the reverse complement.
ACGCGGCTGGCGACCGGCGGCGCGGACGGCCGCCTCAAGCTGCGGCGCGCGGACGGAGAGGTCCTCGCGGAGTTCGAGCACGGGCACGTGCTGACGGACGCGGCCTTCGCGCCCAAAGGCAGGAGCCTGTACGTCGCGAGCCGCGATGGGACGCTGCGCCGCCTCGAGGCGACGCGCGCGGCTCGCCTGGGCCTGCCTCCGGTCCGCGTCGCGACCGCGGAGGAGCTGAAGGCCAAGCTCAAGCCGATCCTGTTCGATATCGCCGGCGTCAACGGCATCGGCTTCCACGAGGCCGCCCGGAAGGTGTACGTGTTCTTCGAGAGCCGCAAGGCCCGGGCCGCGGCGCGCGCCTCAGGGCTCCTGCCGCGCGCGGTCGACGGCATACGGCTGGCCTATCGGCTCGACCCAAAGGAGCGCCCGTGGTCCGGAAGCAAGGAGGCCCTGCTGGGACGGGAGGAGACGCTGCCCGCGGTCTGGAAGCCCGACCCAGCCGCCGTCGCGCAGGTCAGTCGATTGAGAAGGCGATTTTGGAGGACCTACGCGCTGATGTGCGCTTGTCTGACGGGCGAAGCGCTCGGCTTCTGGGCCGAGCTGCCGCTGATCGGCTCGTTCATGTTCTTTCTGGTTCTTCTAACCGCGATCCCTGCTTCCGTCCAAGCCGTCGCTTACGATCGAGCGAGCGAGCGGGTCAAGCCGCCCGCGACGCCTCTTCTTCCGCCGGCGAAATAGCGCCGCCCCTTTCCGCCAACCCGCAGCCGTCCAGCCAGGCCTCGCCGCCGTCCGCGTAGCTTTCCTTCTTCCAGATCGGCAGGCGCTTCTTGATCTCCTCGATCACGTGGCGGCACGCGGCGAAGGCCTCGGCGCGGTGCGCGGAGCCCGCGGCGACGGCCACGCTCGCCTCGCCGACCGAAAGCCTGCCGAGGCGATGGCGGGCCGCCACCGTCGCCCCCCAGCGGGCCTCGGCCTCGGCGACGATCTCGGACAGGACCTTCTCCGCGAGGGGCCGGTGCGCGTCGTAGGCGACCGAGACCACCGCGCGCCCGTGGTTGACGTCCCGGACGGTCCCAAGGAAAAAGCAGCTCGCCCCGTGGCCCGCCGCCGCGACCTCCGACAGGAGAGAGTCGACCGCTATCGGGACGTCGACGATCCGCAACTAGCCTCCGCAGACAGGCGGCAGGACGGAGAGTCCGCCGCTTTCGGGCAGGCGCGACGAGGCCGGAAGGACCTCGTCGTCGGTCGCGACGACCGCTCCGGCGGCCAACGCGGCGACGGGCCCGAGCCGGGCTTTCAAAATTTCCAGCAGCTCCGCCGCGGTCTGGCCCGGCTCGACGTCCAGCTCCACCGCCTCGCCCAGGCCCGCGTCGCGCAGACGGCCGTACAGCCCCACCTTCACCGTTCGCATCAGCAGCACCGCCCGGCCCAGGACTCCACCGCCCGGGGCAGCTCGGCGTCGGCCTCGTCGGAGCTCGGAAAAAGCGGGTGCACCTCGACCATGGCCCCCTGCTCGACGGTCTCCCCCTCCTCCGGCAGGACCGCCCAGGCGTTGGCCTCCAGCAGAGGGAGAATTTGAAACGAGGCCTGGCCCTCCAGGACGCGGACGGCGGCCCGTCCGCCGGAGAGCGCGAGACGCGCCTTGTAGAAACAGCGCAGCCCCTCGGGCTTGCGCGCGCTTCCGGAGAGCTCGGCGGTCAGCGGATGCTCGTCCGGCAGCCCCAGCCAGCGCCTCAGCACCGGCGCGACCAGGAAGCGCAGCCCGACCGCGGTCGACAGGGGGTTCCCGGGCAACGAGATGACCAGCGGCCCGTCCTTCAGGCGCGCGGCCAGAACCGGCTTGCCGGGCCGGACCGCGGCCTTATGGAATAAAAGCTCGGCCCCCAGCTCTTCCAGCGCCCGCGGCACGAAGTCATGGCCGCCCATCGAGACCGCCCCGGTCGTCAACACGAGGTCCGGCCTCTCGCCGAGGATCGTCTCGAGGCGGCGCAGGAATATCCCCGTTTCGTCCGGGACCGCGGCCTGCCAGGCGAGCGCGGCGCCGAAATGGGGCAAGGCCGCGGCCAGATAATCCGCCGTCGCGTTGCGTATCCGCCCCGGTCCCGGCGCCTCGCCCGGCGCCGCCAGCTCCGAGCCGGTGCTGATCAACGCGACCTTCGGCCGGCGCTTGACCGGAACATGATCGACGCCCAGCGCCGCGAAAGCGAGGATATGGCGGGCGTCGAGCCAGGTCCCGGCCTCGGCCACCGCTCCGCCGGCGCGCATGTCCTGGCCGCGGCGCCGGACGAAATCCCCCTCCTCGGCGGGAGAGGTCAGCTCGACGCGGGAACCCGACACCCGGACATCCTCGACCTTGACCACGGCATCCATGCCCGTCGGTAGAGGCGCGCCGGTAGCGATCTCGTAAGCGATTCCGAGGGAACTCCCTCTCCCTCGGGGAGAGGGTTGGGGTGAGGGCGAATCACCCGCCGCGACCTTCCCTTTCACCGCGAGCCTGACCGGCGAGCCCGGCGACGCCGCGCGCGTCTCCGCGGCGGAAACCGCGTAGCCGTCCATCGCGGAGTTGTCGAACGCCGGAAGGTCCTCGCGGCTCAACACGCGGCTCGCGGTCACGCGCCCGACGACCTCGGCTCGCGGCGCGAGCTCGGAGGGCATCAGCCTCGCGTCGGCCGCGCGCAGCAGGCGGGCCAAGGCCTCGGCGTAGCGGATCATAAGGGTTGCGACCGCCACATACTGCCCGTTTTAGCCGGGCGATTTTGCGGCGAGCCGAGACGCGAGGAGCGCGGCGTGCCTGTATGGCACGTAAGCGACGAGCAACGAAGGCGCAGCCCGAAAGCGCCCGGCCCCTCCGGGGAAGCCCAGCTTTGACCGGCTGCTGCGTTACTCCTCGCTCGCGTACTTTCCAAGTACGCCACGCCCGTCGCGCCTTGCATCCGGATCAAATCTGGGCCTCTAAAACGGTCATTATGTGACGGTCGCAACCCTAGTGACCGCCGCCGCGGCTCACGTGGACCGCGTGCGGCAAAAGCCGCGCCAGCACGCGAAGGCCGTCCTCGACCCCGCCGACGCTTCCGGGCAAGGCGACGACGATCGCGCGGCCGAGCTGGCCGGCCGTGGAACGGCTGAGAGAGGCGAGAGGCGTCGTCCGCGCGCCGTCGGCGCGCAAGATTTCGCCGAAGCCGGGGATCAGCCGGTCGCAGGCCGAGGCGACGGCCTCGGGGGTCACGTCGCGCGGGCCTAGGCCGGTTCCGCCGGTTAAAACAACGGCGTCCGACTCGCGAGCCAGGCGCTGGATAGCCTCGGCGATGCGGTCTTTGTCGTCGGGGATGATCAACGGCGATGAAACGGCAAAGCCCAGCGCCGCAAGGCCGCGGGCCAAGGCGTGGCCGGAGCGGTCCTCGGCCTCGCCGCGCGAACAGCGGTCGCTGACGGTGATGATGGAGGCACGGAAAGAGGTCAACGGCTTGATCCCCCCATCCTTCCCTTCCGCCACAACCGGGGGGAAGGAGTAAGAAGATTCCGGATGCCTCCAGAGTCCTGACTTCCCGCCTTCTTTCAGCTCCAGGCGGACGGTTTCGATGGTCAGCGCGGGGTCGACGGGTTTTACGGCGTCGTAGGCGGCGAGAAGGGCTCCGGTCGCGCCGGACAGGGCCTCCATTTCGACGCCGGTCTTGGCGACGGTCCAGGCGCGGCAGCGCACGCGCAGGCCGGGCAAAGCGGGATCCAACTCGAAGGCGATCTCCACGCCGTCCAGCGGCAGGGGATGGCACAGCGGCAAAGCCTCGGGGGTGCGCTTGGCGGCCAGAAGGCCCGCGACCTCGGCCTGGCCGAGGGCGTCGCCTTTCGGCAGGCGGCCGTCCCTCAAAAGCTCGAAGGCCTCGCGGCCCATCCTGAGGCTGCCGCTCGCGACCGCGCTGCGCCGGGTCGGCGACTTCTCCGCGATATCCGCCATTTTCAGTCCGCTGACGGCGCTCACCTAACCTCCGATCATCGCGAAATGGCGCGTGCTCCCGGTGCGGCCCTCGGGGAGGTAATGCGAGGCTTCCTTGCGCGCCAAAAGCTCCCGCACCGTCCGACGCAGCTCCTCGGCCTGAGCGTCGTCTTGCAGAAGATGGCGCAGCGGGACGTCGGCCTCGGCGAACAGGCACAGCCTCAACGCGCCGCGGCTCGTGACGCGCAGGCGGTTGCAGGTCGAGCAGAAGCCCGCGTCGTAGGGCGCGATCACGCCGATCGAGCCCCTATGCCCCGGGCGGCGGAACGTCCGCGCGGGCCCGTCCCCCTCACGCCGCGGCTCCTCGGTCCAACCCTTCGCGGCAAGAAGCTCGAGCAGGCCCGCGGCGGGCAGGTGCCGTTCGCCGAAAAACGCCGCGTTGTCGCCGGTGCGCATCAGCTCGATGAAGCGTACGCCGACCGGCGTCTCGCGCGTCCACTCCAGAAAACCCTCAAGCTCGCCGTCGTTAAGTCCCTTGAGCAGCACCACGTTGGCCTTCACCGACTCGAACCCCAGCGCGAGGCAGCGCTCGATCCCTTGGAGCGCCGCGGGCAGCATGTCGCGCCCGGTGATCTCCCTGAAGCGCTCGCGGTCGAGGCTGTCCACGCTGACGTTGACCGCCTGCACGCCCGCGGCCTTGAGCGCGGGGGCCAAGGCGGCCAGGCGCCCGCCGTTGGTCGACAGCCCCAGCCGGCGGACCCCGGGGACGACCGCGACCGCCGCCGCGAGGTCGACGATGTCGTGCCGCGACGTCGGTTCGCCGCCGGTCAGGCGGAACTTCCAGAAGCCCATCCCGGCGAAGGCCGTCACGAGCCGCCTCAGCTCGGCGGCCGAGAGCGGCGGGTCTGGCTCGGTTTTATGGTAGCCGTCGGGAAGGCAATAGACGCACTTGAAGTTGCAAACGTCGTCCACCGAGACGCGGAGATAGTGGAAGGCCCTTCCGAAACCGTCGGTCAGCGAGGCGGACAAGGCGATTTTCTCGACGAGCGGTCATTCTATGAAATGCCCCGTCCGACTTCAAATGGGACGGGCCGGAGCGCGAGCTCCGGCCCGTCTCGGCGATCCTGGAACTTTACTTGCCGGTCGTGCCCTGGACCTGGCCGGTGGTCGTGGTCTGGGTCAGGTTGTCCTTCGACGGATCGTACTTGCCGTTGCGCGCCTGGTTGGCCTGCATCCGCGAGTCGTCGAGGGCTTTATGCGCGTCGAGAATCGACTGGGACTGGGCCGCGGCCGACTGTTGCGCCGCGGTCGCGAGGTCGGTGCCGTTCGACGGGTGGCGGTTCTCGTCGGCGACGCCGTACATGTCCGCGATGTTCGCCGCGTCGTTCTGGCCCTGGTTGCGGAGCTGGCTTCCCTTGCCCTGGGCCTGCTGGCCCTGCTGGTTGCCCTGCCCCGCCTGGCCCATCGCGGCCATCAGGAGCATGATGCCGGCCGCGATCATCGCGGCGCCGATCGGGGCCGTGAAGGGGTTGCTCATCAGCGCCATGCCGGCCATGATCAACGCGAGGCCCGCGAACCACAGGCCCTTCGCCGAGCTGAGGTTGCCGTTGTTGCCGTTCTTCGAGAAATCCTGCGCCGCGATCTGCTGCTGGGCGAACTGGGGCAGGTTCTCCTGGCCGTTCTGGTCGCCGAAGTCGGGCAGGGGGTTGATCGAGTAGTCGCCGTTGCCGGCCAGGTTCACGATGCCCGCCTTCGGGGTGACCGCGTTGTCGTACGGCCCGGACGACTCGGAGTACGCGGCGGCGTTGTTGCCGGCGTTGGCCGCGGCGTACTGCCGGGCGCGCATCATCTGCAGCGCGTAGAAGGCGCGGCCGGGGTTGCGGGTCCGGCGGGCCGCGATCTTCGCGAGGATCAGCTTCGGCAGGTTGCGGAACTTGGAGGCCTTGCCCTGCGCGTCGGCCTTGAGCGCCTTGCCGGGCCCGCCCTGGTTCAGGTTGGCCGAGGCGAAAGTGCTCGGGCCGATATGCAGCGGGTTGGCGTCCGACCCCGCCGCGCCGGCGGCGCCGCCGAAGGCCGGAGCGAGCTTCGACAGGTCGCCGGAGAGGACCTGCGCCGCGACCGCGTCGCGGACGTCCGAGGGGCGATGCTCGATCGCGACGGTCTTCGCCGCGGTCGGATCGTCGACCTTCGCGCCCTCGGGGGCCTCGTGCTTCTCGTTCTCCTTCGCGAGCTCGACCGCGCCCTTCGCGAGGATTTGGCCGTCCTTCACGAAATCGCCGTTGCTCTCGCGCAGGATCGACAGCGAGCCGCTGGACTCGCTGGCGCCGAGCCCGACGCGGACCGGCGCCAGCGAGGGGGTCGAGGAGCCCATCGCGGGGGCGCCTTGGGAGACCCGGCTCGGGGAGCTGCCCGCGAGCCACAGCCCGACCACCGCCGCCGCGCCGAGCAAAGCCGCTATATAAGGCAGGGCCGCGCGCAGGCCCGCGAGCGTGAAAAGGCGAGACATGGCGGCGAACACCGAGGTGAGGATGTCGCCGTCCGTCAGGGTCCTGAGGCCGAGCAGCCCGCCGCGCCCCGCCCAGGTGCTCATCGCGCCGCGGCCGCCGGCCAAGCCGCGCGCGCCGGGGCCGAAGAAGCCGCCCTTGCGGCGCTTCTCCTCCTCCTTGCGGCGCTGGTCCGGCTTCAGGCCGGGGATCTCGATCTCGACGGGCTTCACGGTCGCTTCCATATTGTCCACCTCTGCCGATAGGGTAGCTGAACGATGATAAATCACGGTTTTCCCCATGTAAAAACGGGATAACGGTTGAGCTGGGGACCTTTACACGGCCGCTTGGAGACCGTCCACCGCTTGGGGGCAGGAAGCTGGACCACGGTGAGCCTGGCCGGCGTCGCGGCGAATACGGCGTAGCGGCTATGGGCCGCGTTCTTGCCACGCTCGACATGCGCCGACCAGGTGATCGTCTGCGGCTGCTTGCGTTCCATATAGGAAGGGTACCCGGGGCGCGTTAGGGCAAGGTCAGGGGCGAGTAAAGGCGGGGTAAAGAACGGCCCCGCCCCTCACCCGCCCTTCGGGCACCCTCTCCCGCTGCCGCGGGCGAGGGCGTCATTTCTTACATGAGGGTTACGCGACTTACGTCCTTGTTTTACGCCGCCCGGCTATACTTCCAGCGGAGGAGACGACCATGAACCACAAATCGAGCAGCGAATATACCGCCTGGGGCCGACGCGAGCCCGGCCGGCCCAGGGCCTCCATACTCGTCGTGGACGACGATCCGTCCGTCGCGGACCTGGTCCGAGACTCCCTGGCCGAGGACGGCGTCAGCGTCTCGGTCGCGAAGAACGCCTTTCAGGCCCAGGGCATGATTAAAAAGGGACGACCGGATCTCGTGATCCTGGACCGCATGCTGCCGGACACGGACGGGCTGGAGCTGTGCCGCGAGCTGCGCGCGAGCGCCGAGACCGCCTCCATGCCGATCCTTTTCCTGACCTCGCGCACCAGCGTGGCCGAGAAGATCGTCGCGCTCCGGCTCGGCGGCGACGACTACCTGGCCAAGCCGTTCAGCCTCGAGGAGCTCAACGCCCGCGTCGAGGCGCTGCTGCGGCGCTCCCTCGGCTCGGTCGAGCAGGAGACGGCCCTGGAGCACGGCCCGCTGAAGATGAATATCGAGAGCCGCACCGTCGCCTTCCGCGGCAAGCCGCTGGATCTGACGAACAAGGAGTTCGACCTGCTGCGGGCCTTCCTCGAGAAGCCCGACCGCGTGCTGAGCCGGGCGTACCTGCTCTCGCACGTCTGGGGCTACGACATCGACCTGGAGCTGACGACGAAGGCGGTCGACATGGTCGTGATGGGCCTGCGGCGCAAGCTCGGGGACTGGGCCAGCCGCGTCGAAGCGGTTCGCGGCTACGGCTTCCGCTGGAAGCCGCATACGGACGCCTGACCTAAATTCCTGAATGGGCCTTGGATAAGCCGCACCCTCTACCCTTGTGGGAGAGGGTGCGGGACGGGGGGAGCCCACTGGGCTCCCCCCGTCCCCAACCCTCTCCCCCTTCGGGGGCGAGGGAACAACAACCGCTCCCTCTCTCTGCAAGGGTAAGGGTCACTCATAGCGCAGGGCGGAGGCGGGAGAGAGAGCGGCGGCGCGGCTGGCGGGGTAGAGGCCCGCGACCAGGCCGATCGCGCAGGTCAGAAGGAAGCAGGCGGCGACCGGCAGGCCCGGTATCGCCATCGCGGGCGGGCTCTTCATCGCGAGCGGGGCCAGCTCGGTCCCCAGCCAGGCGGTCAGGACGGCGGCGAGCCCGCCGGTCGCGGTCAGCATGATCGCCTCCACGAGGAACTGCGCCAGGACGTCCTTGCGCTTGGCCCCGAGAGCCTTGCGTATCCCGACCTCGCGGGTGCGCTCGGTCACCGAGGTCAGCATCACGTTCGCGACTCCGATGCCCCCGACCACCAGGCTGATCGCCGCGATCGCGAGCAGGCTGCGCAGCAGGCGCCGGTTCGCCTCCTGGCTGTCCTTCAAGTAGTCCTCCTGGGTCATGAAGTTGTAGAGGCGGGCGCGCCCCGGATCGTCATGCGACAACTCGCGCCGCACGCGGCCGACGACCTCGTCGACCGGCAGGGCCGGGTTCGCGCGCAGCTCGAGCATGTTGATCTCCGGGCTCTGCTGGCGCCGCTCCAGCCAAGCCGCCGGCACGAGCAGACCGGGCTCGTCCGAGAAGATGTAGGCCCGGCGCGAGATCTCGGGCTTCCAGTCGGCGACCCCGACCACGAGGAACGAGTCGTTCTCGACGCCGACCGTCTGCCCGGCCGCCCGGCCGAGCGGGAACAGTTCGCGCGCGGCCTTCGCGGTCAAAAGACACACCGGCTCCCGCGCGCGCACCTCGTCCGGCAGGAAGGCCCGACCCTGGCTCAGCGGCACGCGGTAGACCTTCACGAAGTCCGCGTCGATCCCCAGCACCTGGGCGCGCGTCTTGCGGCCGGGGCTGCGCAGCTCGAGCTCCGAGCTCAGGCGCGGCAGCGCGCCCAGCAGGCCGTTCAGGCGCGCGGCGCGCGCGGCGTCGTCCAAGGTCAAGGTGCCGGCCCGCTGCGTCGCCGGGTCGTAGGACGGCTGCACGAACAGCACGCGCGCCCCCTCGGTGCGGAACGTCTCCTCGAGCTCGCGGCGCATCCCCTCATGGATCGAGAGGATGACGACCAAGGCCAGCACGCCGATGTAGATGCCGAGCAAGGACAACGCCGAGCGGACCGGCTTCTGCTTCATCATCAGCAGCGCGACCAGGCAATAGTTGAGGAGGCTCACTCTAGCCGCCCGTCGCGGATCGCGAGGGTCCTCTCGGCCCAGCCGGCGACCCACTCGTCGTGCGTGATCATCACGACCGTCGCGCCCGCGTTGTGCAGCTCGGAGATCAGCTGCAAGGTCTGGGCCCCGGTCACGCTGTCGAGCGCCCCGGTCGGCTCGTCGGCGAGGATCAGCTTCGGGTCGTTGATCAGCGCGCGCGTGATCGCGACGCGCTGGCGCTCGCCGCCCGACAGCGTGGCCGGATAGGCGTCGAGCCGGTGCGAGAGCTTCACGCGCTCCAAAAGCTCCCGCGCGCGCTCGTCTCCGCCGCCCTGCCCGGCGTACATGCGCGGCAGCAGCACGTTCTGGCGGACCGTGAGGTACGGGAGCAGGTGGAAGCCCTGGAAGATGAAGCCCACCGAGCGGTTCCTCAGCTCGGAGAGGCGGTCCTCGGAGAAGGTCGTCACGTCCTCGCCCAGGAAGCGCACCGTGCCGGCGTTCGGAAGGTCGAGCAGGCCGACCAGGTTCAGCAAGGTGGACTTGCCCGAGCCGGACGGGCCCATGATCGCGACGAACTCTCCCGATTGGACCGAGAGGGTGACCCCCCGCAGGATGTCGAGGCGTCCCTCGCCCTCGCCCTCCCAGCGGCGCACCTGGTCGAGGCCGATGATCTCACTCATCCACGAGGACCTTGACGCCGGGGACCCAGTCGGGCTCCGCGGAGGCGCAGACGCGCTCGCCCTCGGCCAGCCCCTCGCGGACCTCGACCCGTTCCGGCGTGGAGCGGCCGGTCGCGACGCGACGCTCCCTCAGCCGCCCGAAGCGGTCCAGCACCCAAACGTAGGGCTCGCCGCCCTTGGAGGTCAAAGCCCCGACCGGGACCGAGAAGACGGGCTCGGTGTCGCCGGTGAAGATGCGCGCCTCCGCGCTCATCTTCGGCAGCAGCCGCAGACCCCCGGTCTCCTTCAGGACCAGCTTGACCGGCACCTCGGGCAAGGACGAGCCCTCGGCCTGGGTCCCGATCTGCGCCAGCGTCGCCTTGAGGGGCATGCTCTCATAGGCCTGCACCCTGACCTCGGCCTCCTGCCCGGTCTTGAGCTGGCCGATCTGAAGCTCGTCCACCTTGCCCTGGACCGCGTACTCGGAGACGTCCGCCAAGGTCAGAAGCTCCATGCCCGCGCCGACGCCGGGGGCGTCCTGCAGCGAGTCCTTGACCACGGTGCCGGCGAACGGCGCCGTCATCAGATTCTTGCCCCAGCGCTCCATCTCGGAGCGGTAGGTCGCGTTCGCCATCTGCACCGCCTGCTCGGCGCGGCCGACGGCCCGGCCGGCCTCGTCCACCGCCGAGCGCGCGACCGCGTGCATCTTGAAGAGCTTCGCCTGGACCTTGACCTCTTTTTTGGCGCGGCGCAGGTCCTCCTCGGCGTTCTTCAGCGCGTCGACCTTGAACTGATGGTCGGATTGGATCTTCTCGCGGCCGATCTCGACCAGGAGCTGGCCGGACTGCACGGACTCGCCCTCGCGGTAAGCTTTCTTGACGACCGGCCCCTCGAACTCGGCCTTGAGCGTCACCGCGTTCTTCGCCTGCAAGGTCCCCGGCGCGCGGACGACGAGCCTCAGCGGGGCCGCCTTCGCGCGCTCGACGCGCGCGTGAGGCCCGTAGCGCGGCGGCAGGAGCCGGAGGTTGAGCGCCGTCGCCGCGAGCCAGAGCCCCGCGACCAAGCCCGCGCGCGCCGCGATGGGAAGCCTCATTTGTCCTTGGGGAACGACTCCAGCGGCGCGCCGATCAGCTGGACCAGGCGGTCCTTCGCCTGCAGGTGGTTGACCAGCAGGTTCAGGTACTCCACGTCCAGGTCGCGCGCCTGGTTCTCGGCGTCGAAGACGTCGAGAAGGCGGTCGAGACCGTTCTGAAAGCGCGTGCGGATGATCTCGACGTTCTGGCCGGCCTGGTCGCGCGAGACCTTGAAATCCTGGATCTGCTTCTCGGCGTTCATCACGTCGATGTAGGCGCTCTGCACGTCGACCCGCGTCGTGCGCTCCAGGTCCGCCATCGTCAGCTGCGCCGAGTCCAGCGAGAGCTGGGACTGGCGTATGCGGTCGCGCGTGACGAACGAGTCGAACAGCAGCCAAGTCGCGCTCGCCCCGGCGGTCCAGCCCAAGGTCGTCTGTCCGCCCTGGAGGCTCTTCTCGTAGCTTCCGTTCAGCGAGAACACCGGCCGGCCCGCCTCCTTGGTCTCCGCGAGGTCGAACTCGGCCAAGATCAGCGAGCGCCGTTGGCGCCTGATCTCGGGACGGTTGGCCAGCGCGTAGTCCAGCAGGCGCGGCTGGCCGACCTGGATCGGGTTGAACTCGAGCAGGGTCGTGAAGTACATCTTGACGTCGACCGGCAGGCTGATGAAGTTCTTCGCGCCCAGGATGGCCTTGTCGAGGCTGGCCTGCGCGTTCTCGAGCTGGCGCTCGTCGGTGCGCACGCTGATCTCCGCGCGCGTGACCTCGACCGGCGCGACCTTGCCGTTGTCGGAGAGCGCCTGGGAGACCCTCAGCAGCGCGCGCGAGCCCTTGAGCTTGCGCTTCGCGACCTCGAGCGACTGCAGGCTCAGCATCACCGCGTAGTACAGGCTCCGGGCCTGGGCCTTGATCGACAGCACCTCCTGCTCGTAGCTGTCCCGCGCGCTGTCGAACTGCAGCCGCGCGCGCTCGCGCGAGCGCCAAACCGCGTTCTGCGCGAAGATGTAGAGCGGCTGGGTGGCCTGCAGGTTGTACTGCGAGCTCGACTGCGAGGTGGTACCCGAGCTCCCCGACGACCAGTTGTACGGATAGGTGCCGCTCAAGCTCAGGACCGTGCCGGTCGGCAACGGCTCGCTCAAGGTCAGCGCGTTCGAGTAGCTCTTCGTCTTGGTCACGACGTCGTCCAGCGGCGGAGCGGAGTTGGTCGTCTCCCCGAGGCTGCCGGAGCCGCTGTAGTTGAGGCTCGGCAGGCTCGTCTGGCGCAGCGCGATCCCGCGCGCGTAGGTCGCGGTCTGGAAGCCGATCGTGTTCTGCAGGCCGAGGTTGCCCTGCCTCAACGCGTGGTCGACGTAATCGTCAAGGCTCATCGTCATCGGCGGCCCCTCCGCGGCCGCCGGTGCGGGCGCCGCGAGCATCAGCGCCACCCATAGGATCATTTCGCCCCGCCGAGCGCCCCCGCCCCGAGGACGGCCGCATTGACCGCCAACCACACGGTCGCCGCGCATATCCCCGCCCGGGAAAGCGCGCCCCCGCGCCTCGACAACAGGACCGCCAACAGGCCCGCCGACCACAACTCGAAAGCGTCCACTCTCCAGGCCCAGTCCGGGGCCGCGCGCCAGAACAAGGCCGGGCCGGCCGTGAACAGCAGCGGCGAAAGGGACGTGCCGAAGGCCAACAACGCCGCGCCGGCGAACTTGAGCAGCACCGGCAGCGCGGCCAAGGCCAGCACGCGGGCCCCGTCCTTCCACGCCAGCCCCAGGCCGACGAGCGACGCCGAGACGACCAAGGCCCCGACCGCCCAGCCCCAGACGGCGAGGACGGCGAGCGCCGCGGCCAGCGGCGACAGCCGCGCGCCCGGAGCGAAGGCGAGCC
>CAZMIB010000029.1:0-23674 GCA_964566245.1 uncultured Elusimicrobia bacterium | reverse complement strand
CTTCCGCCTCGCGCGGGAGGGCCGCGCGCGCTGGCTGTCCCAGCTCGAGCAGGCCCAGGCCTTGCGACGAGCGCTGAGGCGCGCGGGCTTGCCGCTCGCGACGGACGCGGGACGGGCGCGCCGGGCGCGGCTCGCCTACGGGCCGGCCGTCTCGGTGGGGCAGGAAAGCGAGTCGGAGTACCTGGACGTCTGGTTGGGCGAGGCGGCGGTCCCCGAGACGGCGGGGGCCGCGCTCAAGGCGAAGTTGCCGGCGGGCTTTCGGCTTTTGGAAAGCCGGAAGGTGCCGCTTCATTTTCCGTCGGTCGAGGCCGCGGTGAACGCCTCCGAGTGGGAGGCGCTCTCCGAGTGGCCCGAGGATTTGAACGAACGCATAGCGGCGTTCGACAGCAAGGAGGAGTTTTGGATCGAGAAGAGCTTCGGCAGGACAACGTCACGGATCGACCTGAGAAGGACGGCATCGTTTCAGCGGGAGGGACCGCGCCTGAGGCTCCGGCTCCGGTTCCCGCCGGGGGGCCCCAGCCCGCGCCCGGAGGAGGCTCTCACGGCGCTGGGTCTCACCATGGCGGCGGCGGCGGAGGCCGGCGGCGACACCGCGGAGGAAGGCACGGCGGAGGACACGGCGGGGGACACGGGGAGCGCCAGCACGAGCGGCAGCACGACAGGCAGCAAGAGCGGCAGCACGAGCGTCACGAGCGCAACGAGCGCAGCGAACGCCACGAGCACCGCCATGAGCCCCGTGCGCCTCGTGAGGAAGGCGCTGTTCACGCTGACCGGCGCGGGCGAAACGCTCAGCCCGTAAAGCGCGAGATACTCGCGAACACCTCGTTCGAGGAGACGCGCATCGCGATCCTCGACGACGGGCGCTTGGCCGAGCTGCTCTGGGAGCGGCACAGCGAGCAGAACATCGTCGGCAACATTTACAAGGGGCAGGTCGAGAACGTCCTGCCTGGCATCTCGTCGGCCTTCGTGAACATCGGCTACGAGAAGAACGCCTACCTGTACATCACCGACGTGCTCGGCGAGTCGCGCGCCCCGATCGACCAGACCCTGAAGAAGGGCCAGGACATCATGGTCCAGGTCGCGAAGGAGGCGATCGGGACGAAGGGCATGAAGGTGACGATGGACGTCTCCTTGCCCGGGCGCTATCTGGTGTTCACGCCGTTCCAGGACTTCGTCGGCATCTCGAAGCAGATCGAGGAGCCGGAGGAGCGCCGGCGCCTTCAGGCCGCGATCGAGCGCATCGGCCAGGAGATCCTGGGCGGGAAGATGGGCGTCGTCGTGCGCACCGAGGCCGAGGGCGCGACCGAGGACGATTTGGAGCGCGAGCTGCGCTACCTGCTGAAGACCTGGGAGCTGATCGACAAGCGGATGAAGGAGGAGAAGGCTCCGTTCTGCCTGCACGAGGACTTGGACCTGGGCCTTCAGGTCGCGCGCGACCTGATGTCCGATGAAGTCAGCATCTACCTGATCGACGACAAGAAGGTTTTCGACTCGGTCGTCGCGTTCCTTCAGGAGACCTCCCCGGAGCTGGCCGACCGCGTGCGCCTGTACGACGCGAAGACGCCGATCTTCACCGCCTTCGGCGTGGAGCCGGAGATCGAGAAGCTGCGCCAGATCAAGCTGCAGCTGCCGAGCGGCGGCACGATCATCATCCAGGAGGCGGAGTCGCTGTGCGCGATCGACGTGAACACGGGCCGCTTCACGGGCTCGAAGTCGCAGGAGGAGACGGTCACCGCGACGAACATCGAGGCCGCGGCCGAGGTGGCGCACCAGCTCCGGCTGCGCAACATCGGCGGCATCATCGTGATCGACTTCATTGACATGAAGAAGGCCTCGAACCGCCAGAAGGTGCTCGAGGCGCTTCAGCGCGCGGTGAAGAGGGACCGCGCGAAGATACGCATCCTGCCGATCACGCGGCTGGGCCTCGTCGAGATGACGCGCGAGCGCAAGCGCGAGTCGACGGTGAGCCTGCTGACCGATGAGTGCCCGGAGTGCCGGGGCTCGGGACGAGTGTTGTCGGTGTCCAGCATGCGGATCAGGATCCAACGCGAGATTCATGAGCTTACGGCGGGACGGCCGGGAGGCAACATACGCGTCCTGCTTCATCCGTTGCTCTCCGAGGCTTTCAGGAAAGAACAGGCGGACATCGAGAAGAACGTCCATCGCGCGATCAAGATACAGTCCGACCCTCAGCTCACTTGGGAGGATTATCGGATCATTCTTGAGTGAAGACAAAAGAAGGAGGAGTTCTTTCCATGGGATTGCTTTCTAAATCTCCCTCCCCCTTGATGGGGGAGGGTGCGGGTGGGGGTGGTCATTTGCCAATGCCCCCCCATCCCACCCTTCCCCCACAAAGGGGGGAAGGGGTGCTGAAAGCGGCGCTGATGATGGCGGTTGTCCTTTGGGGAGGTTTGTCCCTAACGGCCAGGGCTGCCACGGAAGAGATCGCCGTCCTGCAGTCGGGCCAATATTACGGCACCGTTGAGGCGCAGGCCAAGGGTGACGAGCTTTTCTTGGCGGATAAGGATTTGGCGGCGGTGCTGGGGGGGCAGGTTTTTTGGAGGGGGAAGTCGGGGGAGATCGATTTGCGGTTTCCCGGCGATACCGTGAAGTTCAAGGCGAAGAGCGACGAGGCCGTCATCGGGGGGCGGACGCTTAAGCTGCCGTCGAAGGTTTATGTCCAAAGCGGAAGGGCTTACCTTCCGCTGCTGGCTTTCCTTACGCCGGATTTCGCGAAGGCGGCGCAGATGGAGGTTTTCTACCAGCCGGATAAGAAGCTCCTGGGGGTGCAGAAGCTCGCGTCGGTGCGGGACCTGCATGTCTACTCCTACCGGGACCGCACGCGCATCGAGCTGCAGAGCGATCCCAAGCTGGCGTACAAGGTCACGCGCTCCGGGGCGGGCAAGCTGGAGTTGACGATCGCGAACGGGTTGCTGGAGTGGCCCGAGGCGCGCGAGATCTCGGACGGCCGCGTCGCGAAGGTCGATTTGAGCCAGGAGCCTCGCTTGGCGCGGCTGACGGTCTCGTTGGCCGACGCCAACGCGGGGTGGGGGATCGGGGAGGCGCAGGATCCTTATCGGCTGTTGCTGGATATCGGGCCGGCGGAAACGGCCAAGCCCACGGCTCCGGCCGCACCGACGGCCGCGGCGTCGACCAGCACGACGTCGAAGGTAAGCGGAACCGGCGGCTCCGCCGCCGTTCCTGGCGCGCAGGAGACGGAAACGGAGACGGCGCGGCATGCGTTGCCGCCGATCGCGGCGCTTCCGGCGGGGGAGGCCCGGCCGCTGATCGTGATCGATCCGGGCCATGGAGGAAAAGACTCCGGGGCTCGGGGGCGGCACAAGGTGAAGGAGAAGGACATCACCTTGCAGCTTGCGAAGGATTTGGCGGACCTGCTGCGGCGCGAGAAGCGGTTCGACATCGTGCTGACGCGGCAGACCGACGTGTTTATACCGCTCTCGGACCGCTCCGAGATCGCGAACAAGCGCAAGGCGGCGCTGTTCATCTCGATCCACTGCAACGCGCACCGGCATAACAAGGAGCACGGCTTCGAGGTGTACTTCCTCTCCGACAAGGCCTCGGACCCGTGGGCCGAGGAGGTCGAGAAGGCGGAAAACGCCTCGCTCGATCTGGAGGCAGGTGGGAAGGCCGAGGGGCCGGCGGCGATGTTCCTTCACAACCTGGCCCGCATGGAGTATCTGAACGAGGGATCGCTTTTGGCCGGTTATCTCTCCAAGGAGATACGCCGGCACACCTCGGGGCGCGACCGCGGCATCAAGCAGGCCGGCTTTTACGTTCTGCGCTGGACGAATACTCCGGCCGTGCTCGTGGAGACGGCCTTCATCACCAATACCGAGGACCTGGCCAAGCTCCAGAGCCCGCGCTACCGCCGCCGCCTGGTCGAGGGCATCTACAACGGCATCCTCGACTATGCCCGCGCCAAGGACTGGAAGTACTGAGTCGGGCGTCGGGATTTGGTAAAATTCCTCGTCGAGAGACCGAATGAACCTGTCCGACCGGCCCATCGGCGTCTTTGACTCGGGCGTCGGGGGCCTGACCGTCCTTAAGGCGCTTCGGCGCCGCCTGCCGGGCGAAAGCCTGATCTATTTCGGGGACACGGCCCACGTCCCCTACGGCTCCAAGTCCCGCGAGGCCGTCACCGGCTTCTCGCGCTCGATCTCTCGCTACCTCGTCGGCGAGGGCGTGAAGATGATCGTCGTGGCCTGCAACACGGCCTCGGCGATGGCCTTGGAGACGTTGCGCCGCGAGCTGCCGGTGCCGATGATCGGCGTGATCGAGCCCGGGGCGCGCGCGGCGGCCAAGATCAGCCCGAAGGGGCGCGTCGGCGTGATAGGCACCGAGGGCACGGTCGCGAGCCACGCCTACCGCGACGCGCTGAGGCGCATCGACCGTTATCTGACCGTGGTGGAGGCCTCGTGCCCGCTGTTCGTGCCGCTCGTCGAGGAGGGCTGGTGGAACGGCCCGATCACGAGCGCGGTCGCGCGGCGCTACCTCGCGCCTCTCAAGAAGCGCAAGCTCGACTCTCTGATTTTGGGCTGCACGCATTACCCGCTTCTGAAGGGCCTGCTCGGCAAGGTGATGGGAAAGAGCCTGCGCCTCGTCGACTCGGCCGAGGAGACCGCGCGCGAGGTGCAGGCCCATCTCGGGGACGTGGGCGCGAGCCGCGGCAAGCCGAGGCACCGCTTCGTCGCCTCGGACGCGCCCCAGCGCTTCGCGGTGCTGGCGCGGCGCCTGCTGGGCGTCGCCGTTTCCGAAGTGGAAGTCGTCCGTTTTGACTAGGAGTGCCCTCTCCCAAGGGGAGAGGGAAAGGGTGAGGGGTTATTCGTTTTGACAGGAGGATCACTATGCCCGTGACGACAAAGACTAAAGCGAAGGCCAAGCCGGCGGCGAAGACCGCTCCGGTCGAGGCGAAAAAGCCGGCGAAGGCGTCCGGCTGCGCGCGCTGCGGCGGCGAGCTGTCCGGCGAGCGCTGCCCGGTCTGCGAGCCGCTGACCGGCACCTACAAGCTCGGGGCGGACGGCTCCTTGGTCCGCGTCTCGGCGGACGTGCCCGGCCTGAACCGCGGCGGCTCCGAGAGCGGCGGAAGCGAGTCCTCCGGCGGAGCCTGCGGCTCCGGTCCGAGCTTCGGCGGCGGCTGCGGCGGCGGAATGTGCCACTGACGTTCAAATTCCCTCCCCCTTGATGGGGGAGGGAAAGGGTGGGGGTGGCGTGCGCGCCGCGGACCCCCCATCCCGCCCTTCCCCCACACGGGGGGAAGGAGAGAGCGATGAAATGAAACGTTCAGCGGTCGTTCTACTTTCCGGCGGCCTCGATTCGACGACGGCGCTCGCGTGGGCGCTGTCGAAGGGCTGGCGCTGCTCGGCGCTGTCGGTGAGCTACGGCCAGCGCCACTCACGCGAGCTCAAGAGCGCGCGCGCGGTCGCGCGGTCCTACGGGGTTCCGCTGCGCGAGATACGCCTGGACCTGCCGTGGCTCAAGACGAGCTCGTTGGTCGACCGCTCGCGCCGCCTGCCGGACCTGCCGATGTCCAGGATCGGCCACGGCGGCATCCCCTCGACCTACGTCCCCGGCCGCAACACCCTCTTCCTGTCCTTGGCCGTCAGCCTGGCCGACGCCGAAGGCGCGGGTGAGATCGTGCTCGGCCCCAACGTGCTCGATTATTCCGGTTACCCCGATTGCCGGCCGGAGTACTACCGCGCCTTCGCCAAGGTCGCGGCGCTCGGGACGCGGCGCGGGGCCGAGGGGCGGGGCCTGAAAATTCATACCCCGCTGATACGCTTGAGCAAGGCCCAAATCGTGAAGCTCGCGCGCAAGCTCGGCGCGCCGCTCAACCTGACCTGGTCCTGCTACGCGGGCGGCGCGCGGCCGTGCGGGCGCTGCGACTCCTGCAAGCTGCGCGCGAAGGGCTTTCAAGAAGCCGGCCTCGCCGACCCCGCGTTATGACCGCGCCGCGCCGCAAGGCCGGGGCCGCTTGGCCGCCGCCCCCGGGCCGAGGCTACGTCGTCGAGGTGTTCTCCTCTCTGCAAGGCGAGGGGCTCAAGCTCGGCGAGCGGCAGGTGTTCGTGCGGCTCGGCGGCTGCAACCGTCGCTGCGACTACTGCGACGAGCCGGACACCATTCCGATCCCCTCGGGAACGCTCCGCTCGCTGGATGAGACGCGCGACGACCTCAAGCGCCTGGCCCCCGGCCACGCCGCGGTCTCCTTCACCGGCGGCGAGCCCCTGCTCCAGCCTGATTTTCTGGCCGAGCTCCTGCCGTTCGCGCGCGCGCTTGGCCTGTCGACCTGCTTGGAGACGAACGGCACCTTGCCCGCGGCTCTGCGCGCGCTGAAGCAGCACGTCGACCTGGTCTCGATGGACCTCAAGCTGCCGTCGGCGACCGGCGTCGCCGATTGGAAGCCTCACGCCGCGTTTCTCGAGGTCCTGCCCGAGAAGACCTTCGTGAAGGTCGTGCTGACCTCGTCCTCCACAGCCGAGGAGGTCGCGCGCGCGGCCGAGCTGGTGCGCGCCGTGCGGCCGGACATGCCTTTCTTCCTGCAGGCGGCGACGCCGATCGGCGCCGTCGTTCCTCCGCCCGCGTCGAAGCTGATCGAGTTCGCCTGCGTCGCGCGCGAGCGCCTCAAGGACGTCCGCCTTGGGCGGCAATGGCACCCGCTTTGGAACCTCCCATGAAGCGCCGCGAGGGAGGGCTCGGCGAGATTGCTTGGATCTTCCACAAGCTGGGCTGGCTCACCTTCGGCGGGCCGATCGCCCAGGTCGCGATGATCCACGCCGAGCTCATCGAAAAGCGCCGCTGGGCCACGTCCGCGTGGTACTCCGGCCAGCTCGGGCTGATGGAGCTGGTCCCGGGGCCGAAGGGCACGAAGATGGCGATCGCGGTCGGGGCCAAACGCGGCGGCGTCGCGGGAGGCCTCGCGGCGGGGCTGAGCTTCATCGCGCCCGGCTTCGCGCTCGTCGTCCTGCTATCATGGATTTACCTGCGCTACGGCGCCAGGCCCGGCGTGTCCGCGTTCTTCTCGGGCGTCGAGCCGGCCGCGATCGCGGTGATCTTCCTCGCCGTATACAAGCTCGCGCGCGCCAGCGTGAGGACGCGGCTTCAGCTCGGGATTTTCCTCGCGAGCCTCTTGCTGTGCCGCGGCGGCATACCGGCCTTGGCGGCGATCCTGTTCGGCGGCTGGTTCGCGCTGGGGGCGCGCGCCTTCATGGGTCTGGGCGCCGCCGTGCCGTGGGCGCTGGGGTCGCCGATCGGCGGACCGGTTCCGCCCCTGCCGCGTTGGCTCGATCTGATCCTCGGGCACCTGAAGGCCGGAGCCTTGGTTTACGGCGGGGGCTACGTGATCGTGCCGTTTTTGGCCGGAGACTTCGTCGATCGCTGGGGTTACCTTACGCGGGCCGAGTTTTTGACCGGGGTCGCGATCGCGAACGCGACCCCCGGGCCGGTCGCGCTGGCCTCGGCCTTCATCGGCTTCAAGGTCGCGGGCCTGCTCGGCGCCTTCGTCGCGACGGCGGCGCTGTTTCTTCCCTGCTTTTTGATCGTGCTGGCGCTTGGGCCGAGGCTGGAGGCGTGGCGCGAAAAGCGCTCCGCCCAGGCCTTCCTAACCGGCGTCGAGGCCGCGGCCGCCGGGGCCCTGCTTTCCTCCGCGGCCGATCTGTTGCCCGGGGTCCTCGACACATGGACCCGTCTCGGTTTGCTGGGCGCGGCCTTGCTCCTTTTGCCGGTCATGGAGCCGGCCGCCGTCGTCGTTCTGTCGGGGGCCGTCGGCCTCGGCCAGGCGGCTCTAATGAGACTCTCCGGGGGTTGATATGGCGACCGCGAGCAAGCCCGTCCGCGTTTCGGCCACGCAGTTGGCCGACTTGATGTTCCCGTCCGACTCCAATCAAGTCGGCAACGTCTTCGGCGGCACGATATTGAAAATGATCGACAAGGCCGCGGCCGTCTGCTCGTTCCGGCACGCGGAGAAGCCGTGCGTGACCGTGGCGATGGAGCGCGTCGAGTTCAAGATCCCGATCCGCGTCGGCGACTTCGTGGTCGTCGAGGCCCAGGTCAACCACGTCGGCCGCTCCTCGATCGAGGTCGGCGTCGAGGTCTACGCCGAGGACCTCGCCAAGGGCGAGCGCCGCCACACCAACAGTTGTTTGGTCACGATGGTCGCGCTCGGCAAGGACGGCCGCCCCGCCGAGGTCCCCGCCTTGAAGCTGGAAACCCCCGAAGAAAAGCGCCGCTGGAAGGACGCGGAAGCCCGAAAGAAGGCGCGGGCCCAGCGGACTGGATAATCCAACGAAGGCCCTCTCCCTACGGGAGAGGGAAAGTGTGAGGGGCCGGCTTTGAAAGGTAACTGTACACCGGCACCCGCCGCATGGCCAACGGGCTGAAGTAAGACGTTTGCCCCGCCGGGAGGAACAGCGTCTCGGGCGCGTCGGCCGCGAAGGTCACCAGCGCCGCCTGCGTCTCTTGGAAGCCGCGCAACCAATCGCCGTCGTCGATTTGAAGCAGAGGCTTCTCGCGCTTCAGCGCGTCCATGCGCGGCTGATAGTTGTTCCAGGCCACGTACTCCAAGGTCCCGCCGACGCGCTCCGCGGGGACGCCGCGCGACTCCAGCCGCCGGCAGGCCGACCAGAACGCCTCGTTCCAGTTGAGGTCGTCGAGCGCTCCGGCGGCGGCCAAGGCGGCCACGCCGGCGAGAACAACGCCGCGCGCGCGCGTCTTGGGGAGTCCGGCCGCCAAAGCCAGGGCCGGAGGAACGACGGCGAGAAGGTATCGGTCGTTGAAATAGCCCCCGGCTAAAATCGCGCAGCCGAGCGGGGCGAAGGCCCACGTCATAAGCCGTGCCGCGGGCGACATGCGCGCCGCGCCGAGCGAGGCCAGCGCGAAGGTCGCGCCCAAGCCCAACAGCGGCCAGAAGCCGGGCCAGGCGAGAAAGCCTCCCGCCTTGGCGCCGCGACCGAAGCAGAAGACCCCGCCGATGCCGAGCTTGGACAGGATGGCGTCGGGCGGAGGAAACGCGGCGAGAGCCATGAGGGCGCCGAGGGCGACGAGCGCCTTCATCCACGGGCGCCGGATGCCTTCCCGCGCCGCGCGCGGCGAGGCGAAGGGCAAAGCGGCCAGGCCCGCGTACAGGCCGGTCCAGCCGGCCCGCAGGACGCCGTCGAGCGCCAGGCGCGGGAGGTTCAGCAGGTGGGCCGCCGTCCAGCGCAGGTCGTAGGCGCGGTGCGCCCAGGTCTCGCCGTGGACGCCGAGGTACCACCCCAGATACGCCGCCAGCGCGAGGACGGAGGGAAGAACGAGGCTCAGCCCCGCGTGCAGGTCCAGCTCGCCCCCCGACCCTAGAAAACCCGCCAGGCCCAGCGCGACCAGGAGGCCTGTTTGACGTATGAGGCAGGCGGCCGCCAGAGCGAGCCCGGAAGCGAGCGTCCTTCGCCGCTGGAGCAGCGCCGCCGCGACCAAGGCCAGAGCGAGGAACGGGACGTCGGTCATGAAGGTCAGGCTCAACGAAAGGAAGAGGGGCTGAAGCGCCAAGGCCGCGGTCGCGAGCCGGGCCGAGCGGCGCTCGACGCCCCCGGCGAGCAAAACGCGGTGGAACGCCGCGACGGCGACGGCCGCGAGGACCAGCGTCGAGACGCGCAGCGCGGCGAAGCTGAAGCCTCGCGCGCAAAAGAGCGCGCCCCAATAGGCTTGCGCGGCCAAGGTCGGCGAGGCCCAGTCCGAGACGCGGAACGACCCTGTCTCGAGGAGCCGCCGGACCGACCAGGCGTAAGCCCAATCGTCCTGAAGCGCGAGCTCGCGGAAGGGGTTGAGCGCCGCCGCTATAATAAGGAAGGCGACGGCGGCGAGGGTTTCCTCCGGCACGGCGAGGCGTCGGGGAGCGGGCTTCAGCATGTTCGGAGGATGCGCCTTGAAAACGCCGACGCCTCGATTATACTTGTTGCGACATGCCAACGCTCCGGCTTCTTGCCGCGGGCGCGGCCCTGGCCGCGCTGTCGGGCTTCTCGGGGTGCGGCGACCCGATGAGCCGCGCCCAGGAGGCTCTGAAGGCGGGGAACTACGAGGAGGCCGCGAGCCATCTCAAGGAAGCCGTCGCCAAGCGCCAGCCCGGCGCGGCGCGACAGTTGGGCTTCATGTTTTACGAGGGCCCGGGCGTTCCCGAGGACCGTCCGCGCGCCCTGATGCTCTTGCGGCTCGCCGAGCAGGAAGCCGGCGCGCGGGGAGCCGACGCCGAGCTGAACTTCGCTCTCGGGAACCTGTACGTCCAAGGCAAGGGCGTGACGCAGGATTACCCCGAGGCCTTGGAGCGCTACAGGAAGGCCGCTCAGCAAGGCCTGCCCCGCGCCGCTTACTTCGCGGGCCTGATGCTGCACGAAGGGCGCGGCGTCCCGCAAAACAAGATCGAGGGGCGGTCCTGGCTGGAGAAAGCCGCCTTGGCCGGAGACGCCGATGCTGCCGGCTTAATGGCCCAGTTCAAGGAGGGCGAGGACGCCCTCAAGGCCGGCCGGGACGCCCGCGAGGGCCGAGGAAGACTGCAGAACTACGCCGACGCTTTGGCCTCGTACCGCAAAGCCGCCGCCGCCGGCGAGGATGCCGCATGGCTGGGCCTGGGCGACCTCTACGAGCACGGCCTAGGTGTGGACGAGGACATGGTCGAGGCTTTTGTCGACTACTCGAAAGCCGAGGAACGCGACATCCCCGGCGCGAAGGACGCTAGAAGGCGCGTCCAAAACCTGATGTCCCCCGACCAAAAGAACGCCGCCCTAGAGCGCGCCTTCGGCCAGTAGGCCCACTCTACAGGATATCCCTAGGATCTCCCTCGCCCGCTTGCGGGGGTCGACTCGGCTGCCGTCTTGCTAGGTCGTTCGGAGACGGGGCCGAAGGCCCCTGCGGGTTGGGGTGAGGGGCTAGCGCCGTCCGTCCTTCTTCGTCCGACCGAGGCTCTTGGCGACGGCCTTCAGCGTGCTCAGCAACGCCTCTTGCTGCTCGGGGGTCTTGTCCTTCACCACGCTGACCATCTGTCGCACCAGTCGATAGTCCTTCTCTTCCTTCTTGGCGGTCGTTCCCGCGAATAACTCAGCGACCGGAATCCCCAGCGCGCCGGCCAGCTTTCCGACGGTCGCGAGACTCGGCTTACGCCCCAGCGTCTCTATATAGGAAAGGAAACTCGTCCCGATCCCCGCGGCCTCGGCCAACTGCTCGATGGAGAGACCGGCCTTGAGCCGCTGCTCGCGTATCCTTCGAGCGACGACCTCGTAAATATCGGCGGTCATGGGGTCCACCCAAGGTCAGTCTAGGGAATCCTCCTTCGGTGGGCCACCGTCTTAAAGACATTAAATGACGTTGACTTATAGTGAATGGGGGATATACTTAAGCAGCGGCGATGGTCCCTTCGCATGACACTCGGCGATTCGGCATGAAAGGGTTCGTCTTCATCCTGCTTGGCGCGGCGACTCTCGCGCTCTACGGCCCCACGGTACGTTACGACTTCGTCGGCTGGGACGATGACATCCACGTTTACGAGAATCCCTATCTCAATCCCGCCTCGACCGCGAACACCCTCCATTTTTGGAAGGAACCTTATCGGAAGCTCTACGTTCCTCTGACGTACACCTTCTGGTTCGGGATGGCTTGGACGATCCAGCACGGGGACGGTCCAACCTCCGACCTGCGGCGCAGCCCTGCGCCGTTTCACGCCCTCAACGTTCTTCTGCACTTGTTTAACGTCTGTCTTGTCTACTCCTTGCTCCTGGCGCTGGTTCAACGAACGGAAGGCGCAGCCTCCGCCCACCCACCGCGTTCTCCTCCAATCGAATGGATCGCCGGGGCCGGCGCCCTTCTGTTCGCGTGGCATCCCCTTCAGGTCGAGGCCGTCGCTTGGGTCAGCGGGCTTAAGGACTTGCTCGCGGGGTTCTTCTCCTTGGTCGCCCTTCGCGGCTACGTTGCTTACGCAGGCGCCGACTCACGACGAGCGGGCCGGGCGCGCTACTGCTTAGGAACCGCGGCGTGCGCGCTGGCCCTGCTGGCCAAGCCCAGCTCCGCCGTGACGCCGCTTATCGCCCTGATCCTTGACGTCCGCTTCCTCCGCCGGGGATGGCGCGCGGCCTTGCCGGCCGTGTTCCCTTGGTTGGCGCTGTCCGCGGCGGCCCTGGTTTTCACGAGCCATCTTCAGCCGGTTCCCGCCGTGGCGGCATCGACGCCTCTTTTGCCGCGTCCGATCATCGCCCTCGACTCGTGCGCGTGGTACATGGCGAAGCTCGTCCTGCCGTTCGGCCTGGCTCCCGATTATGGCCGGACCCCGAGCTACGTCCTTTCGTCGACGTGGGCTTGGTGTTCATGGATTCTTCCCGCCGGGGTCGGTGTCTGGCTTTGGCGCGCGCGAAAGACCGGCTATCTCCCCGCCGCCGCGATCTTCGTCGCCGGCGTCCTTCCCGTTTCCGGCCTGGTCGCCTTCGAGCACCAAGCCTACTCCACGGTCGCGGACCGGTACGTATACCTTGCGATGCTCGGTCCCGCGCTCGCCTTAAGTCAGCTGATGGTCGACCACGGGCGAGACATCGCCTCGGGTTTCCTCTGCGCCGCGCTGCTGGTCTGCTTTTCGCTCAGAAGCGCGAATCAGGCGGTGTTTTGGCATGACAGCTTCGCCCTCTTTGACCGTACCTTGAAGGTGAATCCGCGAAGCGCGAGCGCCGAGAATAATCTCTGCTACGCGCTGGCGGAGGTCGGGCGAAACCAGGAGGCGGCGCCTCACTGTGAAGCCGCGCTGCGACTCAAACCCGACTACGGAACGGCCCGCTTGAATCTTGGAGACATCGCCTTCTTCCAGGGGAAATACGAGGAGGCCGCCGCCCATTTTCAGCAGGCGCTCGGCTCGAGCTTGCCTGAAGATAGGGTGAACGGGCACAACGGCCTCGGCCTTTGTCTGGATCGTCTGGGGCGCGAAGGCGAGGCCGCGGAGCAATTTGAAACGGCCATGCGCCTGGCTCCGAACGACGGAAGCGCCTATAACAACTTGGCCACGCTGCGGGCCAAGCAAGGAGCTTCCGACGAGGCGCTGACGCTCTATGCGAAGGCCGTCGCGCTCCTGCCGAACAAGCCCGGGGTGCGCTCGAATCTAGCCATGCTGCTGAACAACCTTGGCTACGCGGAGGCGCGCAAGGGGAAATGGGCCGAGGCCGAAGAACGATACAAGGAGGCCCTTGAGAATAAGCCCGACTATCTCACGGCCGTTGTCAATCTTGGCCAAGCCTATCTTGATCAGGGGCATCCCGACGCGGCGATCCGGTTCTGGAGAAAATCGCTCGGAGTTTTGCCGAAATCCCCCGAGCTGCGTTACAACCTCGCCGTCGCGTCGTTCCGCCGGGACGATCTAGACGGAGCCCGAGGTTATCTGAAGGAGGCGCTGAAGATCAGGCCCACCTTCCTGCCCGCCGGCCGGATGTTGAGCGACCTGCTTGGAAAGCGGAACATCGACCGTCGACCTCTTGGTGGGCTATCGTCTATAAGACATTAAGTACTATTGACTTTAAGTGGAAGTGGGATATACTTAAGCGGCTTGGAATGCGCGTTTCATAGCCTTCAAAGAGCTTGCCCGATGCTCCCCCTGCCAACGCGGCGAAAGACTTTAGTTCTTGCCGCGATCCTATTCGCGTCAGCTCGATCGAGCGTCGCCGGTTGGAATTCTTCCGTGATCGGCGGTGGAACGGACGTGCTCTGGGCCGTTGCGGTTGGTGCTGGACGCAATGATGGAGTCAACAGGGTCTATACCGCATCCAGGGACGGGCATGTCTACGAGTTTTCATGGTCGGGAAGCGCGTGGTCAAAGGTCGACATGGGAGCGGGCGGCTCGGGCGGATCGTCCGACCCCAACGGCGGGATGTACGGCGTTTATGTAGGCGCGGGTAGGAATGACGGTGTTCAGCGCGTCTATGCCTCCAATGCGAACGGGACCCAACGGGACGGGCAGATATACGAGTTCACTTGGACCGGCTCGACATGGAGTAAAGCGGTTGTTGGCATAGGAGCGACCAATTGGGGCATGGATCAAGTGGTCGTGGGGAATGGGAGAAACGACGGAACGCAAAGAGTCTATGGAGGCAACCTGGATGGTTTCCTCTATGAGTTCTCGTGGACCGGCTCGGCTTGGTCCAGATCGCAGATCGATCTTGGCGTCGGCCTGAGCGGCACCTATTTTCCCGTGATCGGGGCTGGGCGTAACGACGGAGTGCAACGCCTCTATGTCGGCAACGATAATTTCGGAATTTATGAGCTGACGTGGACCGGAAGCGCGTGGTCGGAGGTGAAGATCGGTGTTGGCACCCGGTATGGCCGCGGCGTGGCGCTTGGCCCGGGGCGCAGCGATGGAGTCAACCGAGAGTACGCCATTGCCGGGAGCGGGTTTGAATTCAGCTGGAACGGATCCAATTGGACCTCGACAAACATCGGCGGCAGCGGGCTGCCGGTTCCTGGGCTTGGACGCAACACGACCACGGAATACCTCTATGCAGCCGATTCAGGCGGAGTCCACGAGTCGAGTTGGACAGGAACGGCCTGGGCGCCGCAGACCATGATCGCGTCCGCGGCGGGCAACGCTCTCGTTATCGGTGCGGGCCGTAATGACGGAGTCAAACGAATTTACTCGGCAGGAAGCGATGGTTCGGTATACGAGGTGTCCCAGGGGCCCCCGTCGCTTGCAACCGGGATCTCCGCGGCAAGCCGAACGACAGGAACGATAACGTGGTCGTGGACTGACAATTCAGGAGGAACGAGCGGCTTTCGGGTCCTTTCTTCGAGCGGAGCCTCATTGTCGGGCGATCTCCCCGCGGGAACGGTCTCTTGGCAGCAGACCGGCCTTTCAACGAACACCGCTTCCACGATTGCGGTCGCGGCTTTTGATTTCGGCGGAGCCTCGACTTCCGCTCTCGTCACCGCCAACACCTTGGCGGCTCCTCCCGCGAGCTTCGCGGTCACCGCCGTGTCGTCGTTCTCCGTCAGTCTGTCATGGTCGGCGAACTCGAATCCTATAGGGACGAATTATCAGCTCGACTACTGGAATGCAGGAGGCTCGACGACCTCGGTCTCGAGCGCGGGGTTCGCCGCGACGGTCGCCGGTCTTTTGCCCCGTACCAGCTACTACTTCCAGCTCGCGGGGAAAAACGGCGACGGAATCCTGACCAACGAGGTTCAGGCGTCGATGATGACGACCGGCCCGCCGGCGCCTCCGGCCAATGTCTCCGCCTCAAGCCGAACCACGACCTCCATCACTTGGTCTTGGACCGACCCTTCCGGCGGCACGAGCGGCTTCAGGGTCCTGGCGTCCAACGGCGCGCCGTTGTCGGGCGATTTGGCTGCGGGAACGACTTACTGGCAGCAGACCGGCTTCTCAACCAACACCGTCTCAAGCGTTGAGGTCGCGGCTTTCGACTCCGGCGGGGCGTCGACTTCCTCGCTCGTCTCGGCTTATACGTTGGCGGCGCCGGCGACAGGTTTTGCGGTTACGGCGGTATCGTCTTTTTCGGTCAGCCTCCAATGGTCGGCCAACTCGAATCCTGGAGGGACGAGCTACCGGTTCGACTATTGGAAGGCGGGTGGCTCGACGACCTCCAGCGTCGGCGCCGGGCTGACGGCGACGGCGACCGGCCTTTCGCCGCGTACCAGCTATTACTTTCAAATTGCGGCGAGGAACGGTGACGGCCTACTGTCGAGCGAGTCTCGGGCTTCCGTGGTGACCTTGGGGGCGCCGGCGCCGCCAGGTGGCGTTTTCGCTTCGAGCAAGGCCGCGACCTCCATCACATGGTGCTGGGCCGATGCCTCGGGAGGCACGAGCGGGTTCCGGGTTCTCTCAACGAGCGGGACATCCTTGTCCGGGGATCTTGCGGGCGGAACGACGTGCTGGCAGCAAGTAGGTCTGTCGACGAACACGGCGTCGGCGGTGCAAGTCGCGGCCTTCGATTATGGCGGAGTCTCCACCTCCGCCGCGACGGCGGCCTACACCTTGGCCGCCGTTCCTGCCGGTTTCGCGGCCACGGCGGTATCGTCCTATTCCGCTAGCCTGCAGTGGTCGGCTGACTCGAATCCTAACGGCACAAGCTATCAGCTCGATTATTGGAAAGCCGGGAGTTCGACCACGTCCATAACGGGCGCCGGGCTTGCGGCGACGATAAACGACCTGTCGCCTCGCACGAGCTATTACTTCCAGGTCGCCGCGAGGAACGGGGACGGCCTCATGACCGGCGAGGTCCGGATTTCCACGTTGACCAAGCCGGAGCCGAACTACGTCTCGCCGACGACCGATACCATGTACGTTGCCACGGATGGGACCCACGTTGAATTACAGGCTGGAGCGGTAAGCTCGGCCGCGTTCGTGCTGGTCGGCCAACCGGCGTCATCACCGCCCGCGGTCACGGATCCCAAGGTGAAGGGAACATCGCTCATCCGCCAAATCACGCTTTCCGACGGCACGCATCAGTTGAACAAGAGCGTCGTCGTCAGGGTTCCTTACACGGCGGGCGATATCGCCGGGCTCGACGAGTCGAGCTTGAGGCTTTTCACCTACGACGACGCCCGCGGCGTTTGGGTCCTGACCTCGAACAGCGCGGTCGACACCTCCGGCAAGCTCGTGAGCGGCCAGGTCAACCACTTCAGCCTGTTCCAGGTCATGGCTATCACGCTGTCGGGCGCCGCGGTCGACGACCTGACCAACTATCCGAATCCATTCTCGCCGCTTCGCGGCCAGACGACGAAGATCCATTACCTGCTCGCCTCCGACCAGGACGCGCGGATACGCATCTTCGATCCGTTCGGCGGCTTGGTTTGGGACACGACGTACGCCGCGGGACAAACGGGCGGCCAAGCCGGGCCTAACGACGTGACGTGGGATGGAACGACCGGCGGCGGCCGTAGGGTGTCCATGGGCGCCTATATCTGCGTCGTCGAGTCGGGCGGAGCGAAGATTAAGACCAGGATCGGGGTCAAGTGAAGCCGAGGTTGAGGCGGAGGTTCGCGGGCTTGGCGGCGCTTGTCGGATTGCTTCCCGCCCGCGGAGCGCTCGCCGCCAACTACGACGGAGGCTATCCGGACAGCTTCATCGAGTACGGCGCCGACGCGCGCACGCTCGGCATGGGGCGGGCCTTCGCCGCGGCGGCGAGCGGGCCGTCGTCCTTGATTTGGAATCCGGCGGGTTTAGGCCGTCCCTTCCAATCGGCCGCCGGCGTCACCGACGCGGTCCTGTTCGAGGGCGGCAACTTGGGGGAGTTGTCCGGCGCGTACGCGTTCGGCGCGCCGTTCGGCATCGGGGCTTCCCTCATACGTTTCGGGAGCGGAAGCCTGACCAGCCGGGACAGCTTGAACAACCCCATAGGGTCCTTTCAGGACGTCCGGACGGCCGTCATCCTCGGCGCCGGCTTCGGGATCACGAACGATCTGTCGGTCGGCGTCGCGCCGAAGTTGATCCAGCGCTCGCTGGACAGCCAATCCTCCTCCGGCTTCGACGCGGACGTCGGCGTTCAGGTACGGCTCGGCAGCGTGGGGCTGGGGGTTCAGTACCAGAACGTCATGGGCGCCGCTCTTTCCCGCGACGGCGGAGAGGACCAACTGCCGAGGACGTTGCGCGGGGGCATTTCCCTCCAAGCGTTCTCCTGGATTTTAGCGACGGCGGATTACGTCGCGCGACCCGGGTCTTACGACGTGCGTGCCGGGGTGGAGTTACGGCCCGTGGATTGGGCGGCTCTGCGGGCCGGCTACGACGGCGTCGGGCCGACGTTTGGCGTGGGGTTCAGGTTCGGCGATCTTCGGTTCGATTATGCCGGCGCGAACAACAGCGTCCTAGGCTTCAATCATAAAGGAAGCATCGGCTGGGCGTTCGGGCCCGACGCCGCGGCGATCGGGCAGGCGCGCGAGAAGTGGTGGGAGACATCGCGGGAGAATCGCGAGCGCCGCCGGGAGGAGGCCGCGCGAGAGGAAGCGGCGCGCGAAGCTGAGCGGGCGGCGGAACAGAGGGCGCTCGCGCTGCGTCAAAAGCAGGCGCAGGAAGCCTTGGCCAAACGCAAGGCCGCGGAGGAGGCGCGGGCTCGGGCGCTCGCCGCCGCGAAGGTGCAGATCGTAGCCGTCGCCGATCTCCGCCCCGTGGGCCTGTCTTCCGACGACGCGGAAACGATCTCCGAGATGCTGCGAAGCGCCATCGTCAACAGCGGCTCCTTCCGCGTCTTGGATCGCGAGAACATGGAGCGGATACTCGAGGAGCAGCAGATCGAGATGAGCGGCGTGACGGAATGCGCCACCGGCGACTGCGCCTCCAAGATCGGCAAGATGTTGAACGTCGACAAGATCATCGTCGGCAGCGTGTCGCGGCTGGATGGCAGCTACGTCCTGACCGCCCACTTGGTCAACGTCACGACCTCGGAGATCGTCGCCTCAAAGTCGATGCACGCAAGATCGGTGGAAGCCCTAAAGAGCGAGATGGACAACCAAGCCGGACAGTTGATCCGCTCGGTACTTCATCAATAGGCTACGGCGAATGTTGAACGTGTCAGAGAGGTGATGCATGGCCAATATGAAGGAACTCTCGAACGCGGCAAGACGAATCTTCGATCATATTCGCACGAATGGACAAGGGAGTCGTAAAGCAATCCTAGCTGCCACGGGAATGGAAGAAAGTGAATTTTCAGCGGGGGTGTCGGAGTTGCAGGAATCTGGAATGGTCGTCCCCTATAGGTGCCAGGGAGGGGGACTACGATTCCCTGTAACGATTGTGGAACCAGCAGTCGATGCTTCCGCCCTCGAAGCCGAAAAGGAGCGACAAGCAAGAAGCGATGAAGCGGTCAGAAATGAGGGCCAAAAAGCCGAAAGGGATTTGTACCCATATGTTCAGAAGTGGGCAGATCGTGCGGAATATAAACCGGTTGTTATTACTGGCGATTTCCATCGGCGACCGACGTGGGAAAATCCGGATCTGATCGCGTTGCGTACTTACCCACTGAAATGGCTGATAGGAAGCGAGGTCGAGGTGGCAGCGATCGAAGTGAAGCTTCTGTTCGACGCGCCTGCGATATGGCAGGCAGCACACTACCGTAGGTTTGCGCACTACGTTTATCTCGCCTGTTATGAATCGATGGAAGCCTTAAGAACCAAAGGTGAAGGACGGTTGTTTGATCTCGCAGTAGAGTTGGGTATCGGCATTCTATGCCTCTCGCCCGGGGGGCAGGGCGGGACCGGAGTGAAATGCCAAGAGGTCCATAGTCCGATACGTCAAAATCCCCAGAGAGCAGAACTGGATTCACTCCTAACGGACTACGGCGAGAAATTGGAACTGGAAAAACCCGGCCAATCCATTGCGCGCCAGCTTAACGACCTGAGCAAGGAATAGCCACGCAAGCCACTTTCGGGTGTTTGCGTCACTTGACACAATCAGTGTGAGGCACCAGCCAATACCTCGTGTTCCTACCGCCGGCGGGGTCCTTTCTTTTCGGTCATGCAAATGAGGAGCGCGGCCGCCGCTTCCTGTTTCGCCGTCCTCTGTTTCCTTACGCCAGCGTCGGAAACAAGGCGGCGCTCATGTCCGTGGTAATGTTCAGGCGCAGGGGGCCGTAGGACGTCTCGCTGCGCGCGATCCTTGAGTAGAGCAGCTCCCTGATGATCTGCGTCGCGCGGCGCTGCTTCACGCCGCGAATCTCCCGCGCCCGGGCACGCGGGAATTCGCCTTGCGTCAAGAGCCGCCGCAGCACCTTGCCGGCGGCCTTCGAGAGAGTCTTCTCGGACCCGAGCGACGCGATGAGGCGGTTGCGGCGGCGCTCCGACTTGCCCATTTTGAGCACGCCGCCCGTGAACGGGACTTGGTCCACGCGGCGGCGCGGGAAGAGGGCGCGGAGCTCGATGAGGTTCTCCTCCGAAAGGGGGCCTCGCCCAGCCGGGGCGTTGCCTCACGGAACGATTACGTAGTCGATAGCTCTTGCCGCGTTTTGAATCGCGCCTCGAATCGCGGGATCGTTCAGCGCCCGATGGAACATTGGCGCTGGTGGAACGCCGGATCGCGCTCTTTCGTAGAGCGCAACGCAAGGCGTTCCCAAAAGCGCGGAGGGGTACCAGATTCCTTCGATGGTCGAATATTGCCCATGGATCTCACGGGACCATGCGCGAGAGTCTCTCCGGGGACCTGAATTCAGCGCCGGACTTCCACCCGCGGAGAGCGGCCATGGCCCGCTTGTATCCAGAAGCCGGACGTTCCTTGATGTCTCGAAGCCTACTAGCCAAGGGGCATCCTTGGTCAAGTCGATCGCCCGCGTCTTTTGAAAGACCTCGGCGAGAGCGGTGTCCAGCGCCCGCGCCCCCTCCGTCGCATAGAGGATGGCGCGATCTTGAACTCGAGGCGGGGCGAGGTGGTGGTCGAACCGGCTGGACGAAAGCGGGCCGAAATCCCTGAAGCCGTTCCAGGCGCCCGGATATTTTCCCGAGCGACAGTAGATTCTCCAAAGCAACCCGCCCGCGCTCAGAACGCGCGGGGACTCCGGAACAGGGAACGGCCTCGGCGGCGCGGGCAGGCGCTCCAATGCTTCAGCTCTGATGCAAATCCACGGCCAGCTCCTCGACGGCCTCGGCCGGCAGCCCACGAAGCAGCCAATCGCGTGGAGAAAATCCCCCTTCCGGGGAGTCCTCATTCACGAGCTCGGCATCCGGCGAGGTGAACCAGCGCCAGACGCTGACTGGACTGAGGTTGGCGTCGAGCTTGGCGATCACCCGCTCCAAGTTGGGAACCAATCTCTTCCCCTCGAACTGAAACGACGGAATCGACCATTCGGCGCCGCGCTTGATTCCATAAAGGGACGGCGGCTCGCTCGTCAGACGTTGCCGAACGCGGCTCTCGTTGACGCCAAGCAGTTTGCTCGCTTGGGCGGTAGTGAACGACGACTCAAGAAGATTCAGATAATCCGTCTTCCCGCGGAGCGAGGGATCTTCGGCGCCCAGATCAAGGTCTTCGAGCACCGCTCCGCCCCCGCGCAGAATCGACTGTTCAGCGACCGTAAGCTCTTGAGCTCCCTCGGCGGCAGCCGGCGGTCCGTCTCTCGCCAGCAGCTCTTCGATTGTTTTGCGTCGCTTGTGGACCGCGAGCAGCGCCTTGATCTTCTTGGTGAGGGCGGGCAGGTCGATCGAGTCGACGTGATATCTCCAGGCGTGGCCGGCCTGGTTGGACTCGATTGCTTGAGTGTTTCCCACCAGAAGAATGGGGACGTCCGCTGTCTCGGGCAAAGCGTGCAGTCGGCCCCAAAGCTCGAACCCGCTCATGTCCGGGAGCTTGATTTCGACGATAAAAGCATCGGGCCGCCGGCGGGAAGCAATTTCCAGCGCCCGCTCCCCGTTCGCGGCTGACTGCACCAAGAACCCGAACCTGTTGAAGTGCTTCATCATGGAGGCAACAACGGCTTTGTTCGGGTCGACCACCAGAAGGCGCGATGGCTTGATCATTTGATTTCCAACAGACTTTGTCTAACGAATAGTATCGACATTATAATACGTTAGTATTATAGCCCCTGCGTTAGGACCTGTCAAGGGACCCCGAACCTCACTGTCACGATCTCTTTCTGAGTTAAGGAAGCGTGAGTCCCAGGCTCGGGGCCGCTGACTTTAGAGCGGGGTCCTGCGGATTGATCGGAGCGGTCTTGGAAAACGTCATCGGGGCCCAGTCGAACACGGCCCAGCAAGGCTCTTCGGCGTCGAGCCTTGACGAATAATGGAGCCCAACCGCCTCTGTTTCATCATAGACCACGCGAGAGACGGTTTGGGTGACTCGGCGACCGAGCGGGCCACCAAGGCGGACGGTGTCTTCATCGAGCTCCACGGCGGCTCGGGAGCGCCGCGGGGTTAGGGTGAACGCGCCACGCAGGCCGGCGAAGCCTTGTCGTGCGCAGCCCGTTCATCATCCTTCGATCAGGGCGCGCGCGGCCCCGAGTATCTCAGGGCCGGCCTTGGCCGGTTTCTCGTCGCTTAATACCGTTATGGGCGATTTGTCCCCGAGCTGCGGATTGCTTGAGATGAGAAAGGCGCGTGCGGTTTCATCATCGAAAGCCGCCGCCACCATGCGAGCCACGCGGTACAGCAGCCGCAGGCGGTCCTCACGGTCTTGCCGCAAGGAGGATATCTCGCCCATCTTGTAGCGATGCAGCATGGAGGCATCCGCCAAGCCCAGGCCCACGGCCGTCACGCGTTGACCTATGTGCTTCAGAAGCCAACCGCTAAGTTCCGCGAGGTCGCTCTTGACGGACTCACGATAAGCCGTCGCTTCGACTTGCTGTAGTTGGGCCATGGCCGCTGTTCTCCTTCGGCGTTATCTGAAATATAACAGAAAATCATTTATAAGTCAATGGAAAGTAGTTGTAAAGTCCGCGCCTATCCGGCTTACAGCGGCGGGGCGCCGGGGCGCCCGAAGCGGCGGGCGAGTTCGTCGCGGGTGAGGCGGAGCAGGGCGGGGCGGCCGTGGGCCTTCACGGCCTTCTTGCAGGCCCAGGTGGCGACCGTCTCGCGGAGAGACTTCAACGAATGCTTGGACGTGGAACCTCGAGGCTTAAACTACAAAATGCGTAAGCTTAAAGCTGTGTAGTGTAAGCGCGTTGTTTACACTACAAAAAACGTCTGCTATACTTTTTGTAGTGTAAGCGGCTATGGCGATCCTGAAAGGCATTCTCAAGGACGGTCTGGATTACTATCTGGACCTGGATCGGCGGCTCCGGGCGCGCTTGAAGGAGCTTTCGCGGGGAAGCATCCTCAAGCGGCGCATCGGCCGCCAGGACTACTTTTACCTGAACTATCGGAACGGCCGGCGAACAGTCTCCCGCTATCTCGGAAAGGATGAACCCAAGCAGATAGAAAAGGAAATCAAGGAGCGCCGGCTGATCCTGCGGCAATTGAAGGACGTCGACGAGAATCTAAAACTGCTCCGGCGGCTTGAGCGCAAACGCGGTGGAAGAACTATTCGAAAGCGTTCTTAAGGTTTTCGCGGACCTCGGTCTTTGGGCCGACGGCATCGAGCTGATCGGAAGTTGGTCGTTCCTTCTCTATCAGCGCCATCTGGGCGTCCGTCCGTTCCCATTGAGAACGCAGGACGTGGACTTCTTGCTTCCGTGGCCGTTTCAGTCGGCACGCATGGTCGACCTGGCGGGTTCCCTTGGAGAACTGGGTTTCACCCAGCACTCGGCCAGCACCGGCACGACCTTCTTTGCCCATCCGGAACTGAAGATCGAGTTCCTGGTTCCGGAGAGAGGCAGGGGCGGCTTGGACTATCGGCCGGTAAAATCGCTCGGCATCAAGGCGATTCCGTTGCGGTTCCTCGACATGCTCCTTAAGGAACCGATCACGCTAAGGGAGGCCGGGTCCGCGGTTCGCGTTCCCAAGCCGATGAATTACTGCCTTCATAAACTCATCATCGCGCAGCGTCGGCACGGGAAGAACCGGGCTGAGAAACGGGAAAAGGATATCCAGCATGCCACCTACGTCCTGGCGATCATCAAGCCAGCCGAGTTCAAGACGGAGTTGGGTAGGCTTCCTCCGAAGTGGCGAAAGCTGGTGGAGCAGAGCTTGAAATACGCCCGGGATACTTTTCCGCTGGAGCGCCAGACGTTAAGCCGCTTCATGCAGGAGCCAAGCTAGGCTCCGGCCAGGCGCGTAAGATGGACTCCCTTTTATT
>CAZMIB010000028.1:0-24160 GCA_964566245.1 uncultured Elusimicrobia bacterium | reverse complement strand
GGATCGAACGTGATGTTCTGGAATTGGCTGAAAGGCGCGAGGTTGTCGATCCCAGCCGCATCCAATAAAACCGACCACGTCCTGGTGTCACCGGGGACGATGATGCTCGGCGCCGCCGGCTTTGGGATCCTGGCCGGCGCGCTCGAAGTTGCCATCCATCTCATTCGGCGGGGACTGGGGCATCTGTCGCTCTTCGGCGATGACATCGTCTGGATGTTGCCGCTTGTCGATGCCGCGGTGTTCGTTCTCATCGCGGGCTGTCATGTTCTGATCGGCACTTTCGTGGCTGCTCTCCGCCGTCGTCAGGTCGTGATCTCGTTCTATGGGCAGCTCGCGGTGCTCGCGGCCTTGCTCGATTTCGAAGGTCCGCTGCATTGGGTGTCGGTGCTCCTCCTGGCGCTCGGAGCCGGCCCTTTCCTGGGTCGGCTGGTCGTCGGGAGCCACGATGCGATGGGCCCCCGTTTTCGCCGGCTGGTCGGCTCGTTGTGCGCCGCCATCCTGATCGCCGGTGCGGGAGGTGCATTGGTGGGGTGGTGGGCGGGGACCCGGGTCCTCGGGGGTAACCGTGGGGGGGGGGGGGGGCCGACGTCGTTGGCGGCCTTCCTTGGCTGGCCGCTGCTGCTTGAGTTCGCCGCGTCGCTCGCGCACGGCACGTTCTACGACCGCTATCTCCTGCCTCTCGTTCCCGCGGCGGTCGTGCTCGGCCTGTCTCGCGCCGGAGGCAGCCGAGCGTCCCGGTGGGTTTTGTGCGGCGCCATCGCCGGCTTCGCCGCGTGCTCCTGGCTTGGGACATTCGATTATTTGCGAGTCAGCGAGGCCGCGTGGTCCTTGGGCGACGAGGCGACCAAGCGCGGCTACCCACCCGAGGCGATATTGGCCTCGACGGAGTGGAGTTGGTCCCACGTCTACCAGCGCCGGATCGACGTCTTGAAGGCCGCCATGCCCCCCGATGCGATCCGAACCGCCGACTGGGTCTCGTCGTTCATACGGCCGCAGGCGGTCGTCTCATTGGAAGTGGCGTTGGCGGGCGCCTCAATTTTGGATGCGCGCGTGGCTCCGACGCCGCTCCGCCGAGCCGGCAGCGTGCTGAGGCTGTACGCGCTGCCGCCCCCATCACCCGGGGGTTGACGGGCAGCCGACCTAAGCCCTCATCATTCTCCACCGCGGACGAGGGCGCGAAAATGGCTCAGCGCCTCGGCGGTGGCGCGTCGTTGCGCGCGGCGGGCCACCGGAGCCGCGAGGCGCGCGAGCCAATGCCCGGGCTCGGAAACCGTTTCGATCGTGAAGCGGGTCGGACCATGGTCCAGCGGACGTTCCACCGCGAACGTGGCGCGGCCCCGTTCCGGATGGCCCGCCAACGTTCCGTACGCGAAACCGGCGCGACGAATCTCCGCCGAACGCTCGTCGAACACCTTCGTGACGCGCGTCGCGCATTCGAACCCGATCAGGCCGAGGAATAGGCGCTGAATGATGGTCGCTCCCGGCGCGACCGTGGCGTCCGGCGAGCATACGCGCGAGCGCATCCGATGCGGCGGGAACACGTGATAGCGCATCAATTCATCCAGCGCCGCGTCGAACAGCGCGTCTCCGCCGCGCCCGTCGTCCAGCTCGATAGAGTCTCGCGCGGCGGCGGCGCGCGGGCCGGGGGCGTCGTCCAATGAGACGCGCGACCAGGCGGCGGCGTCGAAGGGCGACGCCTTCAGGCGCGACGCATAGTCCCACTTCACTTAGGCCACCACACGGGGACCTCGGCCTTATACCGAACGTACTCGCGGCCGAAGCGGGCCTCCAGGTCGCGCTCCTCCCACGGCCGGATCACGGTCTCCGCGACGACGAGCCCCGCGGCCACGTAAAGCATGACCGACGGCGAGCCGAGCATCAGGCCGACCGAGAATCCTTGAAGGATGCCCGAGATGGCCATCGGATTGCGGACATGCCGATACGGCCCCCGGCGGACCAGTTTGCAGGGACAATCCAGCGGCAGGGGCGTGCCCTGGCCGTCGATCGACAGGACCATGTCGCTGACGATCGCCAGAGCGCTTGCGCCGGCGAAAAGCAGGATCCCCACGCCCGTAAGCCATGGCCGGCCGAAGCGCCAGCCGGCCAGCCCCGTTCGCGACTCCAGCCGATAGAGCAAGGCCGGAACGGCGGCCAACAGGGTCGACCAAAATATCGCCGCTTGGAAAAAGGTCTTGAAAAGATTCCAGGCCGCGCTCGCGGGAGCCGCCTCGCGCCCTTCGAGCCTCGCGAGGTTCATTCAAGCCCCGTCGGGTCTTGAATGGTGAAGTCGACGATCCAGAGCGAAAGCGCCCCGCCGCCCTCCGGGCCGTACTCGTTCTCCGTCAATAACGCGGCCTTGCCGTCCGCCGACCAAGCCTTCAACTCATGCTCGACCATGATCCCCTGCCCGGACGCCGAGCCAGCGACGAGGCTTGAGAATAAGGCCAACCAGATGACTTGCACTCTCATGGCACCGTTAGAGTAGCCCCCATCAGCCGATCTCGCCAGAGGACCCCGTTTTTCAGGCGACCCCAAGAGGATTCCGCGGCCAGGAATGGGGAGATCATCGACGCCGAGGGCCGGCTCGTCCTGCCCGGCTTCGACGCTCCGCCCGGCGTATCCGGCTACTCCCACTTGAAGCCGTAGGCGCCCAGCGCCAGGAAGGCCGCGGTCATCGCGCCCAGCACCGCCAGGTGGCCCCAGACGTCGGCCAGGCCGGCGCCCTCGGTCATCACCG
Source organism: uncultured Elusimicrobia bacterium (assembly GCA_964566245.1). Lineage (GTDB taxonomy): Bacteria > Elusimicrobiota > Elusimicrobia > CAZMIB01 > CAZMIB01 > CAZMIB01. Next base: position 21,423 of record CAZMIB010000028.1, on the reverse strand, counting down.
CCCTCGCCGCCTCGATCACGTGGGTCAGCGGGAAAAGCAGGGCCAGCCGCCTCAGCGCGGCCGGGGCGCCCTCCAACGAGAACCAGACCCCGGACAGGAACATCATCGGCCAGGATAGGAGGTTCAGCAGGCCTCCCGCCAGCTCCTCGCTGCTCACGCGCGAGGCGACCAGGAGTCCCAGCGAGATCAGGCACGTCGCGCCGATTCCGAAGGTCAGGAACAGCGTCGCGTACGAGCCGCGCATCTGGAAATGCAGGAAGGCGTTCGAGCCGAAGTAGACGATCAGCGCCACGATCCCGAGCAGTATCAGCGGCGAGCCGACCTGGGCCGCCAGGAACTCCAGCGCCTGCAGCGGGGTCGCCTTCAGGCGCTTGAGCACCCCGTTCTTGCGGTAGCGCACGATACCGTAGCCGACCCCGAACAGCGCGCTGAACATCATGTTCATCGAGAGCAGGCCCGCGATGAGCCAGTCGACGTAGCGTATCTCCCGCCCCTCGACGGTCCCTTTGCGCGGCGAGAATCGCGCGGCGTCGGTGCCGAGCAGTATCCTCTCGGCCAGGTAGCCCTTCGGCGCGGAGGCGTTGATCCAATACTCCAGCGGCCGACCGGGCCGGACGACCATGTCGAGCTGGTGCCGCCGCAGTCGCTCCAGCGGGGGGCCGGGCTCGTCGAACGGCGCGAAGCGGATGTAGCGCGTGGCCGCGAGGCCGGGCGGCAGCGCCTCTTGCCCGACCACGCCGACCGTGAACACGTCGCGCGGCTTTCCGGAAAACGCGAACGCGAAGCCGAACACCGCCAGCAGCGGGAACATGAAGTTCCACGCCAGGGCCCCGCGGTCGCGCACGAACTCCTTGTTCCTGGCGACCAGGACGGCCCAGACGCGCTTGGGGCTCACGCGCGCAGCCCCCGCCCGGTCAGCTCGAGGAATAAATCCTCCAAGGTGCGCGGCCGCACCTTCAGGTGCTGCAAGCCGGCGCCGGCGCCTATCAGGCGCTCCAAGGTCCCGCGCACGTCCCGGGTAAGGATCTCGACGATCCCGTCGCGCTCGTAGACCCGCCCGGGCGTCTCGTTCGCGGCCAGGCGGAAGTCCGCCTTCGGCAGCTCGATCGAGACCCCGTCGAAGTGCTCCTTAAGGAGGCGGTCCGGCGCGCCTTGGGCGATGATCCGCCCGCGGTCCATGATCGCCACCTCGTCGCACAGCGCGTAGGCCTCCTCCATGTAGTGCGTGGTCAGGAGGATGGTCTTCCCGCGGCGTTTGATCGATTGGACCAGCTCCCAGAACCGGCGGCGGGCCTGGGGGTCGAGGCCGGTGGTCGGCTCGTCGAGGAACAGGACGTCGGGATCGTTGACCAAGGCCAAGGCCAGGAGCACGCGCTGCCGCTGGCCGCCCGACAGCTTCTCGACGTCGCGGTCGAGGAACTCTTCCAACGCGCACAGCCGGCTCAAGTCGTTCAGCTCGGCCGGCCGGCGATAAAAACTCGCGAACAGCCCGAGCACCTCGCGGACCGTGAGGTTGTCCTGCAGGGCGGTCTCTTGGAACTGGATGCCCAACCTCTCGCGGAAGCGCGGGCCGATCGGCTCGCCGCGGTAGAGCACCGAGCCGGAGGTCGGTTCGGTGATCGCCTCCATGATCTCGACCGTCGTGGTCTTGCCGGCCCCGTTCGGGCCGAGGAGGCCGAAGCAAATCCCCTCCGCGATCGCGAAGCTCACCCCGCGGACCGCCTCGACCCCCGGATAATTCTTGACGAGGTCCTTGACCTCCAATACGTTCACGGGCCCATTCTACCAGTTTGGCCGGAACCGCGGACCAAGGGGGAAAGCGTCGATTTCACTCGAGCGGTGGAGCCGACGCGAGCGCCTTGTAAGCCCGGCCGGTCTTCTTCAACAGCTCTCTGCGATCTCCTCGTGCTCCGCGGTTCAGAAAACCGGGCGAGGTCGAGGGGGTTGTCGGACGCGTGAGTGAAATGCACTTGACTATATTAGGCCCATGAGTAAAATATAGTTGGCTGCATTTTACTCACATGGCTGGAGCCCGATTCAAGCGCTATATCCACGCCGCCGCGCGCGCCGATCTTCGACGGAAGATGGTGTTCGTGGGCGGCCCCCGGCAGGTCGGCAAGACGACGTTCGCGCTGGGCTTGCTCGGCGCGGGCCGGGCCGGCGCGTCCCACCCTGCGTATCTCACGTGGGACGATACGGCCGATCGGGAGCGCCTGCTGCACGGCGAGCTGCCCGCCGGCCAAAGGCTCGTTCTGCTCGATGAGATTCACAAATTCTCGCGCTGGCGAAACTTGGTCAAGGGCTTCTATGACAAGCATAGGCCGCGCGTCTCTTTTCTAGTCACCGGGTCGGCGCGGCTGGACTACTATCGAAAGGGCGAAGATTCGCTTCAGGGACGGTATCACTATTATCGCCTGCATCCCCTCTCGCTGAGGGAGGCCGATCCGGGAGGGCGCGCCTCGACGCTTGAGCAACTCTTGCGCTATGGCGGCTTTCCGGAGCCGTTCCTACGAGCCGACGATCGCGAGCTGCGCCGTTGGCAGCGCGAGCATCGCGAGCGGGTCGTGCGCGAGGACCTGCGCGACCTCGAAAGAGTCCGGGAAATCTCGATGATCGAGCTTCTGCTCCAGCATCTGCCGAATTGCGTGGGCTCTCCGCTTTCGGTCAAAAGCCTGAGCGAGCTGTTGCAGGTGCAGCACGCCACGGTCGAGAACTGGATATCGATGCTGGAGCGCCTCTACGTGTGCTTTCGGATCGCTCCTTACGGCAGCGCCCGCATACGCGCCGTCAAGAAGGAGAAGAAGCTCTACTTCTGGGATTGGGCCCAGATAGCCCCGGAGGGGGCCCGGTTCGAGAATCTGGTCGCGTGCCAGTTGCTCAAGTACTGCCACTTCATCGAGGACACGGAGGGGTTTTCGATGGAGTTGCGCTTCCTGCGCGACACGGACAAGCGAGAGGTCGACTTTGTGGTCCTGCGCGACGGCCGCCCCGAGTTCGCGGTGGAGTGCAAGAGCGGCGACTCCCAGGCTTCGCGGGCGGCTCTGTATTTCAAGGAACGCACCTCGATACCCGCCTTCTACCAGGCGCACCGAGGGGTCAAGGACTACGGCGACGAGCGCTCGGGCGTCCGGGTGCTTCCCTTCGCGCGCCTGTGCGAGACGCTGCGCCTGCCCTGACGCGGCCGTTCAGGAGCCGTTTTCCGGCGTGAGGGTCCTTCCTCTATATTGTAGAATGGCGGGGTGAAAACGCTGCTGGTCAGGGCCGGCCAGCTTCTGACGATGGCCGGCCCCCGCCATCCGCGCGCCGGGGCCGAGATGTCGGAGTTGGGCCTGGTCGAGGACGGGGCCGTCCTATGGGAGGACGGCCTTATCGTCAAGACAGGCCGGAGCGCCGACCTCAAGAAGGACTCCGCGGCCAAGAACGCGGAGGTCATCGACGCCGGGGGCCGGGTCGTCCTGCCGGGCTTCGTCGACAGCCACAGCCATCCCGTCTTCGCCGCGCCGCGGCTCAAGGATTTCTCGCTCCGCATCAAGGGGCTCAGCTACCAGGAGATCGCCGGCCGGGGCGGCGGCATCCTGTCCAGCGTCTCCGGCGTCCGGGCGGCCGGGGAGAACGAGCTGGCCCAGCTTCTGCTCGAGACCTGCCGGCGCTTTTTGTCCCACGGCACGACGACCTTGGAGGCCAAGAGCGGCTACGGGCTCACGCTCGAGTCCGAGCTCAAGATGCTCAAGGTCGTGCGCAAGGCCGCGCAGGTGACCCCGCTCGAGCTGGTGCCGACGTTTTTGGGCGCGCACGCGGTGCCGCCCGAGCATGACGGCAAGGCCGGGCCGTACGTCGACTACTTGATACGCGAGGTCCTGCCGCGCGTCAAAAGCGAGGGGCTGGCCGAGTTCGCGGACGTATTCTGCGAGGAAGGCTACTTCCCGCCCCCCGAGACCGAGGCCTACCTCGTCGCGGCCGAGCGCTCGGGCCTGAAGCTCAAGCTGCACGCCGACCAGCTCAACCGCTCGGGAGGCTCCAAGCTCGCGGCGAAGTTTCGCGCGGTCACGGCCGACCACCTCGACTGCGCGACGGCGGCCGATATGACCGCGCTCCAGAAGTCGGGCACGGTCGCCTGCCTCGTGCCGGGCTCCAATTTTTTCCTGTCGCGGCCCTATCCCCCGGCGCGCGCGCTGATCGGCGCCGGGGTCCCGGTCGCGCTCGCGACCGACTTCAACCCGGGGACCTGCCCGTGCTGGAACATGCAGGCCATCCTCTCGATCGCCTGCACGCAGATGAAGATGTCTCCCGAGGAGGCCCTGGTCGCCGCGACGGTCAACGGGGCTTTTGCCGTCGGGCGCGGCGCCCGGCTCGGGAGAATCGAGCCCGGCTGCCAGGCCGACCTGACGGTGATGGCGGTCAAGGACTACCGCGAGCTGGCCTACTATTTCGGCGCGAACCACTGCGCGATGACGGTGAAGAAGGGAACGGTCGTCCACCGAACGGAAGGCTGACATGGGCCTGAAAGTCCTGCTGTTCGACGTCGACGGCACCTTGGTCCTGACCGAGGGGGCGGGCCGTCGCGCGCTGGACCGCGCGTTCGAGCGTTTGTACGGCGTCTATCAGGCCTCCGAGTCGGTCGTGCTCGCGGGCCGCACCGATCTGCAGAACTTCGACGAGACCTACCGCAAGCATTTCGTCAAATCCCCGACCAAGGTCGAGATGGCGCGCATCGAGCGCGAGTACCTGCGCTGCCTGCCGGCCGAGGTCAAGGACTCGGTGCGCGGGAAGCGCTACACGGTGCTGCGCGGGGCGCGCAAGCTGCTGAGCCTGCTCTCGCGGCGCAAGGACGTGCTGCTGGGGCTCGGGACGGGCAACGTCGAGCAGGGCGCGCGGCTGAAGCTCGGGCCCTCGGGGCTCAACAAGTATCTCCCTTTCGGCGGCTTCGGCGGCGACGCGGTGCACCGGCACCTGGTGCTCAAGACCGGCATCCGCCGCGCGCGGCGCTTCGCGAACGGCGTCCGCATACGCTCCGGCGACATCTACGTGATCGGCGACACCCCGCTGGACGTGATCGCGGCGCGGCGCGCGGGCTACCGCGCGGCCGCGGTGACCTCCGGCTTCAGCACGGTGCCGGAGTTGAGGAGCTCCCAGCCCGAGTTTCTCGCGAAGGATTTCGAGGATTTGGCCGGCTGGATGGCGTGGTTCGGTTTGGACAAACGGACGGACGGCAAACGGCGCGGAGGAAAACGATGAGCCCCCCACCTTCCTCCTCCCCCGCGAAGGGGGGAGGAATTCAAACGGCGGAGGCTTTCGTTGAGGGCAAGGTTGTCCCGGCGGAGCGGGTTCGTCCCGAGGAGATAGCCCCGCGGTTGGAGGCGGCCTATGAGGCGGCGGCGGCGACGCCGACGCATCTGCGCGCGAAGGTTTTGGCCTTCGTCGGCGAGAAGCTCAGGGCCGAGCGCGAGCGGTTCGCGCGGCTGATCGCCGAGGAAGTCGCCAAGCCGATCAAGGAGGCCCGCCGCGAGGTCGACCGCGCGGCGTTCACGTTCCAGTTCGCCGCCGAGGAGGCCAAGCGCCTGGGCGGCGAGTGGATGCCGGTCGACTTCGACCCGGCCACCGAGGGGCGCCTCGCGATCGTGCGCCGCGTCCCGCGCGGGCCGTGCCTGTTCATCTGCCCGTTCAATTTCCCGCTGAACCTGGTCGCGCATAAGGTGGCCCCGGCGGTCGCGGTCGGCGCGCCGTTCCTGCTCAAGCCCCCGCCGCAGGCCCCGCGCACGTCGCTCGAGCTCGGCAAGCTGCTGCTCGAGGGCGGCTGGCCGGCCGCGGCCTTCGCGGTGCTGCCGTGCTCGAACGAGGCGGCCGAGGGCTTGGCCAAGGACGAGCGCTTCAAGGTGCTCTCGTTCACCGGCTCGGCGCCGGTCGGCTGGAAGCTGAAGGCTTTGTCCGGCAAGAAGCACGTCGTGCTGGAGCTGGGCGGCAACGCGGCCGTCGTCGTCGCGCCGGACGCGGACGTCCCGTGGGCCGCCGCCCGCTCGGCCTGGGGCGGCTTCTACTACTCGGGCCAGGTCTGCATCTCGGTCCAGCGCATCTTCGCTCACGCCCAGGTCTACGACGACTTCAAGCAATACTTTCTCGCGAACGTGAGCGAGCTCGTCGTCGGCGACCCGATGGACGAGAAGACCGACGTCGGCCCGCTGATCTCCGAGGACGCCGCGCGGCGCGTCGAGGCCTGGATCGAGGAGGCGCGCGCGGCCGGGGCGAAGGTCCTGCTCGGCGGTCCGCGCAAGGGCGCGGTCGTGCCGCCGCACGTCCTGGAAGGCGTGCCCGCGCGCTGCAAGCTCGCCTGCGACGAGGTCTTCGGGCCGGTCGCGACGCTCGACCGCTACGAGACCGCCGAGGAGGCGATCGAGAAGATCCACGTCGGCGGCTTCGGCCTGCAGGCCGGGCTGTTCACGCGCGACCTGCCGTTCGTGATGGAGGCCTGGCGGCGCGCGCGCGTCGGCGGGCTGATCGTCAACGACATTCCCTCGTTCCGCTCCGACGCGATGCCCTACGGCGGCACGCGCGACTCGGGGATCGGCCGCGAGGGCGTCAAGTACGCGATGGAGGAGTACACCGAGCCCCGTACCTTGGTCCTGAAACCATGACCGCCCCCGCGACGTTGCCCCTCGGCGCCGACAGCGAGATTTCCGCCCGCAAGAACGACCTGGCGGGCTTCCAGCACCCGGCCGCCCGTCTGGGCTGGCTGTTGGCCCACGTCAAGCCGCCGTTCACGATCGGCATCGGCGGGGAGTGGGGGACCGGGAAGTCCTCTTTGATCCACATGGCCTTGGAGTCGCTGCCGGCCGACAAGATCCAGGTGCGGCGCCTCGACGCCTGGCTGTTCCGTCACGAGTCGAACCTCGGGCTGCCGCTGATCGGCGCCCTCCTGGCCGCGCTCGCGGGCGAGGAAAGCCGCGGCATCGAGCTTAAGAAGCGCATGTACCAGGCCCTGCTGATCCAAGGCGGCTTCTCGTCCCGCTGGGGCGAGATATCCGTCTCGGATCTCGAGAAGCTGATCGACCGCATCGATCGCGACATGTCGGCGAACGCGGAGCTCCTGGCCGAGCCCGAGCGCTTCCGCGAGGACTTCGACGAGCTGGTCGCGCTGGCGCTCAAGCTGAAGGGGGGCGAGAGGCTGGTCGTCGTGATCGAGAACCTCGACCACTGCCTGCCCGAGGGCGTGCTCGATTTCCTCGAGCGGTTCCAGCACTTCTTCAAGTCCGGCAAGTGCGTGCTGCTGGCGCCGGTCAACGAGGCCGCGCTGCGCGCGGCGCTGGCCGAGCGGCTCGGCGCGGAGGGCGAGGCCGAGGCGGCCGCCTACGTCGACCGCATGCTCGACGCCGTTTTCCCGTGCCCGGTTCCCCGGCCGGCCGAGGCGGCGCGCTACCTCCTCGGGCGGCTCAAGGAGCTCGTCGGCCAGGCCGAGGGGGCGCAGGGCCTGCGTCCCGAGCGCTGGGACTCCCTGGCCCCGTTCTTCCTCGCGCCGGCGAACGCGAACCTGAGGCGCTTGAACGCGGCCGCGAGGCAGCTCTCGACCCTATTCCTGCTGTACGCGCCGATGATCGAGGAAGGCCCGGAGTATTTCCTGCTGCACTACCTGAGGCAATATCACCCGCGGGCGCGCCGCGCGCTCGAGCTGCACGGCCCGGCGTTGGCCTCGGCTTTGGCGTCGGCGACCGCGGAGGCGTGCCAGATCATGGGGCAGCCCTTCTCCGAGGAGAAGGCCGCGTCGCTCGCCGGGCGCTTCGGCGCCGAGGCGGCGTCGCTGGCCGGCGACCGCGGTCTGGTGCTGCTGCTCGCGAACCTCGCGCTGAACGCCCAGCGCGCGCAGAAGACCCTGTCCGAGCTCTTGACCGACCGAGCGGCCAAACTCGAGCGGGCTCTCAGCCTGGCTTAAATGGTGACCACATGACGAACTTGAAGGACTGGTACAAGCACTTCTTCAACCTGTTCCCGCTCGCCGACCTGGTGTCGCAGCGGGAGACCGACCGAGAGGTCCGCTTCCTGCTGAAGGAGCTGAACCTGAAGCGCGGCCAGAAGCTGCTCGACCTGTGCTGCGGGATCGGCCGCCACGCGATCCCGCTGGCCCAGAAGGGCGTCGCGGTGACGGGCCTGGACGGGACCGCGAGCTATCTGCGCATGGCGCGCGAGCGCGCCGACCGCGCGGGCCTGGAGATCCGCTGGATCGAGGCCGACATGCGGCGGGTGCCCTACAAGGACGAGTTCGACGTCGTGATCAACTGCTGGACCAGCTTCGGCTACTTCACGCAGCCGCAGGACGACGTGCGCGTCGTGCGCGACGTGCGCCGCGCGCTGAAGCCCGGGGGATTGTTCTTCATCGACGTCGCGAACGGCGAGAAGATACTCTCCCAGCCCTCCCCGCGCCACTGGGTGCAGACCGACTCGGGCTTCGTCCTCGAGGAGAACGAGCTGCGCCCCGGCGGCGACCCCGCGGTCGTCACGCGCCGCATCTTCATCAAGGAAGGCCAGCAGATCCGCGAGGGGACCAGCTTCTGCCGTCTGTACACGAAGCCGCGCCTCGAGAAGCTGCTGAAGTCCAGCGGCTTCTCGGTGCTCAAGACCTGGGGCGACTACGACGGCGGCGCCCCGAAGGCGGACGCGTCGCGGGTGATGATGCTCGCGCGCAAGGCGTGACGATGAACAAGCTCGTCGAGTGCGTTCCGAACTTCAGCGAGGGCCGGGACAAGGCCAAGGTCGAGGAGATCGTCGCCGCGGCGCGCTCCGCGGGCCGCGTGACGGTGCTCGACGTCGAGATGGACCCGGACCACAACCGGTCGGTGCTCTCGTTCATCGCGCCTCCCGAGGACGCCGTCGAGGCCGCGTTCCGGGCCTCGAAGAAGGCGGCCGAGCTGATCGACCTGACGCGCCACAAGGGCGAGCATCCGCGGATGGGCGCGACCGACGTCGTGCCGTTCATCCCCGTCGCCGGGACCACGATGGACGACTGCGTCGGCCTCGCGGGGCGGCTCGCGGAGCGCCTGGCGGCCGAGCTCTCCATACCGACTTATTTGTACGACCGCGCGGCGCGCGTTCCCGCGCGCAAGGATCTCGCGAACGTGCGCAAGGGCCAGTTCGAGGCCCTGCGGACCGAGATCGAGACGAACCCCGACCGCCGGCCGGACTTCGGCCCGGCGCGCATCCATCCGACCGCCGGCGCGACGGCCGTCGGGGCGCGCGAGCAGATCATCAACTTCAACGTGAACCTGAGGACGCGCGACATGGCGGTCGGCAAGGACATCGCGCGCAAGATCCGGACCTCCTCGGGCGGCATGCCGTCCCTGCGCGCGAAGGAGATCGACCTGCAGGACAAGGGCCAGGTCCAGGTCTCCACGGTCCTCACCGACTACCGGACGACCTCGCTCGCGACGGTCTTCGACGCGATACGCCGCGAGGCCGAGATGGCGGGCGTCGAGGTGGACTCGACCGAGATCGTCGGCCTCGTGCCGCGCCCGGCCTTGCTGGGCTTCATCCTGGAGTCGCTCAAGCTCAAGGGCTTCGACCCGAAGGTGCAGATCCTCGAGGACCGCCTCGCGGGCCTAGACGCCGCCCCGGACGGGGCGGGGGACTGGCGGGCGGCCGCCGACGCGATGATCGACGCGGTCGCCGCCGCGACGCCGACGCCGGGGGGCGGGACGGTCTCGGCGCACGTCGGCGCGATGGCCGCCGGCCTGGGGCGCATGGTCGCCGGCATCTCGATCCGCCACTACGAGAAGAAAGGAGCCGAGCCCGAGCGCGTGAAGGCCCTGCGCGAGGCCGATGCCAAGCTGGCCGGCGAGGTCGCCGAGCTGAAGAAGCTCATGCGCGAGGACGCCGCCGCCTTCGACGCGGTGATGGCCGCCTATAAGGCGCCCAAGGACGATCCCGCGCGGGCCTCGACGATAGGGAAAGCGCTGATCGGCGCCTGCGAGGCGCCGTTCCACACCGCGCGCGCCACGATGGCGACGATCCGCCTGCTGAAGGACCTCGAGGCCTGCGCCCTCGACACGGTGGCCTCGGACCTGACGACCGGGCGCGTGCTTGCCCGCGCCGCGATTCACGGCGCGCTCGAGAACGTGAAGATCAATCTCGGCTCGATCAAGGACGCCGAGTACGTCAAGTCCGCCCAAGCGCGCGTGAAGGAAATCGTTCACGGAATGGGATGAGCCAAAAAAAAGTCCTGCTCGCGTCCGCCCGCCCCGAGCCTTTCCAGACGCCCTTGGAGGGCGAGGGCTACCTGCTCCTGTTGGCGCGCTCCTTCGAGGAGACGGTCGGCCTGCTCTCGAAGCGCGAGCTCGACCTCGTGATCCTGGATAAGACCTTGCCCGACAGCGAGGGCCTGCGCGCGGCGCGCGACCTGCGCGGGCTCGGCCTGCGCCTGCCCCCGGTCCTGCTGGTCTGCTCCCCGTCGGAGCTGGAGGCCCAGCTCGCCTCCTCGGGGCGCGTCGCCAACGAGTTCCTGGTCGAGGGCTTCGGCCCCTCCGAGCTGCGCCTGCGGGTGCGCTCCCAGCTCGAGGCGCACGGCGTCGAGGGAGAGGTCCTGCAGATGCGGGACAGCTTCATGGACATGCTGGTCTACGATCTGCGTGCTCCCTTGGCCAGCATCATGGTGGGCCTCGAGTACCTGACCTCGGGCGAGCCGCTTCCTCCGGGCCAGCGGAAAGTCGTCGAGACCGTGACCCAGAACTGCCAGGACCTCGAGGCGGCGCTGCAGAACTTCATCGACCTCGAGCGCCGCGACGACGAGGGTTTCAAGGTTCAGAAGACGGAGCTGGAGCCCCGCGCGCTGCTCGCGAAAGCGGTCGACGCGATGCGGGCGGCTCTTTCCGTTCGCCGGATCATCATTGAGTTCGAGGGAACGGCCAAGCCGTTCATGGCCGATCCGCGCCTCGCGCAGCGGCTGCTGCACGGCCTGACGCTCGCGGGGTCGAAGCTCGCCGCCCCCGGGACGACCCTCGTGCTGCGCTGCTCGGACCAGCCCGGGGCCGTGCGCCTGTCCGTGTCTTACAAAGGCCAAGGCATTCCGGTCGACGCCCGGCGCAAGCTGTTCGACCGCTACTTCCACCGCGAGAAGGGCGGCTGGATCTTCCCGCGCGGCGTGGGGCTTTCCCTGGCCCTGTGCCGGAGGATCGTCGAGGCCCACATGGGCCGCATCAGCGTCGAGTCCGAGCGCGAGGACGAAGCCACCTTCGTCGTCGACCTGCCGAACGCCTAGGAGCGCGGTGCTCCCGACAGCCGGCCTCCTCGCCGCCGCGCTCGCGAGCGCCGCACCGGACGCCTCGCTTTACGACCGCGCCAAGGATTACGCCGCGCACGGCGATCCGCGCCGCGCCGAGGCCCTCTACCGCGACGGGCTGGGCCAGGCCGAGGCGGATCGGGACGGGCGCGAGGTCGTCCGCTGGTCGGACGCTCTCGCCGGGCTGCTGGAGGGCCAGGGACGGATGGAGGACGCGGCCGCGCCGCGGCGGCGGTCCGTCGAGGCGGCCGAGAGCCTCCAGGACGCGGCCCTCCAGGACGCGGCGCGCGTCCGTTTGGGGCTCAACGACCTGGCCCGCCGGCCCGCGCGCTTCGCCCAGGCGGAAAAAGGCTGCGGCGCGGTCAGGGAGCGCCTGCTGGCCGCCTCCTCGAAAAGCTTTCTGCCGGCTCTCGATTGCCTCGCGCGCTCCCGCTACGCCCAGGGGGACCTCGAGCTGGCCCGCTTCTACCGCGAGGAGGGGCTGTCCGCCGAGGCCCCGGACGCCGAGCGCGTCCTGAACCTGATCGCCTTGGCCGAGTTGCGCGAGGCGCTGGGCGAGGAGGCCGCTTCCCGCGAGGCCTTGGACCAGGCTCGTGAAACCTCGCTGCGCGCGCAGCGGCCGGATCTCGAGATACAGGTCGAGGAAGCCGAGGCCTGGCGGGCGGTGCGCGCCGGCGACGTCGACGAGTCCCGCCGCCTCGCGCGGGCCTCTTTGGCCGACCGGGCGCGCCACGACCTGCCGCTCGGTCCGGCGAAAGTCCTGATGGCCGCGGCGGCTTTGGTCGGGGGCCTTCCGGAGGAGGCCGCGGCCGGCTTCAAGGAGCAAGGGCATCTTCTGGGGCGCGGGCGCGCGTTGCTGGCGGCCGAGCGCTTCAAGGACGCCGAGGAAGCGTACGCGGCGGCGCTCCAAGCCGGCAACTCCGTCGACGAGAGCGCCGAGGCGAACTTGGGCCTGGCCGCCGCGCGCATGGCTCTCGGCAAGGCCCGCGCCGCGGCGGCGGCCAAGAAGGAGGCGCAACGGCTGATCGGCGGGACCGAGGCGCGACTCGAGAAGCGCCACCGCGAGGCCTACGAGGCCGGCGCGGCCTTTTTCATCCGCCGCTCGGAGGCTTTCCGATGAGCCGCGTTCTGATAGGGACCTTCATCACGCTTCTCGGGGCCGGGTTCTGGCTGCGTTCCCCGGCGCTGCTCGTCCTCGTCCTGCTCGCCGCGCCGGCCGAGGGACTCTGGACCTTTTTGTCGCGGCGGCGCGAGCGTCGGAGGCGGCTGACGGTCTTGCTCGAGGGCGGCGTGGCGGGCTTCGGTAAGCCCGCGTGGTGGGCCTTCGGGACTCCGGACCGCGCGCGCTGGGGCAGCGGGGAACTGGAGCTGTCGTGGCTTCCCGGGCCGAAAGGCAAGCCCGGAGAGACCGAGGCGCGGCTCGCGGCCGCGGGGCCGGTCAAGGGTTTCGTCGCGGTCTCGACGCACGACGTGCGCCGCATGGCCGGGCTGCTGGGCGGGCCGGCGGTCAAGCTGAGCGACCCGGCCTTCGACCCCGCCTTCTACGTCCGCTCCGCGCCTCCGAACCTCGCCGCGGAGGCCCTGTCCGCGGAGTGCCGCCGCGCCTTGCTGGAATTGAAGGCGCTCCTGTCCCCGGCCGGCTTCGAGGTCACCTTCGGCGGCCGCGAGCTCGCCTTCTACGCCGCCGACGAGCTCCTGGACGACCGCCGCCTCTCCCAAGTCCTGGAGCGCCTAGTCCGCGCCGCGAAGTCGCTGGGAACGGCCTAAGCGCTCAGTCCCTGGACAGCTTCTTGTACTGGATGCGGTGCGGGCGCGTCGCCTCGTCGCCGAGCCGGCGCTTGCGGTCTTCCTCGTAGTCCGAGAAGTTGCCCTCGAACCAGGCCACCTTGCTGTCGCTCTCGAAGGCGAGGATGTGCGTCGCGACGCGGTCGAGGAACCAGCGGTCGTGGCTGATGATCACCGAGCAGCCGCCGAAGTTCTCGATCGCCTCCTCCAGCGCGCGCAAGGTGTTCACGTCGAGGTCGTTGGTCGGCTCGTCCAGCAGCAGCACGTTCGCGCCGGACTTCAGCATCCGCGCGAGGTGCACGCGGTTGCGCTCGCCGCCGGAGAGGGTCTTCACGAGCTTCTGCTGGTCCTGGCCGCCGAAGTTGAAGCGGGCCGCGTAGGCGCGCGCCGGGATCTCGCGCCCGCCGAGGTTGACGATGTCGGCCCCGTCGTTGATGGCCTCCCAGACCATGCGCTCGCCGTCCAGGCTGTCGCGCTCCTGCTCGGCGTACGCGAGCTTCACGCTGGGCCCGACGTCGAACGTGCCGCGGTCCGGTTTCTCGAGGCCGCAGATCATCTTGAACAAGGTGGTCTTGCCGGCTCCGTTGGGTCCGATGATGCCGACGGTCGCGCCGGCCGGGATCTTGAAGCTGAGGTCCTCGTAAAGCAGCTTGTCGCCGAACGACTTCGCGACGCCCTTGGCCTCGATCACGAGGTCGCCGAGGCGGGGGCCCGGCGGGATGAAGATCTCCAGCTCGTCCGCCCGCTTCTCCGCCCCCTGCCCGAGAAGCTCCTCGTACTTCGCCACGCGGGCCTTGCCCTTGGACTGACGGGCTTTCGGCGACATGCGGATCCACTCCAGCTCGCGCGCCAGCGTCTTCTGGCGCTGCGACTCGGCCTTCTCCTCGTTCGCGAGGCGGTTCTTCTTCTGATCCAGCCACGAGGAGTAGTTGCCCTTCCACGGGATGCCCTCGCCGCGGTCGAGCTCGAGTATCCACTCGGCCACGTTGTCGAGGAAGTAGCGGTCGTGCGTGACCGCGATCACGGTGCCCTTGTACTGGCGCAGGTGCTGCTCCAGCCACAGCACCGACTCGGCGTCGAGGTGGTTCGTCGGCTCGTCGAGCAGCAGGATGTCCGGCTCCTGCAGCAGCAGGCGGCACAGCGCGACGCGGCGCTTCTCGCCGCCCGAGAGGGTCGCGACGTCCTGGCCGGCGGGAGGGCAGCGCAGCGCGTCCATCGCCAGCTCGAGGCGGTTGTCGAGCTCCCAGCCGTTCTGGGCCTCGATCTTCTCCTGCAGCGCGCCCTGCTTCTCGATCAGCTTCTCCATGGCCTCGGGCTCCAGCGGCTCGGAGAACTTGTTGTTGACCTCCTCGTATTCCTTCAGGAGATCGACCAGCGGCTGCACGCCCTGCTCGACGATCTGGCGGACGGTCTTGCCGGCCTCGAGCTTGGGCTCCTGCTCGAGGTAGCCGATCGTGTAGCCCTTCGAGAGGTGAACCTCGCCGGTGTACTCGGTGTCGACGCCCGCGATGATGCGCAGCAGGCTCGACTTGCCGGCGCCGTTCAAGCCCAGCACGCCGATCTTGGCGCCGTAGTAGAAGCCGAGGTGGATGTCCTTCAGGACCTGCTTCTTCGGCCGGTGGATCCGGCTGACGCCGACCATCGAGAAAATGACCGTTCCGGTGCTGCTCATGATGTCTCCTTGCCTATTTCAACTTCGACCGTATATGCTCCGCGCGCAGCGCGTCGCGCTCCGCCGGGTCCAGCTCGCGCTTGGCCAGCATCTGCAGGTGCGCGGGCCGCGCGAGGAAGAAAAGCTCGTCGACGGATTTTACGTTCGCCGGTTTAAGGTCAAGCCCCGCCGCGAGGCCCATGCGGACGTTCGAAAGATGGCCCGCGGCCTCCTCGTAAGAAAGCCTCCGCGCGTGCGTCAAAACGCCGAGGCTGCGCCAGACGCGGTCCTCGGTCTGAAGCCGCGCCGGGCCGCGGAACAACCGTTCGCGCGCGGCGCGCTCGGCCTTCTCCACCTGGCGAGCGATTTTCTCGACGGCCGCGGCCAGCTCCGCCTCGCCCCGGCCGAGGCTCGTCGCGTTGGAAATCTGGTAGAGGTCGCCGAGCACGCGCGTGCCCTCGCCGAAGGCCCCGCGGGCCGTCATGCCGAGCTTCGGCAGCGCCTCGAGGACCTGGTTGATGTCGCCGCTCAAGGTCAGTCCCGGCAGGTGAGCCAGACACGAGGCCCGCATGCCGGGGCCGAGGTTCGACGGGTGGGCGGTCAGGTAGCCCAGCCGTCCGTCGTAGGCGAACGGCAGCTTGCCGCCCAGCTCGTCGTCCAAACCGTTCAGCGACTCCCAAAGCGGGACGAGGCCCAGCGCCGGCCCCATCGCCTGAAGGCGCAGGTGATCCTCCTCGTTGACCATCAGGCTCAGGCGCTCCGCCGGGCCGACCACGACTCCGCGCGAGTCGGGCTTGGAGGCCAGCGGCCGGCTGATCAGGTGCCGCTCGACCAGGAAAGCCCGGTCCACCGGCTCGACGTCCGAAAGCTTGATCACCGCGGCGGACTTGAACGCTCCGGCCTGACGCGCGGCGTCGACGACGCGGCGATAGGTCTCGGCCAAGGTCTTGGGTCCGGCTTGGTGGGGAAACGGAACCCCGGAGAGGTTGCGCGCGAGCCTGATACGGCTGGAGATGATGACGTTCCCCGCCGCCTCCAGCCAGCCGGCCGGAGAGCGGAGCATGTTCTGAAGGTTCATGCGAGAGGGGGGTAAGCCTTGCCGCGGTGCCGGTCCTTGCCGTGCAGCTCGCGCAGCACGGAAGGCAACGCCTCCGCGAAGTGCCCGTAGCACGCGGGGCAGCCGAGATAACCGGTCTCCCGGAACGAGGCGAGCGTGGCCCCGCAGTCCGGGCAAGGCGGACGGGTCCGGGCGGCGCGCGGTCGGGTCGTGATCGCGGGCAAGGAGAACAGCGGCGGCAAAACGGACTCGATGGCCGCCATCTCGATCCCCGCGCACGAGGCGCAAAGCCGCTGCTCGCGTACCTGGCTGGCGAGGACGGTCTTGACGAAAACCGTCGCCGGATTATTCTTGCACCGTTCGCAAATCATTCGCGCCAATTATAGCTTTTTGACCCCCTCTCCGTCGTCGGAGAACGCAGTTTTTGGGGTCGCGGCGACCCCCTATAATAAGGAAGGGGGATGACGGTCCGTTCCCTGGAAACGTGATATAATCGCGTTTCCGACGGAGGCATCGCAATGACAACCAAATTCCGCGTCTTTTCCTTGGCGTTGGCGCTTTTGAGCGGTCCGGCCGTTCTTGCCGTTCAGGCTCGCACCAGCGACCGGCGGCCGATCGCACCGCTGCCGTCCCTTCCGCCGGCTCCTGTTCCGCCCGGCGGCTCGCCGGCCGAGCCGGCCCCGGAGACGTTGGGAGGCGTCCCGCTCCTCCGGTTACGGCGCGGTCACGCCGTAAGCTTTCGAGCGTCGTCGAGCGCGAGGGCCAGCCCCGCGCGGTCCGGCAAACCCAGCGGGTCGTAACCCAGAGCCCGCGCGGCCGCGTCGCCAAACACGGCTGCGATAAGCGTAGGGCGGTCCGAGCGGCGGCTTAAAGGCTCGATGATCCTTTTGGCCCGGGCCCTCTCGTCCGGGGGCAAGACCGGCGCGTCGCAGCCGGCCCGGGTCGTCGCGTAGCCTTCCTGCGCCAGCATCTCGCCCAAGGTTCGCGCCTCGCCGCGGGGGATGCGGTAAAGATCCCGCTGGACCTTGAGCAGCGGGACGAACTCCGGGGCCATCGGGGTTATTGCACGGCGCCGCGGCTCGCGGAACCGGAGAAGGCCGCCTTGATCTTGCGGCCCAGGACGGGCAGGAGGAACATCGCCAGGAGCACGACGGCCACGGCCTGATCCGGGCTGCCGAGGACGCTGCTCAGCTTGAGGGTCGCGGCCGCGACGACGCCGTAGAACATCATGTCTCCGGTGATCGCGAACGCCCAGCCGGCGATGAAGCCGTGCCCCGCGGCGGCGGCCGCGCTGCGCCCCGTCATCGGATCGACGCCGAAGGCGATCATCACCAAGGCGATCGGCCCGGCGCTGGCGCCGTAGTTCGAGGAGGTCTTCTGCATCGAGTTCCGGAACGCGTCCGCCATGCGCGCGCAGGCCGGTATGCGGCGCCCCAGCGCCGCCAATCCCATCATGACCGGCTCGAACGCGAAGGCCAGCAGGACGTCCGAGACGAAATAAAGGAAGGCCGTCAGCGCCCAATGCAGGCCGAGCTTCTGGGCCAGCAGGACCCCCGCGGGGATGCCCCCGCCGACGGGGATGATGAACAGCGAGAGGACTCCAAGCACGCCCTATTCTACCAATCCTCGGACGGCGGTCCACAGCCGGGCCGAGCGGGCGCGCGGGTTCTCGCGGACTTCCTCGGCCGAGGCCTTGAGCGGCTCGCCGGGCGGCGAGCGCCACTGTCCGGCCGCGGTTTGCCTCCGCAAGGCGTCGCGGACAAGAGCCTCCTCGCCGGAGTGAAAGGTCAATAGAGCGATCCGGCCGCCGGGGCGCACGATATGCGGCAGGTCCGCCAGAAGGCGCGAGAGGGAGTCGCGTTCGCCGTTGACGGCGATGCGCAGCGCCTGGAAGACGCGCGCGGCGGGATGGAAAGAGGACGCGTCCCGCTTGCGGAACCGTTCCGACCCGAGCCCCTTCGCCTCGCCGACGGCCGCCGCCAGCTCGGCCGTCGTCTTGGGCGTGCGTCCCTTCGCGGCCAAGGCCGCGAGCGCGGCCGCGATCGCCTTGGCGTCCGGCTCGTCGCCGAAGCACGACAGGGCGTCCGCGATGCGCGCCTCGCCGGCCGTCGCGAGCCATTCGGCGGCGGTCGGCCCGCGCGAGCGGTCCATGCGCATGTCGAGCGGCCCGTCGTTCTTGAACGACATCCCGCGCTCCGGTCGATCGAGCTGCATCGAGGAGACGCCGAGGTCCGCCAGAAGCGCGTCCACGCCGGTCAGGCCTAGGCTCTTGAGGGCCTCCCGCGCGTCGGCGTAATCGGCGTGGCGCGCGAGGACGGGCAGCCCCGCGTCTCGAAGGCGCTTCTCCGTACGGGCCAGCTCCTCGCCGTCGCGGTCAAGCGCGACCAGCCGCCCGCGGGCTCCGGCGCGCCGCGCCAGCTCGGCCGCGTGGCCGCCCCAGCCCAAGGTGCAGTCGAGGATCGTCGCCCCCGCGAGCGGCTCCAGCGCGCGAACGATCTCCGTCAGCATGATCGGCAGGTGCGCGCCCGCCGGGGTCGAGCCGCGGGCCTTGGCCTTGGCGACCGCCTCGGGATCGGAGCGCAGCTCCTTGTACTTCTCCTCGAAGCTCTTCGGATGAGTGCCCTTATAGCGGTCGCGGCGGCGGTGCGAGGCGACGACTTGGGCGATGGGGATATCGGCCGGGGCGAGGTCGTACTCGAGAAGTTTCCGCGCCTCGACCCAGGCGAGCCTGTCGTGCTCGGCCGGCTTAAGCTCGCCCGCGAACTTGGTCACGAGCAAGGCGATCAGCTCGATCTCGCCGAAGTCGTATTTATGGCGCGTCCGGGCCGTTTCCGCGCCGACTTCCGCCTCGATGCCCAGCTCCTCGCGCAGCTCGCGCGCCAGGGCCCGGGCGGGGGTCTCGCCGGGCTCGATCCTGCCGCCGGGGAACTCCCACTTGCCGGCCTGCTTGCGGCCCGGGCCGCGCCGGGCCAGAAGAATCATGCCGGAGCGCAGAATGACACCGGCGCAGACTTGAATGACGGGGGGCATGGGGAAACGAGCGATCTAGACGGCGCATCGACGAAAAGTCAAGTAAGTCAAAGTATGACACCGAATCATACCGAACTTTTCGGGGGCCTGGCGCGTATAATAGGTGCAGACCATGAGACCCCGCATCGTCCTGCTCGTGTTGACTCTAGTGTTCGCCGCGGCCGCGGCGCGGGCGGCGACCGTTTACCTCAAGGACGGCAGCACGCTCAAAGGGACGATCGTGAGCGCGACCGCGCGCGACGTCCAGCTCCATACGCCGGACGGCACGCTGAAGATAAGCGTCGACCGCATCGCGCGGATCGACTACTCGGAGGCCGGGGCTCCTCCCGCGCAAGCGGCTCCCGCCCCCGCCCCCGAGCCGGCGCCGGCCTTTCCGCGGCGCTATCCGCGCCGTTTCCGGCGCTGGCTGCCGGAACCCGATGGCGTTCCTTTCGAGGACCGCCGCCGGGAGTTCTCCTTCGATCTCGGGTTGAACGTGCCGTACGGCGACGTGAGTTTCAGCGCCATCGGCGGCGGCACGAGCGGCGGCGGCTCCACGGGCTTTCTGGGCGGCCTGCAGTACACGTACCTTGTCAGCCCCCGCGTCGGCCTTGGATTGGCCTTCGACTACGCGGGACGCGCCTCCGAGTTCTCGGGAGCCTTGCTGCCGAACGGCGACACGCGTTCCCTCGGCGGCTCGCAGATGTTCCTGGCCCAGGCCAAGCTCACGCTGAGCGATCATGGGCGCGTCCGGCCGTATCTCATGCCCGGCCTCGGCGTCGCCTACACGTCCTTGACCGTGGACGGAGCCCCGAAGTTCGGCTTCGCTTGGGGCGACACCGGCACCACGGAGACGCGGCGGCTCATCGACGACCAGCATTGGAGCCTCGCGGGCGCGGTCAAGCTCGGCCTCGATTTCGATTTCAACGCGCCGTATTTCGCCTGCCTGGAGGTCGGCTGGTTCGGCGTCCCCAGGCGGAGCTACGGCGCGACGCCGGACGGTCAGGCGCTCGGGCTAGGCTCGGTGTCGACCGGTTTCAGCGGCCCGACGATCTCGGGCCGCTGGGGTTGGAGGTTCTAAACGATGAATCGAACGTTAGCGTTGCTGCTGCTCTTGGCCGCCGCGGGCTCGCCAGCCTCGGCGCAGCGGGAGCATGAAGGCCACGGCGGCTGGGGCTGGGGGAAGAAAGGCGCGGGAAGCGTCGCCTCCCCGGTGGTCATCAAGATGCGCCGCCAGATGGTCCCGCGCCCCACGTCCATCCACCCGAACAGCGTCATCCGCGACAATCGGCGGATCACCGTGCCGACCACTTACGCCGGCGGCGTGAAAATCGTCAAGACCCAGGGCACCGCGCCTCCCCAGCACGTCACGATCGTGCGCAATCCGCAGGTGACGCAAAGCATCACCGTCCAGCAGCGCGTCGAGATCGTCCCGAACCGCTTCTATTGGCACACGGTCGCGGGGGTCCGGTACGCCCACTATTACGACGGGGGCGTTCACTGGTACGGCTTCTATCACGGCCCGCAGTTTTACTGGACGCGGTGGAACGCCGGCTACTGGTGGTGGTACGACCCGATCTGGTTCCGCTGGGTCTACTGGTACGACGGCTATTGGTGGTGGCCCGGCCCGGGCGGCGTGGCTTTCGTCTACGTCGACAACGCTTACTATCCCTACGAGGAGAACGGGGTCGTGGTGAAGCAGCCGGAAGTGCACGCCCCGCCGGCCGAGGTTCCGCCGGCCCGCCCCGGCGCCTCCGAAGTCAGCGCCGACGGCAGCCGCATGGTGCAGATCACCCCGGATGGCGAGGCCTTCCTCTACGACAAATCGGGCCCCGAGCCCGCGTTCATGAAGTACCTCGGCAAGGGCGTGGCCAAGGCGCGCTTCTCCGGCGGCAAAAACGGCGCCCCGCTGCAGATCCTGCTCGACTTCAAGGACGGGACTTTCGCCTTGTTCGACAAGGACGGCGGCCCGCGCGACGCCGCGCCCGAGCCGGCCGCCGCGCCGGGGTCTCAGCAGGGTTTGCCGTCCGGTATACCGCCCCCGCCGTCGACGCCTCCGTCGCCGCCGGGGCCGTGAGCGTTTCCTCCGCGCGCCTCTTGAAATCCCCCGCGGTTCGGCTAGACTATCGCCGAGGGAGGCGCGATGCGAGAACGCCCGAGGCCGGGCCGTCGACTTGAGAGCCGCGTTCCGTGGTTGGGAGCGCTTGCTGTCTTGGCGTCCGTTCTCCCGGTCGAGCTGGGTTCCGAGAATCTCGTCCTGCAGACGTACTACCCGTCGCCGGTAGGAATTTACTCGACGCTTGTCACGACCGGCGATACGGTGCTGGCGCGGGACGGCGACAGCAAGGTCGGCATCGGGGTTTCCAATCCACAAGCGAAGCTGGACATCGGCGGCGTCCCCGGCGTGGACGGCATCCGCTTTCCGGACGGCTCGGTCCAGGTCTCGGCGAGCTTCGGGAACATGGTGGTATTCCGGAATCCCGGACCGTTTAGGTACGCCCCGCCCGCCGGGGTTAAGAGGCTGCTGGTCGAAGTGTGGGGGGCCGGGGGCGGGGGCGGAGGGGGCTGCATGGGCAACGTGCCCGGCGGCATGGGCGGCAACGGCGGCGGCGGGGGGGGAGGCGGCGGCTACGGCAAGGATTTCGTGAGCGTGAGCGCGGGCCA
>CAZMIB010000027.1:0-24336 GCA_964566245.1 uncultured Elusimicrobia bacterium | reverse complement strand
GCCACCGAGGCTCCGAAGCGCAAGGCGCTGCAGATCCAGGCGATGTCCACGGTCCGTGAGCTCGCCGAGAAGATGGGCGTGAAGGTCAACGAGGTCATCAAGAAGATGATGGGCCTCGGCGTCTACGCGACGATAAACCAGCGCCTCGACTCCGACACCGCGAGCTTGATCGCGCACGACTTCGGCTTCGACTTGAAGGTCACCGAGCTGTTCGGCCAAGAGGAGATCAAGGCCCAGGCCCCCGAGGAAAAGCCCGAGGCCCTGAAGCCGCGCGCCCCGGTCGTCACGATCATGGGCCACGTCGACCACGGCAAGACGAGCCTGCTCGATGCGATCCGCCAGAGCCGCGTCGCCGAGGGCGAGGCCGGCGGGATCACGCAGCACGTCGGCGCGTACTCGGTCAACGTCGAGAAGGGCCGGATCACCTTCCTCGACACCCCGGGTCACGAGGCCTTCACGGCCATGCGCGCCCGCGGCGCCAAGGTGACCGACATCGTCATCCTCGTCGTGTCGGCCACCGACGGCGTGATGCCTCAGACGATCGAGGCGATGGACCACGCGAAGGCCGCCGGCGTGCCGATCATCGTCGCGGTCAATAAGATCGACCTCCCGGCCGCGAACCCGCAGAAGATACGCCAGGAGCTCGCGAACTACGGCCTGGCCCCCGAGGAATGGGGCGGCAAGACGATCATGGTCGACGTCTCGGCCAAGAAGCGCCTGAACCTGGACAAGTTGCTCGAGATGATCCTGCTGCAGGCCGAGGTCGCCGAGTTGAAGGCGAACCCGGACCGCCCCGGGGTCGGCATCATCCTCGAGGCCAAGCTGGATCCGCGCCGCGGCAACGTCGCGAGTCTGCTCGTGCAGACCGGCACGGTCAAGGTCGGCGACTCGTTCGTCGTCGGCGTCTCGGCCGGGCGCGTGCGCGCCTTGGTCGACGACCTGGGCAGCCGGCTGCAGCAAGCCGGGCCGGCGACCCCGGTCGAGCTGCTCGGCATCACCGGCGACTTGCCGCAGGCCGGCGATACGTTCAACGTCGTGAGCTCGGACCAGCAGGCCCGCGAGATCGCGGAGAAGCGCCGCCTGATCCAGCGCGAGGAGTCGATGGCGCACCAGCGCCACGTCAGCCTGGTCAGCCTCAAGTCGCAGGTCGACCAGAAGCTCGCGAAGGACCTGAAGATCATTCTGAAGGCCGACACCCAGGGCTCGGTCCAGGCGATCAAGGACTCGCTCGAGAAGCTCTCGAACGCCGAGATCGCGATCCGCGTCGTGCACGCGGGCGTCGGCAATATCAACGAGAGCGACGTGCTTCTCGCGAAGGCCTCCGACACCGTGATGCTCGGCTTCCACGTGGACGTCGAGCCGCGCGCGAAGGACGAGTCGACCCGCTCCGGCGTCGAGGTTCGCCTCTACGAGATCATCTACGACCTCCTGCAGGACGTGAAGGCCGGCATGGAGGGCTTGCTCGAGCCCGAGATCGTCAACGTCGTGGCCGGCAAGCTCGAGGTGCGCGAGCTGTTCGCGATCCGCAACTCCACGATCGCGGGCTGCATGGTGCTCGACGGCAAGGCCCAGCGCGGCGCGACCGCGCGCGTGAACCGCAACGGCCAGGTGATCCATGAGGGCCGCATCGCGGGCCTGAGGCGCTTCAAGGACGACGTGAAGGAGGTCGAGAAGGGGCTGGAGTGCGGCCTCTCGCTCGAGAAGTTCAACACCCTCCAGCGCGGGGACATCGTCGAGATCGTCGTCCAGGAAAAGCGGGTCCGCCGGCTCGACGCCGCGAAGCAGGGATAACCTTGTACGCGCGCAGCGAGAGGCTTTCCGAGCTCTTTCTCCAGGAAATCAGCCGCCTGCTTCCGACGGTCAAGGATCCGGGCCTGAGCGGTTTCGTGACCGTGACCGGCCTGGAGCTGTCGAAGGACATGAAGACGGCGACGGCCTATTACTCGATGCTCGGCGGCACCCCCGAGGAGCGCGCTTCGACCGCGCAGGCCCTGGAGCGCTGCACCGGCTACCTTCGGCACGAGCTCCGCGGCCGGCTGCACTTGAAAACGATCCCCGAGATACGGTTCCGCTACGACCAGACCCCGGAGCGCGCCGACCGCGTGGACAGGCTGCTGGCCAAGATCGAAGAGGAGAAGCACGATGCCCCCCCGGACGCTCCCCCCGACGGACCCGGCGCTCGCAAAGATCGTCGACGCGATAAATAAGAGCGAGACTTTCTTCCTCTCCGGCCACGTCCGGCCGGACGGCGACGCGCTGGGCTCGGCGCTCGCGATGGCCTCCGGGCTCCTCCGTCTGGGCAAGAAACCCCAGGTCTACAGCCGCGACCCGGTTCCCGAGTCCTTGCGGCTCTTGCCGGGCTGGGAGAACATCAAGGTCGGGTTGAAGGCCGAGGGACGCTTCGACTGCGCGATGTTCTTCGAGTGCTCGACGCCGGAGCGCGCGGGCGGCCTGATCGACCTCGACAGGCAGGCGGAGGTCGTGATCAACGTCGACAGCCACAAGACGCACTCCGCCTACGGCGACATCAACCTGATCGACCCGGACGCGTCCTCGACCGCGGAGCAGGTCCACGGGATACTCAAGGCGCTGGGCTTGAGCCTCGAGCCCGCCGAGGGCATCTGCCTCTACGTCGGCCTGGCGACCGACACCGGGCGCTTCCAGTACTCGAACACGACCCCCGCCGCGCTGCGCCTGGCGGCCGATCTGCTCGAGTCCGGGATCTCGCTCTCGACGATCAACGACCGCCTGTTCGCGACCAAGCCGCTCAACGCGCTGAAGCTGCTTTCCCTCGCGCTCGGCACGCTGGAGCTGAAGCTCGGCGGCAAGGTGGGCGTCCAGATGCTCTCGCGCGAGGCCTTCCGCGCGGCCGAGGCGGGGCCGGAGCACGCCGAGGAGATCGTCAACTACGGCCTGACGCCCCCCGGCGTCGAGGCCGCGGTGCTGCTGAAGGAGGACAAGCAGATCCTGGTCAGCCTCCGTTCCCGCGGCAAGGTCGACGTCAGCGTCGTCGCCGAGGCCTTCGGCGGCGGCGGCCACCGCAACGCGGCCGGCTGCCGGCTCGACGGCGACCTGAAGGAAGCCGCCTCGCGCATCCTGAAGGAAATCGCGGCCCAGCTTTAAGTCTCCTTCCCATGGATGGGTTGCTCAGAGTCGATAAGCCGGCGGGCTGGACGTCGCACGACGTCGTCCAGTTTTTCCGCGGGCGCCTCGGCTCCGGGGCGCGCGTCGGCCATACCGGCACGCTCGATCCGATCGCGACCGGGCTGCTGATCCTCCTGGTCGGCCGGGCGACGCGCTCCCAGGCCGAGCTCCAGAAGCTTCCGAAAGTCTACGGCGGCCGCGTGCGCCTCGGCTTGAAGAC
Source organism: uncultured Elusimicrobia bacterium (assembly GCA_964566245.1). GTDB lineage: Bacteria > Elusimicrobiota > Elusimicrobia > CAZMIB01 > CAZMIB01 > CAZMIB01. The sequence goes on along the minus strand of CAZMIB010000027.1, from coordinate 20,972 downwards.
CGAGACGGGCGACCTCGACTCCAAGCAGCGTATCGAGCGTCCGGTGCCCGAGCTGACGCTCGAGGACGTCCGGGGCTGGCTCGGCCGCTGGGTCGGCGAGGTCTCGCTGCCGGCCCCGGCGTACTCGGCGGTCAAGTACAAGGGGCGTCCGCTCTACGCCTACGCGCGCAAGGGGGTCGAGGTCCCGCGCGGCGAGCGGAAGACCACGGTCCGTTCCTGGGAGGCGCTGAGCTACGAGCCTCCTCTGATCGAGTTCCGGCTGGACTGCTCGAGCGGGACCTACGTGCGCGCTCTGGCCGAGGCCCTCGGGGACGCGCTCGGTTGCGGGGCCGTCGTCGAGACCCTGCGCCGCCTGTCGATCGGCACCCACGACTTGGCGGGAGCCCTGACCGTGGACGAGGCCCGGGCGCTCTCCACCGAGGCTCTGCGCGCGCGGCTGACGCCGCTCAAATGAACCTTATCACGCTCGGGACCTACGACGGCGTCCACCTCGGCCACCGGACGCTGGTCAAGGACCTGGTCTCCCGAGCGCGGCGGTTGTCGATGCGCAGCCTCGTGGTGCTCTTTCCCCGTCCGCCCCGCGTCCATTTCCATCCCGAGCTCGCCGTCCCGCTGCTGACCACGCCCGAGGAGCGGGCCGCGCGCTCAAGGCCCTCGGCGCGGACCGCGTCGTCGTTCCGCCGTTCGACGGCGCCTTGGCCGGCATGGAGGCCGAGCGCTTCCTCGACGACGTCCTGGTGAGGCGCCTCAAGGCCGGGGGCCTCGTGATCGGCGCGGATTTCGCGCTCGGAAAGGGACGACGCGGCGACGCGGCCTTTCTCAAGGCGGCGTGCCGCGAGCGCGGCCTCAAGCTCTACGACAAGAAGCTGCTGGTCTCGGCGGCCGGCAAGATCAGCTCGACCGCGATACGCGAGCGCCTGCTCGCGGGCGATCTCGAGGCCGCCAACGCGATGCTCGGCCGTCCGTACCGCCTGGCCGGAGAGGTGGTCCGCGGCGCGGGACTGGGCCGGAAGCTCGGCTTTCCGACGGCTAACCTGCGCGTGGCGCCGGGAAAGCTGCTGCCGCCGGGAGTCTTCGAGGTCCGCGCCGAGCTCGGCGCGCGTCGTCTGGCGGGGGTCGCGAACATCGGGTTGCGCCCCACCGTGGGCGGCTCCCCCGCCGTGATCGTCGAGGCCCATCTGCTGGGCTTCGACCGTCCGCTGTACGGCCGTCGGCTCGTTTTGGATCTGATGCGCCGGCTGCGCGGCGAACGGAAGTTCCCCGGCCTGGACGCCCTCCGCGAGCAGATCCGCCTGGATGTCGCCTCCGTCCGGCCTTTACGCCGGGCTTAACGCCGCGTCACGCCGTCCTTGCCGTTTCCGGCTAGACTATAAACGAACGGATACGCCTTGATAATCGCTTTTTTCGGGGCTATATAAAGGAAGGAGGATCTCATGCGACCAGCCTATAGGCTTTTGGCCGCCTTGTTGCCGCTGTTAACCTTGGCCGCCTGCAGCAGCGACAGCGGCAGCAACACCCCGCCCGCCGCGAGCGCGTCCTCGGCCACCACCTCCCAGCCGCCGGGCAAGACGGTGGGCGGCGGGGGCGTCTCGTCCACCGTGGGCGGCGTCGGCACGTCGGGCTCGACGCTAAGCGGCGGGAGCGGCAGCGGCGGCGCCGGATCCGGAGGGTCCCAATACTCGGCGGGCAACCTTAACGGCAACGCGCAGACGATCGGGGGCGCGACCCAGGGCCAGCAAGGTGGCGCGACCTCGGGTTTGCCCGCCGCGGGCGGGACGACGAACAACCAGACCGGCTCGGGAGTGCCGACCTCGGGGAACGTGACTCCCGATCCGAACAGCCAGAATCAACCTTAGCGGGACCTTGCCTTTCGGACCTGGCCGCCGGCCGACGACGCCGGCGGCCGCTTATTTGGTAAGAACGCTCCATGAACCTTCGCGGAGCGTTCCTTGTCGTCTTGGTGGCGTCATCGGCGCGGGCCTTGGACCTGGCGGGCCTCGCGACTGAGTCGAGCGCTCCGCTCCCTCGGGTTCCCGAGCCGCCGCCGGGCTTCGCCGCGCCCGCCGCCGCGCGGCCGGCCTTGCTCGACCGAATCTCCCCCTTCCAAAGCTGGCCCGCGTTGGGGCCGAAGGCCGCGGGGTTATTGGTCCAAAGGCGGATCGGGAGCCTCTGCCTGATCGATCACCTGCGAAGCGTCGCGGAGGAGGGAGCGGCCCCCCGGTTCCCATGCGTCGAAGGCCCGGCGAACGTCTACGCTTTCGACGCGGACGGCGCCAGCCCGGTCGCGGTCTACTTCAAGTCCGAGGGGCAGGGCTACAACTTCATCCCGGGATTTCGCATGTCGAACGGCTTCCGCGCGGACGCGGCGATGTTCAACGGCAAGACCCCGAACGCCTGGGGCCTGCGCGACGAGGCGCACGTCGTCTCGGTGACGGTGAACGGCGGCCTGGGGAGCGGCGGAGATATACACTTCATCGCCACGGCGGCCTCGGTCGTGGACGGCGCGGCGGGGGCTCCGTCGAGCCCGGCGGGCCTGATCCGGGGATTCCTCGCGCCCTACGCCTCGCCGGACGCGCCGGCCGTGAAGGCCGTCGCGGAGCGCCTCGAGCGCGCGTTAGCCGAGCGCGAGGCGCGGAACCCGGGCGACGACGGGCATCGGCGCCTGCCGAAAACGACGCGCGTCTTGGCCGGCTTCACGGCCGGCTGGCGGGGCAAGGAAGGCCTCCTGAGGGTCGTCTACTACCGCCGCTTGGAGACCGCCTATGTTTTGCGGGAGCGGCGGGGCGGGACCTGCGCGCCGCCGCGCTGCGAGATCGTCGACGGTCGGAGGCGCTGCGCGCCTCCCCCGCCCTGCCCCCCGCCGATCATGCGCGAGCGACGGTTCACCTATGGGGCCGAGTACGCGGTTCAGGCCGACTTCGCCAAGGACGGGAGCCCGGGTCCGGCCTTCGAGCATCCCATCGAGACGTTCTACGAGGCGCGCTGACGGCGCGGCTCGCGGAAGCCCTTATTTCGCGGCGGACTTGGCCGAGTCGATCGCCGTCCGCAGAAACTCCTCGAGCCCCGGCGTGCGGCCCTGCTCCAACTCGAAGTGCTCGAGGTCAAGCCCGATGTCCGCCGCGCCGGCGCCGATGACATGGACTCGCCCCTGGCCGTCGGGCACGATAGCGACGATGCGCGCGCCGGGCCCCTGCTCGAATTTGTACTCGGCCTCGACCTTCGCCTCCCAGCCGGTTTTGTCCTCCGGTCGGGCGGGGTTGTTCTTGATCCAGGCCGCGTAGACCCGGAACTTCTTGATCAGGGGCGTCGAGAACTTCTCGAACGCCGCTGTCGTCACGGCGCAGGGCCGGAAGCAATTATTGCAGCAAAGCTCGGTCTTAACGATCACGACGGCCCCGATCTGCTCCGGGGATTTGTTCTTCCGGAAATCATTGAGGACATCCGTTCGGGTCCACATGCTTTCGGTCAGCGGGAAGATGTGGCTGAGGCTTTCCAACGCCATCGGTTTGGCCTTGGGAAAGATGCCGTACGGGCCTTCGGATGGGACCATGGGACCGCGGCAGCTTTGCTCGAAGCTAAGAGCCGCGGCGGGGCCCTCCGAGGCCGGCAGTGCCGGGGCCGTCGGCGCCGCGACGGGCGCCGGGCTGGCGCCCTTGAGCTGATCCAAGGCCCCGCCCTCCGCGTGGGCGAGCCCGGCTCGCGTCAACGACGTGGCGACGAAAAGGAGGGGCAGCGACGGCTTGAAACGGTGGAGGAAGCTCTTCATGCTCCTAGTTTAAGCCGCCCGTTCGTTGCGCGCCTGAGGCGTTGGACCCAGGCCGGCGGGGTCCAAGGGGCCCGGTACAATACTTAGGCCGTTTTTCGCGACAGGAAGGCGTGAAGGCCGAGGGCGGCGACGGTCGCGGCCAGCAGGACGGTCGAGAGGGCGTTCAGCTCGGGGGTGACGCCGAACTTCATCATCGAGTAGATCTTGATCGGGAAGGTGGTCGTCCCGACCCCGGACACGAAGAAGCTGGTCACGAAGTCCTCGAAGGACATCGTGAAGGCCAGCAGCGACCCGGAGAAGATCGCCGGCCAGGCGAGCGGCAAGGTGATCTTGCGGAAGGCCTCCCACTCGGTCGCGCCGAGGTCCATCGCCGCGTCCTCGTAGCTGCCGGTCTTCAACGCGCTGAAGCGCGCGCGTATCGAGCCGACCATGTACGGCAGGCAGAAGACCGCGTGCGCGCAGACCAGGCTCGCCATGCTGAGCGGGAAGCGCACCCAGACGAAGAAGGACAGCAGGCTCGCGCCCAAGACGATCTCGGGCATCATCAGCGGCACGTTGAGGCCGGTCGAGTAGACGCGCTTGCCCTTGAACGAGGGATGGCAGGCCAGGACGTAGCTGGCCAAGGTCCCGAGGACCGCGACGATGGCCCCCGAGAGCAGGGCGACCTTGAGGCTCGTGGCGAGGGCCGACAGCAGCTCGGCGTTTTGGAAGGCCTCGCGGTACCAGCGCAGAGTGAAGCCCTTCCAGACCACGTTGCGCCGCGCGTCGTTGAACGAGAAGACGACCATCACCGCGAGCGGCAGGTAGAGGAACGCGTACAGAAAAAAGGCGTAGGCGCCGAGCAGCCGCTTCCCCCTCATGCCGGCGTCCTCAACTCGGCCTCGCCTTGATCGCCGAGACGCTCGTAAAGCACCACGCCCGAGATCAGGAACAGCAGCACGATCGAGGCCAGGCTGGCTCCGAACGGCCAGTCCTGAGCCATCAGGAACTGGCTTTGAATCAGGTTGCCGAGCAGGTAGGTCCGCGGCCCCCCCAGGAACTCGGCGGTGAAGAAGTCCCCGAGGCAGGGCACGAAGGTCAGGATCACCCCCGCCGCGACGCCCGGGAGGCTGAGCGGGAACGTGACCTTCGCGAAGGTCCGTGCCGGGCCGGCCCCGAGGTCCTTCGAGGCCTCTACGTACGAGCGCGGTATCTTCTCCAGCGTCCCGTACAGCGGCAGGATCATGTACGGCAGGTAGAAATAGGTCAGGCCGAGGATCACCGAGAAGGGCGTGTTCAGGAACTCGACCGGCCGCTCCCGCAGATGAAGCGCCAGCAGGAGGCCGTTGACGAGACCCTCGCGCCCGAGCAGGATGATCCAGGAGTAGACGCCGATCAAGCAGATGGTCCAGAACGGCAGCATCAGCAGGATCAGCAGGAGGTTCTTGCGCGGGCCCGCGAAGAAGGCGAGAAAGTACGCGACCGGGTAGCCAAGGGCCAGGCACAGCGCGGTGGTCGTCCCGGCGTAGCCCAAGGTGCGCAGCAGCACCGGCAGGTAGGCCGGCGCGAGCGCGCGGCGGTAGTTATCCAGGGTCAGCGGGGACCAGCGCAGCATCCCGAACGGGCCGCGCTGGGCGAAGCTCAGCGCCACGAGCAAGGCCAGCGGGAAAAGCAGAAAGATCGCGAGCCAGGCCGAGGTCGGCAGCAGCAGCAGATGGCTCGCCGCGTGGCGCCGGCCGCGTATCAGCCACGATAAAGCGCGCTCGACGCGGCCGCGGGGCGCGGTCCCCGAGGGGGTCTCCTTGAGCGGAAGGGGCGCGGGCGGGGCGGCCGGGGTCACGCGATCTTGACCTCTTGCCAGGTGCGCGACCAAAGCTCCTCGCCCTCGCCGTCCAGCGGGACATGGAAGCGCAGGCGCTTCTGGATGTCGGGGCCCGGGTAGACTCGCGGGTCCTTGCGCAGTCCCTCGTCCAAGAGGGCGGCGGCCTTGCCGTTCGGGGTCGCGTAGCGGACGGTGTTCGAGATCTCCGCGGCGACGTCCGGGCGCAGCAGGTAGTCGACGAAGCGGATCGAGTCGTCGAGTCGCTGGGTCGACTTGCAGATGCACAAGCCGTCGACGTAGATGAACGCCCCCTCTTTCGGGAAGGCGTAGTCGACGCTCGGGTTCTCGCGCGCGGACTGCAGGACGTCGCCGGACCAGCCCTGCGCTAGCCACAGGTCCCCGGCGATCAGCTCGTCCATGTAGGTCGAGCTGGTGTAGTGCTTGAGCAGCGGCCGCTGCTCAAGCAAAAGCTTCTTCGCCTTCTCGACGTCGGCCGGGTCCTTGGTGCCGGTCGGCAGGCCGAGCACGAGCAGGGCGACGCCGATCGCGTCGCGCGCGTTGTCGAGCATCGACATCTTGCCCGCGAGCTTGGGATCCCAGAGCGCCTTCCACGAGGTCGGCGCGGCCCCGGCCAGCTTGCGGTTGTAGCCGATCCCGGTGGTGCCCCAGAGGTACGGGATCGTGTGCCTCAGCTCGGGGTCGTACGGCGGGTGGCGGAAGCGGTCGTCGAGGTTGTCGACGTTCTTCAGCTTGTCGACCGGCATCTCGGCCAGCAGGTCCAGCGCCTTGAAGCGCGGGATCATGTAGTCGGTGCCGACGATCACGTCGTAGCCCTGCACCCCGGTCTTCAGCTTCGCGAACATCTCCTCCTCGTCGGAAAAGAGATCCGAGCGGACCTTGATCCCGGTTTCGGTCTGGAACTGCGGCAAGGTCTTCTTGCCGATGTAGTTCGACCAGTTGAAGAAGGTGAGCGTCTTCTCCTCCGAGGCCCGCGAGCAGGCGGCCAGGAACGACGGCACGGTCGCCGCCGTCAGCGCGACTCTCAGGAAGTCCCGGCGGGTCAGCGTCTCCATCAGCGCGCCGCCGCCTTGCGGACCTTCGGGGCCGCCGGCTGATGGGAGGCGCCGTTCGCGGCCGCCCGGCCCCGACCGTACGGATACCACCACGGCTTGGCCTTCTGCTCGAAATCCCAGTGGACGTGCTTGGTTTGGCGGAACTCCTCGAGCCCCTCCTCGCCGAGCTCGCGCGAGCCGCCGGTGGCCTTGTAGCCGCCGAACGGCCCGGCGTCGTTGTCGGTCAGGGGGTCGTTTATCCAGATCGTCCCCGCCTGGACCTCCTCGAAGAAGCGCTTCACCTTGGCCGCGTCGCGCGTGTAGATGTTCGCGCCGAGGCCGAAGATGGAGTCGTTCGCGAGGCGTATCGCCTCGCCGAGCTCGCGGTACGGCATCACCGGGCAGACCGGCCCGAAGGTCTCGTCGCGCATGACGGTCATCGAGGGGTCGACGTCCGCCAGGACCGTCGGCTTGTAGAAGTAGCCGCGTCGGTCGGGCCGGCCGCCCCCCGCCAGCAGGCGCGCGCCCTTCGCCAGGGCCTGCTGGACGTGGCTCTCGACCTTCTTGCGGTAGGCGGCGCCGATCATCGGGCCGACGTCGGTGTCCGGGTCGCGGCCGTCGCCGACCACCAGGCTCCGCGTGAAGTCCGCGAGCCTCTCGAGGAACGGCTTGTAGACGTCCTTCTGCACGTAGATCCGCTCGGCCGAGGTGCAGACCTGTCCCGCGTTCAGGAACGAGGCCCAGGCGACCGCGCGCGCCGCGACGTCAAGGTCGGAGTCCTCGCAGACGACGAAGGCGTCCTTGCCGCCGAGCTCGAGGTGCGACTTCTTCACCGACGCCGCGCAAAGCGAGGCGATCCGCTTGCCCGTCTCGAGCGAGCCGGTGAACGCGACCAAGGAGACGTCGGGATGCTTGACGATCGCCTCGCCGGTCGGCCCGGCCCCGGTCACGATCTGGACGACGCCCTTCGGCAGCACGTCGAAAATCTCGCGGAAGGCCAAGGTCGACAGCGGGGTCTGCTCGGCCGGCTTGAGCACCACGGTGTTGCCCGCGGCCAACGCCGGGGCGAGCTTCCAGGCCATCAGCAGGATCGGGTAGTTCCACGGGACGATGCAGCCGACGACCCCGTAGGGCTCCTTGACGACCATGTTGAGCTGGCTCGTCTCGGTCGAGGGGATCACGCGCCCGCGCGAGGCGCGCCCGAGCTCGGCGTAATACTGGAAGCAGGCGGCCACCCAGCCCATCTCGTCCTTGTTCTCGCGCAGCGGCTTGCCGCCCTCGACGGTCAGCGCGAGCGCCAGCTTGTCGGCCTTCTCCTTCACGCGGCGAGCGATCTCGTGCAGCATCTCGGCCTTCTCGTGGGCCGGGACGAAGCGCCAGCTCTCGAAGGCTTTCTTGGCCGCGCGGACCGCGCGGTCGACCGCCTCGGCCCCCTGGTTCGGTATCTCGCCGACGACCTCCTCGGTCGCCGGGTTCACGACGGAAAGCTTGTCCATGATGTCCTTAAACTCCCTCGCGGGTCATGATCTCGAGTATCTTATCCAGCAGGGCCGGCTCGCGCAGCAGCTCCACGACCTGGATCGTCTCCTCGGGGACCTTTTCCTGGCGCATGCGGGCCGCGGTCGCGGTCAGCAGCTTGGCTCGGTCCTCCGGGGCGGCCTCGCCGAGCTTGCGCACGAAGGCCGAGGTGTCGGGATCGGTCAGCGCGAGCTGGACGAAGCGCACGAAGCTGTCGTTCTCGCCGGGAACGGGCATCGGGGATGGCCTAGTTTTTCAGCGCCGGCTCGGCCGCGGGGGTTCGGCCGGCGTCGAGGATCAGGACGTCGTCCAGGTCGGCCTCGACGCGCACGCGCCCGGCCGCCAGACCCTCCGGGGCCTCGACCATCACGGCCACGAGGCTCGGGCCCGAGCGGAAGGGCTCGACGAAGAACTGGTGGGAGGCGCCCAGGAACACGCTTTCGCGCAGGATGGCCGGGAAGGCCAGAGTCTTCTCGGGGTCGGCCGTCGCGGCCTCGGCGGGCTTGAGGCGCAGGCGCTCCGGCCGCACCATCACGGTCAGCTCGGCGCCCTCGGGCCAGCGCGCGGCGCCGCAGGGCACCACGGCCTTCAGCTCCCCCTCGATCAGCAGCTCGGCCGCGCCCGGGGCCGGGTGGCGGACGAGGCGCGCCTTCAGGAGGTTCGCGCTGCCGATGAAGTCGGCGACGAAGCTCGTCGCGGGCCGGCCGTAGAGCTCTTTCGGCCCGGCGAGCTGCTCGATCCGGCCGCGGTTGAACACCGCGATCCGGTCGGACATCGTCATCGCCTCCTCCTGGTCGTGCGTGACGTAGATGAAGGTGATCCCGAGGCCGCGCTGGATGCGCTTGAGCTCGAGCTGCATCTCCTTGCGGAGCTTGAGGTCGAGGGCCCCCAGCGGCTCGTCGAGCAGGAGCAGCTTGGGCTGGCCGACCAAGGCGCGCGCGAGCGCGATGCGCTGCTGCTGTCCGCCGGAAAGCTGGTCGACGCGGCGCCGCTCGAAGCCCGGGAGCTTGACGATCGCGAGCGCCTCGCGGACGCGGCGCGAGATCTCGTCCTCGCCCAGGCGCTGGATGCGCAGCGCGAAGGCGACGTTCTCGAAGATGTCGTAGTGCGGGAACAGCGCGTAGTGCTGGAAGACCGTGTGGACCGGCCGCCGGTAGGGCGGCAAGCCCGCGACGGAGCGGCCGTCGATCAGGACGTCTCCGGAGTCGGGCGTCTCGAAGCCGCCGATGATCCGCAGCGTGGTCGTCTTGCCGCAGCCGGAAGGCCCGAGGAAGGTCAGGAACTCCCCCCGCCGGACGTCCAGGTCGATGCCCTGAAGCACCGTCGTCGCCCCGAAGGCCTTGGTCAGGCCGCGAAGCTCGAGCAAATTCGTCTTCGGCTCCTTCCCCCCCAGGGGCGCGGGCGGAGGAAGCGTGGGCTGGGGGGCCATGGCGTAGCCGGTCCTCATCCTTGTTCGCCGTAGACCGTATAATGCCACGGCTTGCGCGCGGACCCCGTCGTATCGGCCATCACGTGCTTGACCACGGTGTACTCCTCGAGCGCGTAGGCCGAGAGGTCCTTGCCGAAACCGGAAAGCTTGAAGCCGCCGTGCGGCATCTCGGAGGCCAGCGGAAGGTGATCGTTCAGCCACACCGTGCCGAAGCGCAGCGCGGCCGAGGCGCGCAGCGCTCGCTGGACGTTGCCGGTCCACACGCTCGCGGCCAGGCCGTACGGCACGTCGTTCGCGAGGCGGATCGCCTCGGCCTCGTCCTTGAACGGAAGGACGACGACGACCGGGCCGAAGACCTCGCGCTGCACTATCTCGGAGTCCTGACGCGCCCCGGCGACGATGGTCGGCTCGAAGAAAAAGCCTTTTTGAAGCTCCTTGGCCGCGGGGCGCTTGCCGCCCAGGACGATTTCGGCGCCGGCCGAAGCGGCGCGGCGCACGAAGCCCTCGACGCGCTCGAGCTGCTCGGCCGAGACCAGCGGTCCCATGTCGGTCTTGGGGTTCCGCGGCAGGCCGACGCGGACCCTCGCCGCCTCTTTGACGAAGGCGTCGAGGAAGCGCTTATAGACGGCGGCCTGTACGTAGATCCTGGCGGCGGCCGTGCAGTCCTGGCCGCCGTTCACGAAGCCGCCGACCACCGCGCCTTGGACCGCGGCCTCGAGGTCGGCGTCCTCGAAGACCACGAACGGCGCCTTGCCGCCGAGCTCGAGGTGGCACTTCTTGATCGTCGGCGCGGCCTGGGCCAGAATCTTCTTCCCGGTCTCGGTGTCGCCGGTGAACGAAATCATCGCGACGTCCGGGTGGGAGGTCAACGCCTTTCCGGTCTCCTCGCCGCCGGTGACGATGTTGAGGATCCCCTCCGGCAAGCCGGCCTCCCGGGCCAACTCGCCGAAGCGCAGCGTCGTCAGCGGGGTCAGCTCGGAGGGCTTGAGGACGACCGAGCAGCCGGCGGCCAAGGCCGGGCCGATCTTCCACGCGGCCATCATGAACGGATAGTTCCAAGGCGCGACCAAGGCGACGACGCCGACCGGCTCGCGCCTCAAGAAGGACGCGTAGCCTCCGGCGTACTCGCCGGCGGCCCGGCCCTCGGGCAAGCGCGCCGCGGCCGCGAAAAAGCGCAGATTGTCGGCCGCGAACGGGATGTCCCCGTCGCGCGCGAGCTTCAGCGGCTTGCCGACGTTGTCCGACTCGAGCTGGGCCAGCTCGGCGGCGTTCTTCTCGACGAGGTCGGCCAGGCGGTTCAGGACCGCGGCCCGCTCGGCGAAGGTCTTGCGCGACCAGCGCCCGTCATCGAAGGCGGCGCGCGCGTGCGTCACGGCCAAATTCACGTCGGCCGCGTCGGCGTCGTAGGTCTCGGCCAGGACCTCGCAGGTCGCGGGGTTGATGATCTGGCGGACGCGCCCTTTCGGGCTCTCGACCAGCTCCCCGCCGATCGGCATCTTCAGCGGCTTGCGCCGCTTGTCCAACGTCGCGCTCTTGGCCATTGAAACCTTACCGCCGGATCAAGATCTTTTCACCGAAGTGCTTTTGGTTGACGTCCTTGAACACCTTCTCCATGGTCGAGAGCGCCTGGTCGACCTCGGCCTGGCTGATCGTCAGCGGGGGCTCGATGCGCAAGGTCTTCGCGTGGAACAAGGTCCCGGCCACCAGTATCCCGTTGTCGAACAGGCCCTTCGCGACCTCGTAGCCGATCTCGTCGGACGGGAACTCGATGCCGATCATCAACCCCATGCCGCGCACGTCGGCGCAGAGCTTGGGATAGCGCCGCCGCAGCGCCTTGAGCTTCTGCATCATCGCGTTGCCGATCTTGTCGGCGCGCTCGGGCAGTTTCTCCTCGAGCAGGACATGGATGCCGGCGATCGCCGCGGCGCAGGCCAGCGGGTTGCCGCCGAAGGTCGAGGAGTGCAGCCACGGCTCCGGGAACAGATGCTCCCAGATCGTGCGGTTCGAGATGAAGGCCCCGATCGGCATCACGCCGCCGCCGAAGGACTTGCCGACGGTCATGATGTCGGGCACGACGTTCCAGTGCTCGGAGGCGAACATCTTCCCGGTGCGCCCCATCCCGGTTTGGATCTCGTCGAGGATCAGGAGGCAGCCGAAACGGTCGCAGAGGTCGCGCACCTTCGAGAGGTAGCCCTCCGGGCTCACGTTGATGCCGCCCTCGCCCTGGATCGGCTCCAGGATCACGGCCGCGATGTCGTTGCCGACGACGTCGGCGGACTTGAGCACGTCCTCCATCGCGTCGGCGTCGCCGAACGGGACGTGGTAGCAGTCCGGCAGGATCGGCATGAACGGCTGGCGGAATTTCGCGCGCGCGGTGGCCGACAGCGCGCCGAGGGTCTTGCCGTGGAACGCCCCGACCGCGGCGACGAAGGACTTGCGGCCGGTGTGCAGCATCGCGAGCTTCATCGCCCCCTCGACGGCCTCGGCGCCCGAGTTGCCGAAGAAGCTGTACTGCAGGTCGCCGGGGCAGATGTCGGCGACGAGGCTGGCGAGCATCGCGCGGAACGGCTCCAAAAGCTCCTGGCTGTGCAGGGCCTGCCGCCGGAGCTGCTCGACGACCGCCTTCACGACGCGCGGATGGCGGTGGCCGGTGTTGTAGATGCCGAAGCCGCCGAGCAGGTCGATGTACTTGCGGCCGTTGATGTCGGTGAACGAGTTGCCGAAGTCGGCCCACTCGATCGAGGTATACTCGGTCGAGACCGCCTTTCGGTACTCGAGGATGCCGGGGTTGATGTGGTTCTCGTAGGACTCGACGGTGGTCTTCGATATCCACTCCCTGTCCTGGGTGTCGAGCTCCTCCTTCGAGATGAGCTCGAGTATCCGCTGCGTCTGCTTGAGTATATCGTTCGCGGTGGCTTTCATGGCCTCTCCCCCAACTTCTACCCGACGACCGGCATCGCCCGGCGGGCGCTCTCGGTCAGCGAGAACGCCTTGTGCGACAAAAGCTCCTTGAAGAACGGGACGGCGGGCAGCGCCGCCTCCGGGGCCATCACGCCCGCGGGGGCCGACTGGCGCCGCAGGATGAGCTGGGCCGCGATCGAGGCCGTGAAGCCGACCCCCATCGCTCCGGCCGACAGCTCCCGCGTCGCGCGTATCTCGCAGTCCCAGGCCTTGCTCAGCGCGCGCCCGGCCTTGCGGCCGTCCATCGTGACGCGCAGTATCTCGAAATCCTCGGGCACGGAGTCCAGTCCGGCCGCGCCATGCAGGGCCATCGCGGTCAAGAAGCCGCGCGGGCTCGCGTGCCCGCCGTTGACGCGGATCGGATCGTTCTTCGAGAAGCCGAGCTGGACCAGCATCGCGAGCTGGCGCTTCACGGCCTCCGGATAGACGATTTTGAAGTGCATGCTGCGCACGCCCTTCGCGCGGAACGCCCCCGGCAAGGTGGCCAGCTCGGAGTGGATGCAGGCCGCGGCCCGCGCGCGCCCGATCGGGGCGCGGAACTCGAGCTCCTCCTCGTCGGTGAACGCGTCGATCATCTTGAGCTTGCCGTCGCGAAGCACCGGCGCCGGCATCTCGTACTCGTCGAGCATCGTGCGTATCGAGAACGGCGGGACGAAGCCGGCGCCGTTGCCTTGGGGCGGCTCCTCGTGGCTGGCGTCATAGATGCCGACCGCGTCGATGCGGTCGAAATCCTCGGCGAGGCGCTTCGCCATCATGTTCGTGATGCCGGGCGTCGAGCCGCAGCCCAGGACCGCGAGCCGCCCGGCCTTCTTGAACTCACCGTGGCGCTTGAGCTGCTTGAGCGTCATGTGGAACAGCCCGCCGAGGTCGATGTAGTGCGCCCCGAGCGCGAGCGCGAGGTCCATCGCCTTGAGGTTCAGCTCGTACCAGGCGCAGTTGACGACGACCTTGCTTCCGGCCAACGCCGGCACCGCGGCCGGGAGGTTCGTGAAATCGAGCGCTTGGACGCGGACCTTGCGCCGGTTCGGAAGGCGTTTCAAGAGGCCCGGGGCGCGCGCGACGTTGAGATCGACGACCTCGATCGCGTCGACGAGCGGGGAGCGGCAGAGGTCGTGGACGCAGGCCTCCCCCATCAGCCCCAGCCCGCCGAGGACCGTGATCTTCATGACGGCTTGTACTCCTTCAAGACGTCCTCGAGGATATCGAGGCCCTTATCCAACTCCGCGTCCGTGATCACCAGCGGAGCGAGGCAGCGCAGGACGTTGGAGTACTGGCCGGCCTTGAGGATCAGCAGGCCGCGGCGAGCGCACTCGGTGATAAGCGCCTTCGCGTCGGCCTCGGCCACGGGCTCCTTGGTCTTGCGGCTCTTCACGAGCTCCAGCGCGCGCATCGGCCCGAGGCCGCGGACGTCGCCGATGAACTCGACCTTCTTGCGGATGTCCTCGAAGCGGCGCTCGAGGACCTGGCCGATCTTCTGGCCGCGCGCGACGAGGTTCTCCTTCTCGAAAACGTCGAGGACCGCCAAGGCCGCCGCGCAGGCGACCGGGTTTCCGCCGTAGGTCCCGCCGACCCCGCCGACCTCGGGCGCGTCCATCACCTCGGCCCGGCCGACCACCCCGGAGAGCGGCAGGCCGGCGGCGATCGACTTCGCGACCGTCATCAGGTCCGGCACGACGCCGAAGTGCTCGATCGCGAACATCTTGCCGGTGCGGCCGAAGCCGGTTTGAATCTCGTCCGCGATCAGCAAAATGCCGTGCTTGTCGCAGAGGCGGCGCAGGCCCTGCATGAACTCGGCCGTGGCCGGGATGAAGCCGCCCTCGCCCTCCAACGGCTCGACGATGATCGCCGCCACGCGCTCGGGGGAGGTCTGGAACACCATGACGTCCTCGACCGCCTTGAGGCAGGCGCGCGACAGGGCCTCCGGGCTCATGCCCTCGGGGGCGCGGTACTGATAGGGGTACGGGGCGCGGTACACCTCGCCCGGGAACGGGCCGAGGCCGTGGCGCAGCGGCTTGTCCTTGCCGGTCAAGGTCACGGCCATGTAGGTGCGGCCGTGGAACGAGTTCTCGAAGGAGATGATGCCCGGGCGCTTCGTGAACGCGCGCGCGATCTTCACCGCGTTCTCGACGGCTTCCGCGCCGCTGTTGAACAGCAGGGCCTTCTTCGGGAACTTGCCCGGGGCCAAGGCGACGAGCTTTTCGATGAGCCGGAGGTAGCCCTCGTACGGCATCACATGGAAGCTGGTGTGCAGGAAGCGCTCGACCTGCTCCTTGATCGCCCGCGTGACCGCCGGATGCGAGTGCCCGACGTTCAGCGTCCCGATGCCGCCCGCGAAGTCGACGTACTCGTTCCCGTCGACGTCCTTGATCCGGGCGCCCTGGGCGCTCTCGATGAACAGGTGCGTGTAAAGATACAGGGAGCGGGGCAGGACGCGCTCGAGCTCGGCATAAAGCTTCTTGGACTTCGCGTTGGAAACGGCGCTCTTCGCGGTGGCCGACATTGGGACCTCCAGAACGCGCGGGCTGGTCATTGGATTCTAACAAAACCCATACGGAGGGTCAAACTTTTTAGGAACTCCCTCGCCCGCGGAGGCGGGAGAGGGTTGGGGTGAGGGGACACGCCTTTTTTGTCTTTGTTTTATAAATATTTTTTAATGATATATTGCCGTCCCGATGCCCTCCCCCCAACCCCTCTCCGGCATCGTCGTCGCCGACTTCAGCCACCTTCTCCCCGGTCCTCTTTGCGGCCGTCGTTTGCGCCTGATGGGCGCCGAGGTTTGGAAGCTCGAGCTCCCCCACTGGCCCGATCCCGCCAGGCGAGCCCCGAGACTGTTCGCCTGGCTCAACGGCGGAAAGCGCCTGGTGATCCTCGACTTCCGCCGCCCGGAAGGCCTGGCCGCCCTGTTCCGCCTTCTAGCCCGCGCCGACGTCATGATCGAGGGCTTTCGTCCCGGCCTGATGGATCGCCTGGGCTTGGGCTACCCCGCGCTCTCCAAGCGTTTCCCCCGCTTGGTTTATGCCTCGCTCACGGGCCATGGCCGCAAGGGTTCGCCGCGAGCCGGGCACGACCTCAACTACCAAGGCCTGGCCGGCAGCCTCGGCGATCCGCCCTCGATGCCGTCGGTTCCGGTCGCCGACGCGGCCGGGGCCCTGGAGGCGGCGGCTCGGGTATCGGCCGCTCTGTTCGCGCGGGAACGGACCGGACGCGGCGCGCGTATCGACGTCTCGCTGACCGAGGCCGCGCGAGAGGCGAGCGCCCTAGGCTTAATGGGCGAGCTGCGGAAGAACGCTTTCTACGGGCTCTACCCCGCGCGCGACGGCAAGGTGCTGGCCGTCGCGGGCTTGGAGCGGCGCTACTCCGATGAGTTGTTGAGAGCGCTCGGCCGCGAGGATCTCAAGCGCCTCGATCCGCTCCGCGACGCTCCCCGCCTGCGCGCCGCGCTGGCCCGGATTTTCCGCCGCAAGCCCCGCGCCGCCTGGCTGAGCCTTCTCGCCGGCCGCGAAGCCTGCGTCGGCCCCGTCCTCTCCCCCCGCCAGTCCATGCCGGAGCCGTCGCCCCGCCTCGGCGACCCGCGCCGCGACACCGCGGCCGTCCTCAAGGCTTGCGGCGTGAAGCCCTCCGAACGGATCGGGCCGCGCGCGCGTTCTGTCGTTCCCTGACCGCGAGCGTTAGGGCCAAAGCGGCGGTCGACGCTTGATCCGCTTCGATATCGGCGCCGGACATTCAGTCCGCGCCGGCGCGGATGGCCGGAGCCGGCTCGCGATTTTGTCTTGATTTTTAATTGGTACCATGGTACCATAGTACCATGAAGCCCAAAGACCGAGGCAAAGTCGCTACGAATATTCGCTTCTCTCCGGAGACATGGGAAAGCTTGAGGCTTCTGGCTTATAAGGAACGCAAGAGCGTCGCTCAATTGATACGCGAGGCGGTCGAGCAGACCTACAGTATCGCCGCGCCGGACGACGTCGACCCGCGGAAGGATCCCTTCGCGAAGCTGATCGGGGCCTTCAAGAGCGGCATCGCCGACGGCTCGGTCGAGCATGACCGGGACATCTACGGGATCGGCGGGTGAGGATATTCATCGACACCAGCGCGTTCATCGCGCTCGAGGACCGCTCCGACGCGCGTCACGCGCGCGCGAAACGATTTTGGGAAACCTTGGTCTCCTCGGACCGGTTGGTCACCAGCAACTATGTCGTCGACGAGACGCTCACCCGCCTGCGCTACACGGTCGGCCCAGAGGCGGCCTTGGCCTTCGCGGAGGCCGTGCTCAAGAGCCGCCTGATCGCGGTCCGCTACGTCGATCGCGAATGGGAGGCCGCCGCCTTGGCCCTGATGCGGAAATTCAGGGATCAGCGCCTGAGCTTCACCGACTGCACCAGCCTGGCCTTCATGCGCGCCGAGAGGTTCGACGCGATCTTTGCCTTCGACGACGACTTCCCCCGTTGCGGCCCGCGCGCCGTGCCGTAAGTCGATTCCAATCAAGACCGCTCGACCCATTTTGAGCTAGGAACTTCGGCCCGGGCATAGGGCACCAAGGACCCATGCCATTGGGGACGTCCATGCTTTAGAATTTCAGACCACAGAGCGAGGATGCGGTGTGCTTGCGCATGGATAAGCTTGTTTGGGAGATGACTGGTGGATCCTAGAGACCATAAGATTCGCAACGCAATCCGTGATTTGCTCTATATGAGCCCGGAAGGTTCATGGATTGCTACGAATTGGCCTCGCTCCAATTCGTGACGTAGCGCTGCGAGAAAAGCTGTTGATGCCGTGCGAAGGGACCGATAAAGCGACAGCGGTAGCAGCGGCATAAGAGGAACGTCCTGCCGGATTACTTGGGCAAGACGTCGACGACGTTGACCGGGCGGATATCCCAAAGGGTCGCGCGCTTATGGGCTTCGATCTCCTCCTCGGCATGCTCGCCGGCGGCCTCGTCGCGCAGGGGGCGGAGGCGCAACGACTCGGGCTCCTGCGCGCGGCTCGGGAGAACGAACAGCGTCAGGCTTAAGGATAAAACGCCGAGTGCTAAACGGCCTTCCCCTCGCCCTACCCTCTCCCCGCAAGGGAGAGGGTACCTGGGTGCATTTCCAGTCCTACCCCTTCGCGGCCAGCTTCAGCGACTCTTCCAGGGCGCCGGCGATCAGGTCGGCGTCGGCTTTCGTGATGCACAGCGGGGGCTTGATCCTCAGGACGTTGCCGGCCATGCCGCCCTTGCCGATCAGGACGCCGCGCTCCAGCATCAGGTCCATGACCTTCAGGACCGCCTCGGGGGCCGGCTCCTTGGTCTTCTTGTCCTTCACGAGCTCCACGCCGAGCATGAGGCCCTTGCCGCGCGCGTCGCCGGCCAGCGGGATCTTTTCGACGATCGCGTCGAGCTTCTTCTTCAGGTAGCCGCCGACCTCGGCCGCGTTCTTCGAGAGGTTCTCCTTCGCGAGCACGTCCAGCACGGCCTCGCCGATCGTCATCGCGACCGGGTTGCCGCCGAAGGTGTTGAAGTGCGTCTTGCCGCGCATGCACTCGGCGATCTCGCGCGTCGTGATCACGGCGCCCAGCGGGTAGCCGTTGCCGATGCCCTTGGCCATCGTCACCATGTCGGGCTTCACGCCCCACTGCTCGATGCCGAGGAACTTGTGGCCGGTCCGGCCGACCCCGGTCTGGACCTCGTCGGAGATGTAGAGCCCCCCCGCCTTCTTGACCTCGGCGTAGGCGCGCGGGAAGTAGCCCGGTTCCGGGTCGATCACGCCGCCGAAGCCGGAGATCGGCTCGGCGATGAAGGCCGCGATCTTGCCGGCGGTCGAGTAGCGGATCACCTCGCCGAGCTCGTCGGCGCACCACTCCGCGTACTGGGCCGGGGTCGTGCCGGCCGGGCGGCGGTAGGTGTAGTTCGCCGGGGCATGATAGACGCCGAAGACGTACGGCGTCGAGTGCCGCCACGCGGACTGGCCGGTCATCGACATCGCCATGATCGTGCGGCCGTGAAAGGAGTGGCGCAGGCCGATGAACTCATGCCGTCCGGTGTAGTTCTTCGCGATGATCGCGGCCAGCTCGTTGGCCTCGCATCCGGAGTTCGTGAAGAAGCAGACGTCCAGGTCCGGGTTGGCCGGCTTCACGCGCTCGATGAGCTTTTTCGCGTAGCTGACGAGCTGCGGGTAGAGGTAAAGCGTCGTCGAGTGGTCGAAGACGGCCATCTGCGCCTGGGCGCGCTTGACGATCTCGGGGTGGCAGTGGCCGACCGAGATCGTGACGACGCCGGCGAAGCCGTCGAGGAGCTTGCGGCCCTTGTCGTCGTAGACGTAGGCGCCCTCGGCGCGGGTGATCATCAGCGGCTTGGAGTAATAGGCGGCCGTCGAGGGCAGAAGATATTTCTGGCGCTCCTCGAGGATCTCCTCGGGCGTCCACTCGCCGGCGGCGGCCTTCGCGGTCTTGGTCAAGGTTGGCATGTCAGCTCCCGGTTTGTCCGAATGTTTCGGTCAGTTCGCCCTCGCCGACGTGAGGGGTATAGTAGAGGACGGCGCCGGTCCCGAGCAGAAGGCCCGTGAACGCGCCGAGCGAAAGGGACTGGAAGACCTCCGCGCGCAGCACCGGCGCGCCGGTCAACGAGCGCACCGCCTGGAAGAGCCCGGGGAACAGCATCCCCAGCGGCTCGTCGCCCGCCAGTCCCGCGATCGCGCCGAGGAACGCGAGCCCCGCGTGCTGGAACGGATGCTCGGCCGCGCCGAGAAGTCCGACCATCGTCCCGGCCAGCAGGTGCGAGCCGATCCTCAGCGCCGGAGCCATCTGGGCCGCTATGTCCGGCATGTCGCGCTTGGCCGCGAGTATCAGCGTCTGGCCGATCGCCGCGACCGCGGCGGAGCCCAGGCCGGCGAAGGCGGAGTTGAGCCGGTTCAAGCCGCTTCCGGTCGCCAGGCCGATCGCGGCCCAGACGATCCCGAGGCGTATCTGTTCCTCGTACGGGGCCGCCATCGAGGCGTAGGGCGAGCGGTTCAGCGCGGCCTGCACGAAGCCGAACGCCATCACGCCCAGGAGCCCGCCGGCCAAGCCCTCGGCCGTCACGAGCGGGATCGTCAACAGCTCCTTGAGGCCCGCGGTCTTGCGCGCCATCAGTACAGGTTCGACTTCCGGCCCTCGCCGGTGTAGTCCAGGAAGACCGTCTTCGGCTGAGAGAAGAACATGACGCCCTCCTTAGCCATCTCGCGCTCTCCGACCCCGGAGTCCTTCATGCCCCCGAACGGCACCTGGGCCTCGCCTCCGATCGTCGGGCTGTTCACGTGAATCATTCCGGCTTCCATCTCGTCGACGAAGCGCATCGCGAACGTCAGATCGCGCGTGTAGATCGCCGAGGTCAGGCCGTAGCGGCTGTCGTTCGCCAGGGCCAGGGCGTCCTCGAAGCTCCGCGCGCGGCTGACCGTGAGCACCGGGCCGAAGATCTCCTCCTGGAACAGGCTCGCCGCGGGCTTCACTCCGTCGAACACCGTCGGCTCAACGAAAAACCCGTGCTCCAGTCCCGGTCCCTTCAGCGCCCGGCCGCCGTGGACGAGCGCCCCTTCCTTTTTACCTTTTTCTATCGCGTCCAGCACGGTCTTGTGCTGCGCGGCGTCGACGACGGGCCCCATGGAGGTCTTGGGGTCCAGGCCGTCGCCGATCACGAAACCGGAAAGCTCCTTGAGCAGGCGCGAGAGCAAGGCGTCGGCGACCTTCTCGTGCACGATCAGCCGGCTGGTCGCGGTGCAGCGCTGGCCGGTCGAGCCGAACGCCCCCTTCACGATGCCCGGGAGCGCCAGATCGAGGTCGGCGTCCTCCCAGACCACGCAGGGGTTCTTGCCGCCCATCTCGCAGGTCGCGCGCACCCCGCGCTCCCCCGCGATGCGGTGCACGCCCTGTCCGATCCCGTTGGAGCCGGTGAACGAGACGGCCTTCACCTTGGGATCGGCGACCAAGATGTCCCCGACCGAGGAGCCCGAGCCGAGCACCAGGTTCAGCACGCCCGGCGGCAGGCCGGCCTGCTCGAAGAGCTTCACGAACTCGGCCGCGAGCAGCGGGGTGTTCGACGCCGGCTTGAAGACCACGCAGTTGCCGGCCACCAAGGCCGGGGCGATCTTCCAGCACGGGATCGCCCACGGGAAGTTCCACGGGGTGATCACGCTGACGACGCCGAGGGGCTCCCGCACCGTCAGCAGCAGGTTGCGCGGCAGCTCCGAGGGCGCGGTCTGGCCCATGAAGCGTAGCCCCTCGCCGGCGTTCCATTCGAGCAGGTTGATGCCCTTCTCGACCTCGCCGCGCGCCTCGGAGAGGATCTTCCCCTCCTCCATCGTCAGCAGGCGAGCCAGCTCCTCCTTGCGCTCGCGCGCGAGGCGCGCGACCGTGTCGAGGATCCGGCCGCGGGCCGGGGCCGGGGTCCGCTTCCAGCCGGGGTAGGCGGCCTGGGCGGCCTGCAGGGCCGCC
>CAZMIB010000026.1:0-24511 GCA_964566245.1 uncultured Elusimicrobia bacterium | reverse complement strand
TCCTTCCGCGGCGCGCGAGGAGGACGATTTCCGCTCCGTGCGGCGCTCCCGGTCGCGCCCGCTCCCGCGCCCGAGCGTGCTCTCGGGAACCTCGGCCGCCCCGGCCGAGAAGGCTCCCGCTCCCTCTCGCGCGGCGGAGCCGGCCTCGGCGCCCCGGGAGGCCGCGGGCGAGGGCGCGGAAGGCGAGGGGGAAGGCGGCGGCGTCTCGGCCGATTTCCCGAACTTTCCCTATCCGTGGTACATCACCCAGGTCCGCGTGAACCTTTGGGAACAGTGGCAGTCGCGCATGCCGCGCGGCGGAGCGCTGGCGTGCGTCGTCAGCTTCGACATCATGCGCGACGGCTCGATACGCTCGGCGAAAGCCTCGCAAGGCTCGGGCAACTCGTTGTTCGACTACGCGGCGGTCTCGGCCGCGGCCGCGGCCGCGCCGTTTCCGCCTTTGCCGGACGGCTTCAAGGAGGACCGCCTGCGCGTCCACGTGAGCTTCACCGCGCGGGGCTGAGCCATGGACTTCGACCTGATCGTCGTCGGGACGGGGCCCGGAGGCGAGGGCGCGGCGATGAAGGCCGCGAAGGAGGGGCTTTCGGTCGCCGTCGTCGAAAGCTACTTCGAGGTCGGCGGGGGCTGCACGCATTGGGCGACGATCCCGAGCAAGGCGCTTCGCCAGGTCGTCCAGCAGCTCCGGGACTTCCGCGGCCACCCGCTGTTCCACCGCGCCGCGCACGCGGTGGAGCTGGACTATCCCGCGCTGCTGAAGACCGCGGCCGCGGTGATCGACAAGCAGGTCGAGATGCGCCGCTCGTTCTACGAGCGCAACGGCGTGCGCGTGCTAGGCGGCCGCGCGGCCTTCGTCGCTCCCGGTGAGATCGAGATCCGGACCGCGGCCTCGGTCGAGCGGCGCAAGGCGAAGTCTTTCGTGCTGG
Source organism: uncultured Elusimicrobia bacterium (assembly GCA_964566245.1). Classification (GTDB taxonomy): domain Bacteria; phylum Elusimicrobiota; class Elusimicrobia; order CAZMIB01; family CAZMIB01; genus CAZMIB01. The sequence continues at coordinate 23,588 of CAZMIB010000026.1, read as the reverse complement.
CGGTCGGCTCGCGGCCGTACCGGCCCCCCGACATCGACTTCTCGCACCCGCGCGTGCTCGACAGCGACAAGGTGCTGAGCCTCGAGCGCTCGCCGCGCTCGATCACGATCTACGGGGCGGGGGTGATCGGCTGCGAGTACGCGTCGATCTTCCGCGGGCTGGAGGTGAAGGTCAACCTCGTGAACACGCGGGACCGCCTGCTGTCGTTCCTCGACGACGAGATCATCAACGCGCTGAGCTACCACCTGGCCGACCAGGGCGTCGTGATCAGCCACGACAACGAGTACGCGAAGGTGCTCCCGTCGGACGACGGCGTCGTGCTGGAGCTGAGGTCGGGCCGCAAGCTGAGAAGCGATTACCTGCTGTGGGCGAACGGCCGCACCGGGAACACGGCCGGCCTCGGCCTGGAGGTCCTCGGCATCAAGCCCGACGGCCGCGGCAACCTTCCGGTCGACGAGTTTTACCGCGCGGGCGCGCCGGGGGTGTACGCGGTCGGCGACGTGATCGGCCCGCCGAGCCTGGCCAGCGCGGCCTACGACCAGGGGCGTCTCGCGGCCGAGCACATCGTCTTCGGCAAGACGAGCCATAAGCTGGAGCACGTGCCGGCCGGCATCTATACGAGCCCGGAGATCAGCTCGGTCGGGCTGACCGAGCGGGAGCTGACCGCCAAAGGCGTCCCGTACGAGGTGGGACACGCGCAGTTCCGCAGCCTGGCGCGGGCGCAGATCATCGGCTGGCCGATCGGCATGCTGAAGCTGATCTTCCATCGCGAGACGCTGGAGCTCTTGGGCGTGCACTGCTTCGGGCCGCAGGCCTCGGAGATCATCCACATCGGGCAGGCGATCCTTTCCCAGAAGGCGCCGGCGAACTCGTTGCTCTACTTCATCAACACGCCCTTCAACTACCCCACGATGGCCGAAGCCTACCGCGTCGCCGCCCTGAACGGCTACAACCGCCTCTACGGCATCATGCCCCGCATGTGATCGGTGTCATACTTTGACTTGTTGGCCGACGGCGCGCGGATTGAAGGCATGAATGCTTTATTGGCATACTGGGTGAACTGCGACGGAGGACTCCCATGCACGTCGGAATGATCGGTCTCGGTAGAATGGGCGGCAATATGGTCACGCGGTTGTTGCGCGGGGGCCATAAGGTCACGGTTTGGAATCGCGGGCATGAGGCGGTCGAGAAGGCGGTGAAGGAGGGGGCGGTGGCCGCGGCCTCCATTAAGGATTTGCCGCGTTCCCTTCCGAAGCCGAGGTGCATTTGGATCATGCTGCCGGCCGGGGCGCTCATCGATCAGACGATCGCGGAACTGCTCCCGGGGTTGGAGAAGGGAGACGTCATTATCGACGGCGGGAATTCCAACTACAAAGATTCAATGAGAAGGGCGGAGGAGCTCGCCCCTCGGGGCGTTTCCTTTTTGGATCAAGGCACGTCAGGAGGAATTTGGGGGCTGGAGAAGGGGTATTGCATCATGGTGGGCGGCCCCGAGCAGGCGTTCAAGATCGTCGAGCCGGCGATCAAGACTTTGGCGCCTAGAGACGGGTATCTGCATTGCGGGCCGGCCGGGGCGGGGCATTTCGTGAAGATGGTGCACAACGGCGTGGAGTACGGGATGATGCAGGCTTACGGGGAGGGGTTCCATATCTTGAAGGCCAGCCCCTTCGGGTTGGACCTGCAGAAGGTTTCGCATCTTTGGAACCAGGGCTCGGTGGTGCGGTCGTGGCTCCTCGAGCTCGCGGAGGACGCGTTCGCGCGGGATCCGAATCTCGACCAGGTGAAGGGGTACGTCGAGGACTCGGGCGAGGGGCGGTGGACGGTGATGAACTCGATCGAGGCGGGAGTGGCGGCGCCGGTGCTGGCGCTGTCGCTTTATACGCGTTTCTTGTCGCGCGAGCCGGACAATTTCTCGAACAAGGTCCTGGCCGCGCTGCGGCGGGGCTTCGGCGGCCACGCGGTCGTGGGCTCGGCCCCGATCAGCGCGCCGGCGGGCCGGAAAGGAGAGTGACATGAACGTCAAGATTTCCATCGGGCTGGTTCTCGTCGTGGCGGCGGGCGGGCTTTCGTCCGCGCGCGCCGCGGAGGGGGGCGCCGGCTGCTCCCGGGATTGGAAGAGCTACGTGTCCGGCCTCGCGGCCGACGGACGGGACCCGGCGCAGAAGCTGAGCGAGCTGTCCTCGGCCTGGCTCGACGAGTACGTCTGCGCCCAGAAGAAGGCGGTCCTCGCGCCGGCCTGCGCGGAAGGCGCGCCGAAGAAGGCGGCCAAGAAGGCCTGCGGCGAGGTGACCGACAGGCTGTACGCGGCCTACGACGGTTTCGACGATATCGTCGCCGCGGCGCGCGAGGAGGAGCGATCCTCCGCCGAGGCGGGGCGCTCCGGGCAGGCCGCGGACCTCGCGGACGGCTGGTGGTCGGCCGCGGACTCGGCGGACGGATTCGGCAAGGGCGTCCAGCGGCTCGTGCATTGGTACCATCGGCAGGCCGGCGCCGCCCTGGACGAGACCGTCGGCGCCTACGAGAAAATGCGCCGCCGGCAGTCGAAGATCGATCAGGACCTGGACGACGCTTACCAGCTCAGCCTGACCAAGGAACAGCAAAAGGCCCTGAAGCAGGAGCGCAAGGAGCTTTCGAAGGAGATGGACGCGAAGGAGCGCGCGATGAAGGCCGAGCGCAAGCGCTTCGCGAAGGCGACCTCCTCCGCGCTCGACAAGTGGGAGAAAAGCTTCAGCAAGGAGCTGAAGGCCCGCAAGAAGTCGAAGGACCTCTGCGCTTGCGTGCAGTAAGAAAGCTCAACGTTTGCGCTTGAGCAGGACGCCCGCTTCGTCGGAGGCGGCGACCTCGTAGCCCAGCTCCGCGCAGAAGCGCGGGATCCCGCCCGCGTAACCGCCGGCCAACGCCCGCCACGCCGGGTAGTTCATCCACTCGCCGACCCGGTCGAACGACAGGTACACGTAGTCCACGTCGTAGTCGCGCTGAATCCGCCCCACCGCCGGCGGAAGGTTCGGCAAAGTGATCGTCTTGAGCCCCGCGTACCAGGTGAGCTGAGTCGGCAGGTTCGTCACGACCCAGCCGGACGGGGCCAGGGCCTTCAGGCGCATGATCTCGGGCCGTTCGCCTACCGGGACGCGCGCGCCGCGTCGCGGGAAATGCGGCAGCAGGAACGCCCACCCCGCGAGCGTCAGCGCCGCCGCCGCCGGCGCGGCCGCCTTGGCCCCGCGCGCGGACAGGCGCTCCCCGAGGCGCTCGATGAACGCGAGCGCGGACCAATAAAGCGCCGGGGCGAACCAAAGGTAGTAGCGTCCGTTCATGAAGCCGAGCTGCTCGTAGCGCAGGAACGAGAAGAAGAACGCCGCCCAAAGCAGCAGCCCCGCGTAAAACCTCGCGAACGCGCGGCCCGCGCTCTCGGGCAGGCGCCAAAGGCCGAGGATCGCGAACGGGAACAGCGGGAGGCTGAACCAGAACCCGGGGACGTCGTGAAGGAACTGCAGGAAGTACGCGAGCCATTTCCACCCGAGGGCCGACAGCGCGGCCGCGTGCAGGAAATCGGACGCGTGATAGACGCGGTAGTCCGCCCATGGAAGCACGCCGCCGATCGTGTCCTGCGCGAGGTTCCATACCAAAAGCGGCGGCGAGGCGGCGCCGAGGATGGATGCGTTGTACGCCGACCAAGGGATCGCCAGCGCCGCGAAGCCGGCCAGGAAAAGCCCGGCCTCGCGCCGGCGCCCGCGCGCCTCGCGCGACCACAGCGGCGCCGACAGATAGACCGGCAGGAACAGCGCGAAGCTGTAGCGGCTCAGGTAGCACAGCCCCGCGAGGACGCCGGCCGCGAGCGCGCGGCCCGCGCCGCGGCGGACGAGCGCGTCGAAAAAGAGCGCGTTCAGCGCGAGCAGCAGGAAGCCGAACAGCACGTCGGGATAGCCGCGCAGGTCGTAGCCCGCGAGCAGCATCGGGTTGAACGCCAGCAGGAGCGCCGCGCCGGCCGCGACGCCCGGGGAGAAAAAGCGCAGGCCGACCAGGAGCGCCAAGGCCGCCCAGGCCGCGTGCGCCAGGACGTTGGCCGCGACCGCGGCCGCGTCGCTCCGGCCGAAGGCGAGCTGCATCGAGGCGACAAGCCCGGCCTGCAGCGGGAAACGGTCGACGACCGGCCCCGCGCCCTCGACCTTCACCCCGCGCGAGCCGAGGTAGGCCAAGGTGCAGGGATAATACGTGGACGTCCTATAGCCGCGGCCGGACAGGAGGTTCGCGGCGAGCTCGCTGTAATGGCACAGCTCGTAGGTCTCGCCGCCTTGATAGAACGCGCGGTACGCGAAGGCGCCGAGCGCGAGGGTCGCGAGGAAAAGGCAGGCCGCCAGGGCGGAGCGCACGCTCGTGGGATATTAGCACGGAGGCCCGCGGCCCCGCAAAAGGCGCCGGGATGTGATCGCGATGTGTTAGAATGGGGGCGGAACGCTGCGATGCGCGACGAACGCCCCGCCGAGAGGATTTTACGCCGATCATGAAGGCGGCGTCCCTCTCCGATCTGCCTGAGGGCGCGGCGCGCGGCGTGAGCGTCGGTGGACGCAAGCTCGCGCTGTGCCGCGCCGGCGGACAGGTCCACGCCCTCGACGACGCCTGCCCGCACCGCGGGGGATCGCTCGGCGGGGGGAAACTCGAGAACGGCCGGCTGGAGTGCCCCTTGCACGGCTGGCGCTTCTCGGTCGCGGACGGCGCCTGCGAGACCGTCCCTTCGATGAAGGTGGCCGCGTACCGCGTCGCGGTCGAGGGGGAGGACGTCCTGGTCGAGTTCGACGCCCCGGCCGGGACTCCCGCCCCATGAAGACCTTCAGCGAGGGCGAGCTCCGCGCCTTGATCAGCCTCCTCGACGAGGAGGACGCCGGGGCGCTGCGCCAGATCACCTTTCAGCTCAAGAGCGCGCTGCGCTTCCAGGCCGAGCAGGTCGAGGCCGTGCTCGGGGGCCTGGACGTCGCGACCTCGGGGCGCGTCGCGGCCTTGGTGGAGGACGTGCGCTGGGACGCGCTCGAGGACGCCTTCACCCGCTTCGCCGACCGCTCGAAGACCGACGTCTCGCTGGAGGACGGCCTCTACCTGATCGCGACCTTCGCCTACCCGAAGCTCAAGCGCGAGGACGTCTCCGGGCCGCTCGACGCGATGGGCGCCGACCTGGCGCGCCTGTTCTCGGGGCGCGAGCGCGCGCTCGACGTGATCCACCTGCTCAACGACTACCTGTTCGTCCTGAAGGGCTTCAAGGGCAACGGCCCGAACTACAACGACCCGGACAACAGCTTCATCAACCGCGTGCTCGAGCGCAAGCTCGGCATACCGATCACCCTCTCCGCGCTCTATCTGCTGGCCGCCAAGCGCGTCGCGCTGCCTGTCGCCGGGATCGGGCTGCCGGGGCATTTCATCGTGCAGTTCCAGGCCCCGAACCAGCGCCTTTATCTCGACCCGTTCCGCGGGGGGAAGATACTGACCGTCGCGGACTGCCAGGAGCTGCTGATGTCGCAGGGCCTCAGCTACGACCGGCGCTACTTCCGGCCGGTCTCGAATCGCTCGCTGATCGCGCGCGTGCTCGCGAACCTGATCCACGTCTACACCGACCGCGGCGACCAACGCAAGACCGACCGCCTGAGCCGCCTGTTCAAGCTTCTTCAAGAGGAGGATTGATGGCCCTGATCATGGTCGCCGAGGACGACGTGGGGCTGCTGATGATGGTCAAGCTGTTCCTCGAGGCGAAAGGCCACCAGGTGGTCACGGTCACCGACGGCATGGCCGCCGCCGAGACCGCCGCGCAGGCGAAGCCGCAACTCATCCTCAGCGACGTGCAGATGCCGAACGCTTACGGCACGACGGCCTGGGAGATGCTGCAGCGCAGCCCGGTGACCGCCGGACTTCCGGTGATCTTCATGAGCGGCATCTCCGAGGAAAAGGCCAAGAAGATCGTCCCCGAGAACCCGAAGGTCCGCTTCCTCCCGAAGCCGATCAACTTCGACCTCCTGGACCGCTACATCGCCGAGTTGGTCCCCGCTGCATAGGTCCTTTCTGGGCCTTGCGCGCCCGCGGACCCTCTGCTATCCTGGAGTTGACGTCTGCCGTGTCGTCAGCCGAACTCCCAAGGAGGTGACCCATGGAAGGGCTCCCCGATAGGAGGAAGGTGACGCACACCGTGGGTCTCGAGGAGTGGTGGACGCGGCTTAAAAACCTCGAGGCCAAGGAAGCAGGCTTCAAGCGGATCCTCGACGAGGGGCTCCGCAAGGCCAGGGTGACGAACTAGCACCTGCCGAGACGCTCGTTACCGGCCCCCGTCCGCGCGGACGGGGGCCCTTTTTATCTCCGGACGAGGCGGCTCAACAGCGAGGCCACGTGCGCCGTGTAGACGACGGCGCAGACCAAAAGCGCCAGCCCCGCCGCGGCGACCAGCCGCTCGTCCTCCCATAGGAAGCCCGCGACACCGAGCGGCAGCGCGGCGAGCAAAGCGCCCGTCTCGACCCAGGCCTGCCGGCGGCGGCTCAGGTCCTCGAACGTCGGCGTGGAGAGCGGCGGTTTTCCGTCCCTGGGGCCGTAGACGTGCCGCCAGACGAGGACGGTCGCGATCTTCCGCGATTGGGCGAGGATGATTGGAGTGAAGAAGCCGACCAGGGCGGAGTAGACGTAGGCCGATCGCGCCGCCACCGTGTCGGTCAGGAACCCGCAGGCCAGCGCGACGCCGAGCGCGGCCCAGAGCCCGCCTCCCGCGATCCCCAGAAGCAGCGCGGCGACCGGAGGGTCGAACGCCGCGGTCTCCGCCGCGAGCGGGCGCAGCTGGGAAAAATAGGCCGCGTAGGAGCCGCCCAAGAGGACGGCCCACAGCGGCATGAGCCGCCGGCCGAAAAAAAGCGCGTCCGCGGCCATACCGACCAAGCCCGCTTGCAGCAACGCGAAGGCGAGGCGCCCCTCGAGCTTGGAGCGCATCGCGTGCAGGCCCACCCATGGGAAAAGACGGTAACCCGCGCCGTAGATCGTCATCGTCCCGAATCCGATCAGCGCCATGTGGACGTGCGCGACGAGCCCGCCCTCCGGATCGCGGAAGACGATCGCTCGATGGCGGTCGACGGCCATCAGCAAGCCCGCCGCGCCCAGCGCGACGAGCCAGAAGAAGGCGGCCGCGAAGTGGGCTCCCGGCCAGTCGCGGCGCGGGGCGGACGCGAGCGTCGCCGCGAGCGGGATCAGCTCGGACAGCAGCCCGGAGTAGACGAGCGCCGCCGGAATCCAATACCTGTCCGAGCCGGACCACAGCGCGCCGACGAAGCCCGCGAGCCCGGCCGCGAACATCCACCAACCGGCCCCGAGACCGCGCTCGAGGACCAGCGCCCGGCCGCCGTGAACCGGGATCATCTGGCACCACGCGCCGAGGATCGTCTGCGCGATCCACCCCATGGTCAGGACGTGGACCAAGCCCAGCGCGAAGCGCGGCTCGAAGCCGAAACCGACGAGCCGCGACGCTCCCGCCGTCAACCCGGCCGCGAAGACGAGAAACGCCGCCGCGGCCCCGACGAAATGCCTGAGCGGCAGCGACGGCGGCGGGGCGATATCGCCCTTGTTCACCATGGGTTGTAGCGCAGCAGCGCCGCGCAGAAGACGATGCCCATCAGGACGAGTCCGTTCACCTTGCCCCAAAAGGCCGCGCGCCCGGCCAGCGCGGCGCGCGCGGCCGGCGCCAAGCCCCCGCCCACCAGGGCGGGACCCCAGACGAAGGAATGGACCAAGCTCAACCCCATCATCAACGCGACCAAGCTCAGCTTGACCGCGAGGACGCGCCCGAAAGGCCCGTGCCAAAGCTCCGGCTCCCAGCGCATCGGCGCGATCTTCCATAGCCCGGTCGAGATCAGCACGCCCCACGTGATCCATTGGAGCTTGGTCAGGCGCCGGCCGACCTCTCGGTAAATCGACATCCGCGCCGCCTCCGGAAGCTCTCGGCGCAGGACCGGCTGGATCACGACCGAGGTGAACAACGTCCCGCCGACCCAGAGGATCGCCGCCATCAAGTGCAGCCAGTGGACCACGGCGTCGAGCATCGGCGGGCTCCTTCTCAGAACTTGAGCTGGGCCGCGAGGCCCAGGCTTTGCGAGTCGCCGGACATCGCCGCGACGTAGAACGATTGGATCCGCCCGTACTCGAGCGAGAGCGTCAGCTCGGGGCTCGCGTCCCACATCGCGTTGACGGCCGCCGTCTGGTTGCAGTACAGCGCCCCTGCCGCGAGGCCGGTGCGGTCGACCTTCTCGTAGCCGGCCATCGCGTTGAGGCGCCAGCCGTCGGCGGGCTTCAAGGTGGCCTGGGCCCAGCCGCCGCGCGTCAGCGTCTGGCGGACCGAGCCCTGGTCGTTGAACACCGTGCCCAAGCCGTTCAGCCCCTGGTCGCCGCGCCCGTAAAACGCCTCGCCGGAAAGGTCGAGCCGCTCCAGCGCCGGCGCGACGACGTGCGCCGACCACAGCCAGCCCGAGGCGTCGCCGTTCGCGGCCCCGGCCGGAGGGGGGACGGCGGCGTTGAACGACTGGCGGAGGTACTGCGTCGAGAGCCCGGCGCTGAAGGTCCGCCCCTCGATCGTCCGGCGAACCTCGGCCTGCGCCTGCCAAGCCGGCTCCGCGGCGAACTCGCCGGAGCCGGCCGCGTCGGCCGCGCTCGGGACCGCGAACGTCGTCCCGGTCACGGTGGATGTCCGCCCGCTCTGATCCCCGGTGAACGCCCGCACCAACGCCAGCCGCGTCCCGGCCGACCACTCGCCCGAGAGCTTCCATGTCCGGTCCCAGCGGAGCTGAGGGTCGCGGTTCCAAAGATTGCCCGACTGGCTCAGCGCCGGGGCGCCGACGTGCAGAAGGGAGGCCGGATTGAGCGGCGCGAGGGCCTTGGTCCAGTCCTGGCCGAACAGCACCGCGTCGTCGCCGCGCTTGGCCTCGATGAAGGCCAGGCGCAGCCGCGGGGCCGAGGCCAAGGAGTCCAGATTGGACGACGCGCTGTTGCGCAGGCCGAAGAAGTCGGCCTCGATCGTCCCGCCGAGAGCCGAGTCCATGGGACCGCGCCCGCCGACGACGTTGAGTCCCAAGCGCGACTGACGCGCGGTGAAGGCCGCGGTGTCCTGACTCGACGCCCCTAGGCTGCCGCCCGAGGCGGCGTAGGCCGGGACGTCGACCGCGTTCGCGCGGCCCCAGGCCTGCACGTAGGTCGCGACCAGCAGGCCGTACGGCTTAAGCTCCACCGCCGCCGCCGCGGACCTGGTCAAAGACCAGGCCGCGACGGCGACGAGAGCCCCGACGGACGCTCTACGGGCGGTCATTACTTCGCCGCCTGGTAGATGCCCGTCGGCCCGGTCCCCTCGGCCGTCAGTATCCCGACCGCGCCCTTTTCAAGGCGGAAGATCGCGTGATCGACGAGGGTATAGTTGCCGGGAACGCTGAGCTTAAACTCGACGACCGCCGAGCCGCCGACCGGCACCAAGGTCGTCTGGACGTTGCGCTCGGGCTCGGAGCCGAACGCGCCCTCGCGGTACACCTTGTCGAAGATCGCCCCGATCACGTGGAACGAGGAGATCTTGCCCGGCCCCGCGTTGCCGAAGTACAAGCGCACGCGCTCGCCGACCTTGGCCTTGAGCGCGCCGGTCTCCATCAGCGAGCCGTGCTTGCCGTTGAAGACGATGTAGGTCGGCTCCTCCTCGGAGGCCTTCTTCGAGTCGTAGCTCGCCAGACCCTCGAAGCCCATCTCCTGTTTCGTGAAGAACTCGGACTGCAGCACGTAGAACTCCTTGTCCGCGGGCGGCAGGCCCTCCTTCGGCTCGACGAGGATCATCCCGTACATCCCGTTGGCGATATGATCGCTGACCGGGGGCGCCGCGCAGTGGTACACGTAGAGCCCGGGGTTCAGCATCTTGAAGCGCGCGGTCTTCGACTCGCCCGGCTTGGCCAAGGTCAACGCGGCCCCGCCGCCCGGACCGGTCACAGCGTGCAGGTCGATGTTGTGCGCCATCGCGCTGCCGGCCGCGTTCTTCAGCGAGAGCTCGAGGGTGTCGCCCTCGCGCACGCGGATGAACGGCCCGGGGACGGTCCCGTTGAAGGTCCAGAAGAGGTAGCGCGTGGGCTGGTCGAGGCCCTCCATCAAGGTTCCCTCGACCTCCTTGGTCTCGAGGGCCACCTTCACGGTAGCGGCCTCCTTGCGGAGGATCGGAGGAGGAACGTTGGGGGCCGTCGTAAGGACGGCCTGCTCGACGAGCTCCGAGCGGGCGGCGCGCGGGAAGGACAGCGCGGCGGCGACGGCGGCGACGACGGACAGACGGAGTGAGTTCATGTCAGGGTCTCCTATTCTCGGTCCCCGGAGGGGGCGCGGCGTTGGACGCGGAGGCGTCCCTTACGGCGTCAAAGCGTTGGATCAACTCGCGACGCGCCGCGACCCAGGCCGCGGCGTTGGCGCCGGTCTTGCGGCGCAGCGAGTCGTAGACGAGGAAGCGCCGAAGCTCCACGGCGTCCCTCCTAGAGAGCACGGGGCAGGCCCCGCAGCACGGCGGCCGGTTCTTCACTCGCGTCACCTCGAGCCTCCAGCCGTCCGGCGAGACCGAGGCGACGCGCGGATCGGCGAACAACTCCGGATGCTCGCGGCGAAGGGCCTCCTCGCCCGCGGGATCGAGCTCGATGAGGGGGGAATTGATCGCGCGCGCGGTCCCTCCGCGCATGAAGGGGTAGATATGCAGGAAGATCTCGTCGTAGATCTTCCGGTACTCGGCGGGGTACGAGGAGACGTCGATCGTCTCCGCGCCCAAATCCTCGGGGAGTTCGACCACCTTCGAAGCGTGCCGGGGCGCCGGAGCCGCGGCCAGGACCGCCGCTATTAATAGGAAGGGCGCGATCATCGGGGACTCCAGCCGTGCCACGAGCCGTAGGCGGCGTCCGCGAGGGTCAGGCGCGCCATCGCGTCCTTAAGAGCGGCGTTCGCCGCGACGGCCGCCTCGTGCAGCAGGCAGGGCGTGAAGGTGGAGCAGGAGCGCTCCTCGGTCAGGCAACGTCCGAGCCGCGGATCGCCGTCGTCCATCGCCTCGGCGATCTCCGCCAGCGCCACGCGCTTGGGATCGCGCGTCAGCCGGTAGCCCCCGCCCGGCCCCCGACGCGCCTCGAGCAATCCTCGACGGGCGAGGCGCTGCAGACACTTCGAGAGCGCCGACTGCGGCAAGCCCAGCGAGCGATTGAGTGACGAAACGTCGAGGCACTCCTCGGGCCGCCGCGCGAGCGCGACCAAGGCCGTCAGCGCGTGCCGGACCGGCGCCGCGAGGCTGACGACCCGGATATTCGGAGCTTCATTTCCGGAATTAGGATGCCGTCCCACGCCCTGGAATATCGCAACGATACGGCCAAGGCGGGGAAACGCGCTGCCGGGCGGGCCCGCTACTTCGTCCGCTCCGCGCGCAGAGCGCCGCTCCACGCGACGACCTGATCCAGGACCCGATCCAACTCGGCCGCGCGGCGTTCCTGCGGCTTGAACTCCGAGTAGTTCTCGAAGTCGTCATGCAGCGAGAGCGCGACCTGGGCGCGCACGGTGGCGACCATCACCTCGGCCATGACCAGGCGCAGGCTCTCGACCGCGCGGACGCCGCCCGCGCCGCCGTAGGCCACGAAGCCCGCCGCCTTGTTGTTCCACTCGCGATACAGATAATCGATCGCGTTCTTGAGCGCGGCCGAGGTCCCGTGGTTATACTCGGGCGAGACGAATACGTAGCCGTCGAACGACCCGATCTTCCTCGACCACGTCTTCGTGTGCTCGTGCTCGTACCGTCCCAGGCTGGGCGGCCCCGGCTCATCAAGGAGCGGCAGGTTGTAGTCCGCGATATCGACGAGCTCGAACTCGGCGTCCTTGCGCTGCCGCGCGATGGAGTGGACCCACCGCGCCACCGGCTCGTTCTTGCGCCCCGGCCGTGTGCTTCCGGTCACGATCGCGATCTTTAACATGCCGATGCCTCCCCGAAACCGGCGCGATTATAGGACATGGGCCGCCGCGAGGCTATCGCCCTTGCGTGACGCCTCCGTGCTCGCGCCGAGAGCGGGGCTTCGTCCCGTCGTCGAATCCATCGCGGCGAGATTGCTAGAATATGCTGGCTTCTAGCGAGCCGTCGTGGGCAAGGGACCTCCTCCCTCGATCCATGATGGTTCGAGATGGCAGGTGCGCGATCATGATCCTCGAACTCCAAAAGCTTAAAGCATGGACTCCTCCTCGGCGATGGCTCGAAGTCGGCCGCGGAGTTTTATTGGGCCTGATCGCCGCCGCCGCGATGGTCGCGGTTCCGTGGCGGAATATCGTCGAGAACTTCTCGGCCCGCCAAGGGGAAAAGGACGCGCTCAGACCGTGGATTGAAAGCTTCAACCAGCGGCCGCTGTCCTACTTGGAGGTGGCGCTCTCCCGGCCTTCCACCCGCTACGTGGCGCGGCCGGTGGTCTGGGAAATCGAGCACCCGCATACGGGGTCGACCGGCATGACCGGGACGACCGGAGGGTCGATTCGCTGGATCGACGAGCGCCAAGTACCGTTGACAAGCCCGCACACCGGGCCGGCGACCGTCGTCGCACGGATTCGCTGGGTCTACCCGGAGGCCGTCCTTCTCGAATACCTCGGCACGATGGGACCGCCGCGCGGCCCGGACATTTGGGGGCAGGATACGAAGGACGGCAAGGGCCAGAGAGTGACGCCATAGGAGGGAACCAAGATGCCTTTTGACATCGAGAAGCTGTCCCTGGAGGAACTCTTCGAGCTTAACAAACAGGTCGTCCGGCGCATCCAATACCTCCACAGCCTCAAGACCCGAGCGCAGCTCGACCAGTTCGAGGTGGGCGACCGCGTGAGCTTCCAGAGCGACGGCCGCGCGGTCGAGGGGATCGTCGTCCGGGTCAACCGCAAGACCGTGAGCGTGAAGACCAAGGACTCGCATTGGACGATTCCTCCGAAATTCTTGACGAGGACGCCGGGACAGCCCGGGGTTCCCCTGACCATCGAGGACATCATGGGCAGCCGGAAGGAAGACTGAGGTGGGCGGCCTGTTGGGACTATTCAAGAGCGGCCGGGAAGATTTGACCAAAACGGGCTACCGCGCGCTTTCGGACGAGGCCCTGCTTGGGCTCATCTTCACCGAAGGGGATCGCCTGCCCATGGAATTCGCGCAGGAGGTCATCTCGCGCGGCGAGCGCATGGTCCCGACCCTGGCCGAAGCGGCCATTGAGCCCGAGAACCATGATAGGGGAGACGCCGGCTGGTGCTCCGCGATCCACGCCTGCTTCCTTCTCGGCGCCATCGGCGGCCCCAAAGCCGCGGAAGCCCTCCTTGAAGCCTTCGATATTTCCTACGACTTGGACAACGATTGGATCGACGAGGAGTGGGCCTCCATCTTCGGCCGCTTGGGTCCTCGCGTATTGGAGCCTCTTAAAGGAAGAGCTGAGGAGTACGACGGCGACTGCTATTTCCGCCATCGCGCCATGTGCGGCATGGCGGCCGTGGCCCTGCGCCACCCGGAGCGCACGGCCGAGATTTTCGACTTCATCGCTCAGATTGCGAGCGATACCGACGATGACCCGGAAGGGCGCATCTGGGCCGGCGACATTCTTCTCGACTTCCGCCTCAAGGAATACGAAAGCCTCCTGCTCGACCTCGCCGAGCTGCCCGAGAACGACGTTTACCACCCCGAGGACGTGCGCGAAGCGCTTTTCAAGAAAGAACCTGACCTCTATTGGTATCAGCGCGACTGGCTCGATTTCTATTCGCCGCAGAAAGTCGCTGAACGCCGGAAACGTTGGGAAGGCGCGCGGCTCTCGGAAGATGAGGCCTGGCAGCGCGCCGTGAAGGACCTTGAGGACGAAGATGAAGGCCTGCCGCTGCTCACCCGCAAGCAGGCGGAGACGATGCTCGGGGAGCTGCTGCCCTTGGCCCGGAGAATCAAGGAAGGCATGGCGCCGGACAGTTCAGGGCTCTCCAAAGAGGAACTTCAGGCGCAGTACGCCCTGGCCATGGAGCTGCATACCGCGGTCCGCGGGGACCGTTCCAGGTTCCGCGTCTTCGACGGCTATCTTGAAGACCTCCTCGGCTGGCTGACTCCCCTCGCCATGAACCTGGCGGCCGAAGGCCTGGTTGACGAGGGGGCGCGCCTCGGCCAGGCCTGGGCCGAGATTAGAGCGTCGGATGTCTTCTTGGGAGACCGAGCGCTCATCCTGGCCGAGGCCGGCCGCGAGGCCGAGGCGCGCGCGCAGCTTGCCGCAAACGTCAAGACTTTCCCGCAGGATGTATGGGTTCAGATCAAGGCCGGCCACGCCTATGAGGCGTTGAAGGATTTCGCGGCTGCGGAGGATTGCTATCGCACCGGCCGAGTGCTGGCGGACGATGACGACCGCGATGAGGCCACGAGATGCCTGATCGAAGTGCTCAAGAAAGCCGGCAAGACGGACCAGGCACAGGCTCTCGAAGATCAGGAGGCACGACGCCTCGACGAGGAGCACCAACGAATGGAGCAGAGCCGGGCCTCCTGGGAGCCCGTGGTCCGGCAAGGCCCTAAGATCGGGCGCAACGACCCTTGTCCTTGCGGGGGCGGAAAGAAGTTCAAGAAGTGCTGTCTCGGAAAGGAGAGCCCCGGCCCGTAACCCATGAAGGCAACCTCAGTAAACGACGTTCAAGAACTGGAGACCCTCCTTGCGGCCAAGGAAGGGCCTGTCGAGTTCAAAGAAGCCAAGGAGCGCTTCAGCTTTGACGAGTTGACCGACTACTGCGTGGCCTTGGCCAACGAGGGCGGCGGCAAGGTCATCCTGGGCGTCACGGACAAACGCCCGCGGAAGGTCGTCGGCACCAAGGCGTTCGCGCAGCCGGAGCGGGGCCGTGCAGTCCCATCCTGCGGTTTGGACCCGGAAACACTACGTAAACACTACGCTGGAAAGCGGCCAAATTGTCTCGCTGGCCGCGGAGCCGCGCACACTCATGGAATTGGCGATCAAAACGATGCGCCACTCTGTCGCTGAACCGCGCAAGGACGGCAAGGCGAGTCCCCTTGTCGGCGCCGTGATCGTGAAGCCGGACGGCACGGTCGAGACGGCCTGCCGAGGCGAGCTGCGCCACGGCGACCATGCAGAGTTCACTTTGCTGGAGAGAAAGAATCGGCACGTCAAGCTCGACGGCTCCGCTCTATTCGCCACCCTCGAGCCCTGCGCTCCCGATTCGCGCCATCCTCCCAAGATGAGCTGCACCGAGCGCATCGTCCTGTCTCGGATCAAGGAAGTTTGGGTTGGGATCGAGGATCCCGATCCGAAAGTGGACCGAAAGGGTATCAAGTTCCTTCAAGACGCCGGCATCAAAATCCATATGTTCGACCGCGACCTGCAGGAGGTCATCCGCGCCGCGAACAAGGATTTCCTCAGGCAGGCTATCGCTCGGGCGCAGACAGCGCGAGACGTTAAGCAACGGAAGGAGCAAGCGCTCTCGTCGCTTGAAAATACCCTCGCGGTTTCCTCCATCAAGGATTTTTCAGATAAAGCCCTCGAGCTCTACCGCACTCAAGCCAAAATCCAGGCGACGGTCGGCTCGAAGAGTTTCAACCACCATTTGCTCGAGCGAGGACTGCTTAGGGAGGAGAGAAGCCGCTTGGTACCCACGGGGTTCGGCTTCCTTCTTTTCGGAGATCGTCCCCGCAGAATTCTTCACCAAGCCGGTCTGCTGGCCACGATCCACTATCCCGACGGAAAGGACGAACTCCTCGACTTCGACGAGCCCATGATTCTGATTCCCGATATGGCCGAGAAGTGGCTCGGCGACAAGCTGCCAAACGTGATCGACCGGAGCCGGATGCGCAGGGAGACCCGCCCCGCCGTTCCCTTTGAAATGGTGCGTGAGGCGGTGATCAACGCGCTGATTCACCGGGACTACGACATTCGGGGCGCGAAATGCCAACTCGTCGTCACCGAGGACGCCATCACGATCAAGAGCCCGGGCGCTCCTCCTCTACCGGTCACAGTCGAACAGCTCCAGTCGTTCAATGCCCCGATGTTGAGCCGCAACCCGGTTTTGCACTACGTCTTCTCCCACATGGGGCTGGCGGAGGAGCGCGGCCTCGGCGTCAAGACTTTGAAGGCCGACGCAGAGAAAGAAGGCCTGCCTTTGCCGCGATACACCTGGACCGCGCCCTATCTGAATTTGACGCTTTACCGAAGCACGGCTGGAGCCGAACGAGCGCTCGATGCGAAGGTCCTGGCCTCACTGAGTAAGACTGAGCGTGCTGGATGGCGGTGGGTATCAACTCGGGATTCAGTCACCGCCGGCGAGTATGCTGTAGCGATGCGTATCCCTCGCAGGACGGCGCAATTCCAACTCCGCCGTTTCAAGGCATTGAACCTCCTACGCCAAGAAGGCTTCGGCCCATCCACTCGCTATAGAGTCCTCCCATCATGAAAGAGACCGGTCACTTATCGCGCAATAAATCGCGCAAGAGTTGCGCGATCCGCTGGCAACGGCTGGCAGCCTTTGGCGAATCGAGCGGATCGAATTCGACGCCTTCAACCAATCACTGCTCACCCTGCGGCCAACAGTTTTGACCGGCGATCTCCCAACGCTGAAGCTCGACGCGATATCGAATTCGCTGGCGCGGCAGGAAATCTCTGCCCAATACGAGGAGCTACAGAAGGCCATCGCTTCGCATAGCTACCGCGCCGTAGTCACCTACTCGCGGAACCTTGCAGAGAAAATCGCCCATCACCAGCTAGAAAAAGGGGGCAAATCCGCGGGGCGTGATCTGAATGGATCGCTTGAGACCATTCGGAAGCAGCGCGCAGCGGCCAAGGACGAACTTCCCTGGTTCTCCGATCTCGTTTATCATATCGCTCACAGAATCCGCCTGATCCATGCTCGCACGCATCTCGACAGGACGGAAAAGGTGGGGAGGTCCATCGACTCCGGATTGGCTCTGTCGTGCGTCGAGGATCTCAAGGAGTTGCTACGAGAATCTGGTCTGTGCTACGTGTAGCCCAATATCGCTCTCAACGACAAGGCGCTGATTTGATAGAATAACCGGGCTGGAGAGGTGGCCGAGTGGTTTAAGGCGACGGTTTGCTAAACCGTTGTACGGGTGTAAAGCCTGTACCGAGGGTTCGAATCCCTCCCTCTCCGCCAGATTTTCTTTCCTCGACGTGCACCCCTCACCCTAACCCTCTCCCGTTGGGAGAGGGCACTCCTTAAGAAAACCCCGCCGTCAGCTCGCGGGGCGGAAGCCCCTTGAGACGGCGTAGACGTGGGTGAACTCGGCGCCGAAGTAGACGATCTGGGCGCAGTAGTAGGTCCACAGCAGGATCAGCACCAGCGAGCCGGCGGCGCCGTAGGCGGAGGCGGGGCCGCTCTTCCCTAGATAGAGCCCTAGCAGAAAATTACCGACGGTGAACAGCGAGGCGGTGACGATCGCTCCGATCCAGACGTCGCGCCAGCGTATCTTCGCGTCGGGCAGGAACTTGAAGATCATCGCGAACACCAAGGCGATCACCGCGAAGGAAGCCACGACGTTCGCGAGATGAATGAAGAGCACGGGGATGGGCAGCACGCCCTCCAAGTATTTTCCGGCGGCCGAGGCCCCGGCGTTGAGCGCGAGAGAGACCAGCAGCATGAAGCCCGCGCCCAGCACGGACGCCAGCGAGACGAGGCGGCTGCGGACCAAGGTCCGCCAGCCAAGCCTGCGCGGGGGAACATCCCATATCTGGTTCAACGAGGCTTGAAGCTCGCCGACCACGCCCATCGCGCCGAAAAAGATGGTCGCCAGGCCGGCCGCGCCGGCCCACGTGTCCAGCGACGGCTCGTGGAAGTTGCGTATCACGTCCTGGATGCGGTGGGCGTTCGCGGAGCCGACCAGGCGGCGCAGTTGCTCGAAGACGAGACCCTTCGCGGCATCGGGGCCGAAGACCAGGCCGACGATGGCCATCACGACAAGAACCAACGGCGCCAAGGAGAACAGCGTATAAAAGGCGAGCGACGCGCCCAGGCGGGTCGCGTTGTCGTACGACCAGTCGTCGTAGGCGCGCTTGACCAGTTCAATGAACATGAGGACGCGGCCATCGGGCGCCGCGAACGGCATCAGGGAAAGATTAGCACGGCGGGGGTCTAGGGGGCGCGGCCGACAAGTAAAAAAGAAACGACTTGCCCCCTCATCCCCACCTTCTCCCCCGAAGGGGGAGAAGCGGACTGGGAATAAAGGAGAAAAATCTAAGGCTCAGCCGGCGTGGGGGGGGACTAGTTCATCGGCCAGCGACTCCATCCGGTAGATCGAGCGCAGGGCTTCCATGATCGCGGCGGAGTGCACCGCGACCGCGCGGCCCTCGGTCTCGGTGTAGGCGTAGCGGATGACGAGGCTCTGGATATTGCCGTCGAAGATGAGGCCCACCAGCTCGGCGTCGCGGTTGAGCACGGGGCTGCCGGAGTTGCCGCCGATGATATCGTTGGTCGTGACGAAGTCGAGCGGCGTCGACAGGTCGACGCTCTTGCGGCGCTCGGCCTCCAGCGGAGCCAGGTCGAACGGCGCCCGGTTGTCGAAGCCGGCCGCGCGGTCGTAGAGGCCGTAGAAGGTCGTCTTGTACGGGACTCTCGTCGTGCCGTGCTCGTAGCCCGCGGCCTTGCCGTAGCTCAGGCGCAGCGTGAACGTCGCGTCGGGATAGGCGGATTTGCCGTAAAGCGCGAAGCGCTGCTCGGCGATCTTCTGGCCCTGGATCGCCTCGACGCTCTGGATGCCGTCCTCGTACCACTTCCTCAACTCGCGGTAGCCGGGATCGAGCTTGCGCGCGAGGACGATCAGCGGGTCCTCGGAGGCCTGGACGGCCGCGGCTCCGCCCTCGATGAGCTTCTTGCGGAACTCGACGTCGAAAAGCTTCGTCCCTCCGATCAGCGCGGCGGCGCGCGCGGCGGGCTCCTTGTCGTCCAGGGCGAGAGTCACGAACTCGTCCTCCGCCCCGAGCATGTCGCGCGACTCCTTCAAGCCGACCGCCAGCATCTCCTGCTCCAGGTCCGCGTAGTTCGGGGCGGGGGAGAAAAGCTTGAACTTCAAGGACTCCAGCGCCGAGTCGCGGAACTCCTCGTAGCGCTTCTCGTTCGGCTTCTTGACCTCGGCGACGTAGCGCACGATCGTCTCGGCGTAGCTCGCGAGGCGGGAGCCGCTCAGGCGCCGGTACGTGTACTCCTTGTGGCGCGAGGCCTTCTCCTTCTGCGCGGCCGCGATCTTCTCCCATGGAGACGGGTCGCCGGCCGCGCGCAGGGCCTTCTCCTCCCGCTCCTTCCGGTCGAACAGCGCGGGGTCCTTCAAGCCCTCGTACTCGCCGGTCTTCGCCTTCAAGGCGTTCTCGATGCCGAACAGGCGGTCCTTCGCGCGGCGAGCCTGCTCGGCGCCGCGCGCCGAGTAGGCCTGATAGGCTTTGCGGCGCAGCGCGTACATCGCCAAGCGCGTGGGCAGCTCGTGGTCGCGCTCGAACTCGAGCTGGGCGACCGTCTTCAAACGGTCGGTGGAGCCGGGGTGGCCGGAGACGAAGACCAGCTCGTTCTCCTTGGCGCCGCGCGGGTTCAGCTTGAACCAGCGCTGGGGATGAACCGGCTTGCCGTCCTCGTAAACGCGGAAAAAGGCCATGTCGACGTCGAAGCGCGGGTAGGTGAAGTTGTCCGGATCGCCGCCGTAGAACGCGGCCTGCATCTCGGGCGCCATCACGAGGCGTATGTCCGTGTACTTTTTGTAGCGGTACAGCCAGTACTCGCCGCCGCGGTAAAGCTCGATGACGTCGGAGCGCAGGCCGGTGGTGTCGGTCGACTCCTTTTCGACGCGCGCCATCTCGGCCTTGCGCTGCTCGTTGCGCTCCTTCTCGGAGGCGTCGGCGGACACCGCCTTCAGCACGCGCGCGGTGACGTTCTCCATCGAGACGAGCTGGTTGAGCTCGAGATCCGGGCAGGGCAGCTCCTCGGACGGCTTGCGCGCGAAGAAGCCCTCGCGGACGTAGTCCTTCTTCTCGGTCGAGACCTTCTGGAGCTGGCCCAGCGCCACGTGGTGGTTGGTCAGCACGAGGCCGTCCGGCGAGACGAAGGAGCCCGAGCCTCCGTCGTTGAAGCGCACCGAGCCGAGCTGGACGTGCTCGATCCAGTCGGCCGTCGGCTCGAAATCGTAGTTCTGCTTGAGCTCGGCAAGGGGGAGGTTGTCGAGCGTCCACATGCCCTCCTCCGCGCGCGCGGCGGAGGCCATCACCAGCAGCAGCGGCAGGAGCAGGGGCTTCATGCGGTTCTCCTCATGGATTCGGGGACCCAGGCCGGGTCGCGTTTCTCAAGGAAGGCCGAGAGGCCCTCCTGGCCCTCGGCCGAGGCGCGCAGCCGGGCCAAGGTCTTCACCGAGTACTCCAACCTCCGGGCGCGGGGCATGTCCTGAGTCAGGCGTATCAAAGCCTTGGCCTCGCGGACGGCGGCCGGGCCGTTGCCGAGCACGCGCGCCGAGAGCTCGGCCTCGCGGGCGTCCATCGCCTGAGCCGCGACGACCTCGTGGACGAGACCCAGCTCTTTCGCCTCGGCCGCGCGGAAGACCTCTGCCGTCAGGAAATAGCGCCGCGCCTGGAACATGCCGATCTTCGGCAGCACGAAGGTGGAGACGACGGCCGGCAGGATGCCGAGCCTGACCTCGGAGAAGCAGAAGCGGGACTCCGGATCCGCGAGGACGATGTCCGAGGCCGCGGCCAGGCCGAGCCCGGCCCCGTAGCAGCTCCCGTGCACGCGGGCGATCACCGGAAACGGCGCCTCGTCGAGCGCGCGGCACAGGCCGACCAGGCGTTTCGCGTCCGAGAGATTGCGCGCCTTGCCGTACGCGGCCGCGCGCCGCATCCAGCCGATGTCGGCCCCCGCGCAGAAGTCCTTGCCCGCGCCCGACAGGACCGCCAGACGCACGCCGGGCTCCTTGGAAATCTTAAGGAAGACGCGCGTCAGCTCGTCCAGGCCCGTCTCATCGAGCGCGTTGCGGGACTCGGGGCGGTTGAGAACGACGCGGACGACCGGACCGTCGCGGCTGACCAAAAGACGTTGATAGTCCATCGCGGCGACATTGAAGCAAAACGGCTCGCGTTTAGTATACTTCCGGGCGACCCATGTCCGAGTACCTGCTGGTCATCGACGACGACGCCATGTTCCTGGCCCTCATGATCAACCGCCTGGGGACGGCCGGCTACAAGGTCACGACCGCGATGGACGGCCTGCACGCGGTGATCCAGGCCCGGGCGGTCAAGCCGCGCCTGGTGATCAGCGACATCGAGATGCCCATCTGGGGCACCGGCGTCGAGGTCTACCGCAAGCTTCGCGAGACGACCGAGCTCAAGGAGGTGCCGGTCATCTTCCTGACCGGCATGGACGCCGAGAAGGCCCGCGGCCTCGTCCCCCACGATCCGCAGGTGCGCCTTCTGGCCAAGCCCGTCGACTGGACGATGCTCGAGCAGGCGATCGACGAGCTGCTCGGCGAGGATAGGGAGCTCAAGGAATGAGTCCTCTCGACGCGGCGTTCGCGCTGGGCCTGGGAGCGCTGGCGGTCCTCGGCCGCCAAGGCCACCGCTTCGTCTACCCGCAGATCCTGTGGCTGCTGGCGCTGTTCCTCGCGGCGACCTTGGCGGCGCGCCGGCTGGCCGCGCGGACCGACCCGCGCCCGGGACCGGTCGCGGCGCTCGTCGCGGCCGGCGCCCTGATCGTCACCGGCATCGTGCGCTACTCGGGCGGGGCCGGCTCCGAGCTTTGGGTCCTTTACCTGGTGCCGCTTTTCTCCGGCTGCCTGGTGCTGCCGCGCCGGCTCGGCGTCCCGGCCATCGCGCTGATCACGCTCTGTCCGCTGGGCTTTCACATCGCCGAGCGCAAGGGCCCGCCGCTCGAGGCGGCCCTGAAGAGCTTCGTGCTGATCGGCTCCGGAGCGGCGATCCTGCGCGCGGGGCGCCGCGAGCAGGCGTCGCGGCTTCGCGCCGAGTCGATGCGCGAGAAGCTCGAGCGCGCGGCGAAAGCGCTGGCCTCCTCGGCCCGGACCGCGAACCTCGACCGCGTCGCGACCGTCGGCGAGATGGCGGGGGGGATCGTCCACGACCTCAACGGCCCGCTGAACGTCATCCTGGGCAGCGTCGAGCTGGCGCTTTCGAACAACGGCCGCGACCCGGCGCTGCTCCGCAAGGACCTGGAGCGCATCGGCTCCGCCGCGCGGCATTGCTCGAACTTGACGCACGGCTTGCTGCGCTGGATACGGAAGGAGGACAACCCGCTCGTGGCCGCGAGCCCCGAGGCGCTCATCCGCGAGAGCGTGGGCCTGTGCGCGTACCAACTCGAGCAAGCCGGCCAGAAGGCGGTGCTCGACCTCGAGCCCGGCCTGCCGGAGGTGCTCGCGAACCCGGTCCAGGTGGAGCGCGTGCTGGTGAACCTGCTGCTGAACGCCTGCCAGCAGTCCCCGGCCGGCGCCGAGGTGAGGATCGAGGCCCGCGCGCTGCCGGGCAAGATCGAGATCGCGATCCTCGACCAGGGGACGGGGCTTTCGCCCGAGGTCGAGCGCCGGCTGTTCCAGCCGTTCTTCACGACCAAGCCCGACGGGCAAGGGACCGGGCTCGGGCTCGCCGTCTCGCGGACGATCGTCGAGCGCCACGGCGGGGAGCTGGCCGCGGCCAACCGCCCCGGCGGAGGGGCGCGCTTCGCGTTCACGCTGCGGCGGCGCGACGCGTGAGGGCCGGGGCCGTCCTTCCTCTCGCGCTGCTCGCCGTCTCCGGCTGCGTCACCGTGCCTCCGGAGCTTCTGCCGGTCGCTCACAACCCCTCCGGCTCCGCGGCCCGGGACTTCGAGGACATCGGCCCGGACGTCCGCCTCGTCCCCAGCCCGCGCTTCATCGTCCACGCGCACGACGAGCTGCTCGCGCGGCGCGTCTCCGCGCTCGCGGAGAAGGACTACGAGCAGCTGATGCTCGACACCGGGCTGTTCTCGTTCCGGCCGCTCGGGCTGTATCCGATCATCGTCTACGCCGAGAGCGGCGAATACCACCATAAGACCGGCCAGCCGCTGTGGTCCGGAGGGGCGTCGGTCGGCAACGCGGTCTACACCTACGACGGCGAGGAGCTCGAGCCGACCTTGGCGCACGAGCTCACGCACCTGATCTTCTACGAGTACATGGGCGAGCGCCCCCAGCTGCGCTGGCTCAACGAGGGCCTGGCGGTGTACGAGGAGCTGCGATCCTCCTCGCCCGAGGAGAAGCGCGAGATCGAATCCTGGAGCGAGGCGGCCGCGGCGAGCCCGATCCCGTTCGCGATGCTCGCGGAGACCGGACCCGGCGAGCGCGCGCCGGTGCGCCTGTGGTACCGCGAGGCGGCCCCGGTCGCGCCCTTCCCGGTCCAGACCCGCGGCCGCGGGCGTTCGTGGGGCGCACCGACCTCGGCGGTGGGCTGTCGGGTGGGCAGGCCAGCATCTACAAGCGCGCGCAGGAGATCCTGGCCGCCTAGTTGGGAGTGCTCGAGATCATGAAGCCGCTGCTCGTGGACGCCGCTCCCGAGGAGATGGCGGCGACCCGGGCCGTCGTCCGCTCCGACTGCAGGGAAATGTTCAGC
>CAZMIB010000025.1:0-25356 GCA_964566245.1 uncultured Elusimicrobia bacterium | reverse complement strand
AAGGCGTCGATGATCGGCGCCGCCGCCCCGGCCGTCCAGGGCCGTGAGCTGTCGGGCCTTCGGGAGCTCGGCGCGTTGAACGCCTCCGAGCCCGGGGACTCCAAGGTCGAGGCCAGGATCCGCTCGCGCTACGACGGCGCGGCTCCCGCGGAGCCCGTCGCGGAGGCTCCCGCCTCGTTGATCGGCTCGCTGTACAACAAGCTCGCGACCAAGGTCTCGTCCTATTTCCGGACGCCGTCCATGGAGCTCGCGAAGGGGCACGTCGGTCTGTACGAGGTGCCGGTCGCGAAGCTGCGCTACGTGCCCGAGCCGTCGATCTTGCTCGGCACGCGCGACCTTCCGGCGGATCTGCCGGGAAAGATCGTCGGTCAGGATCGGGCCGTCGAGTCTCTGAACGACGTCCTGCGCATGGAGGGTCCGGGCTACAACGTCATCGTCACCGGGCCGAAGGGCTCGGGCCGCCTCACCGCCGTCAAGCAGCTTCTCGGGACGATCCGCAAGGAAGGCTCGACTCGCGGCGGCGGGGACGTGGTCAGCGTCCGGGATTTCTCCGATATCGAGCAGGTCAAGCTGCTTTCGCTGCCGGCCGGCTCGGCCGAGCGCTTCCAGCAGGCGATGGCGGCTTTCCTGGGGGCCCTCAAGCAGGAGCTCCGCACGGGAATGAGCGCCATCGATCAAAAGGCCGCGGCCTTGGAACAGGCGCTCCTTCAGGACAGGGACGCGCGCATCGAGGAGCTCAAGAAGAAGGTCGACGCGACTCCGATCCAGGGCTTCCCCAAGTTCACCCCGATCCTCATCGCGCTCCACGAGGGCCGCGCCCACGCCTTCGCGCCGGGTTATGAAGGCCGGCCGCTGGGCAACGAGTTGGTCGAGGAGCTCGTCAAGCAGGGCGTCCTCTCGATGGACAAGATGCCGGCCTTGATGGCCGCGTTCAAGAAGACCGTCGAGCAGAGCGGCTTCAAGACCGAGCTCGCTTCCATCTACGGCGACTTAAACGGCGGCGCCGCGAAGGTCAACGAGGAAATGGGCAAGCAGCGCCAGGCGGTCATCGGCGCGACTTTCGACGCCTTGAGCGCGCCCATTCAGGCGGCGTTCCCCTCGGAGGATATCGGCGCCTATTTGCAGGCGGCGCGGGCGTTCACGTTGGAGAAATATCCCGGCCTGATCAACGACGGGGGGGATGAAGCGCAGGAGAATCCCCTGGCCGCGATGATGGGCGGCGGCGGCGCGAAGATGAAGTCCATACCGATCAGCGCCTTTTACCAGGTGGATGTCGCCCATACCCACTCCAGCGACGGCGGGCGGCCGGTCGTGGTCGAGAAGGACCCTACCTACGACAACGCGATCGGCTTCATCGAGGAGAAGCAGGACGGCAAGGGCGGCACGGTCAAGTACGTGAAGACGGGCTCGGTCAAGGACGCCGACGGAGGCTTCTGGGTCGCCGACGGCTGGAAGGTCGTGCAGACCCCCGGCTTGTACTACGCGTTGAAGAAGGTCATGCAGAACGGCGAGCTGGAGATCTCCGAGGATCACGGCGGGACCAGGCTCATGCTGGGCCGGGCGAGCCGCAAGGAGCGCATCAAGGTCAACGCGAAGGTCGTGCTGATCGGCGACTCCTACCTGCAGATGATCCTGGGCCATTACGATCCGGACTTCAAGGACATGTTCCGCGGCAAGGCGCAGTTCGACCGGACCATGGAGCGGACCCCGGAGAACGCCCGGGACTACATGGAGTTGATCGCGCGACTCGTCCGCTCGGGCCCGCAGCGCCTGCGCGACCTCACCAAGAGCGCGATGGGCAAGCTTCTCGAGTTCGCGTGCTGGCTGGGCGGCGATCAGGGAAAACTCGGGACGTCCTT
This sequence comes from uncultured Elusimicrobia bacterium, assembly GCA_964566245.1. Lineage (GTDB taxonomy): Bacteria > Elusimicrobiota > Elusimicrobia > CAZMIB01 > CAZMIB01 > CAZMIB01. The sequence goes on along the minus strand of CAZMIB010000025.1, from coordinate 23,497 downwards.
CGGCGAGATCGACTCATTGGCCTCCGAGTCCGACCTCTACGCCAAGCTTGATCCGGCCGGCGACGGGCTCGTTCATGGCCGCCATGTCTCGAAGGCCATCGAGCAGCGCGTGCGGCGGGAGGAGCTCGGCAATCTCAAGATGCTGGAGTACGTCGAGAAGGATTGGTTCAAGATCGACGTGAAGGGGTCCGAGGTCGGCGACATCAACGCCCTGGCCGTGACGGGACACGCGGAGACGGCGGCGGCGATGGAGGACCAGGTCCGGCAGGCGCTCGGCATCGACGCGGCCCGCCCGCGTTATTTCACGCCCGAGCGCGTCGCCGCGATGGCGAGGGAGCTCGGTCCCGTCCGCGCCGACGGGACCCACGGCGTCGTGATGCGGATGACCGCGACGCATCAGCCGTCGGAGCATTTCAGCATCACCTCGACCGACAAGTCGGCCGACATGCTGGGTCCGATCGCGACCAAGGCCAACGTGAACATCGCGGGCTTCTTCAAGGGCCGCTACGGCAAGAAGGGAAAGCTCAAGGCCGACATCACGGTGTCCCACGAGCAGTCGTACGGCGGCATCGAGGGCGACTCGGCCAGCCTCGCTCAGACGCTGACGATCATCTCGGACCTGGCGGGACTCAAGAACCGCAAGGACCTGTCGATCACCGGCTCGATGAGCACGAAGGGCGACGCCCAGATCATCGGCGGCGAGAACTACAAGATCGAGGGCTTCTTCGACATCTGCAAGCGCAAGGGCTTCACCGGGACGCAGGGCGTCGTGATCCCGGAGACGAACATGAACGGCCTGCATCTGCGCGAGGATATCGTCGAGGCGATCAAGGAAGGGAAGTTCCACATCTACGCGGTGCGCAACATCGACGAGGCCATCGAGATCTTCACCGGCGTGAAGGCCGGCGAGCGCGACGCGAAGGGGAACTACCCGAAGGGCTCGGTCAACGAAAAGGTCGAGAGCGCTCTGCTCGGCTCCTCGGCCGAGGGCCAGGGCGAGTAACCGCCGCCGAAGGCACGATCAAGGAGCCCGTCCGGCCTCCCCGGCCGGACGGGCTCTCCTTATTTTGGTAGAATCAGGACGCCGCTCGTTCCAGGAGAGATGGGTGAGTGGTTGAAACCGCAGGTCTCGAAAACCTGTAGGGGCGAAAGCTCCTCGTGGGTTCGAATCCCACTCTCTCCGCCACTTTTGAATTGAAGGATTGACGCTAGTATCGCTGCGCACGCTCCAGTGCGGGAGTCACCGGGATTCGAAGCCGACCCGAGCGCTGCCTGCGGCAGATAGTGAGGCCCGCGAGGGCCGAACGGCAGCGAGGGCGGCCGGCTGCGGAGGAAGGCCGCGACTGCGGCCTGGGGGAGCAGGAATCCCACTCTCTCCGCCACTTTTTTGGTACAAGAAGGACCTATGGTCTTCAAGCGCTCGATACTCGTGGTGGACGACGATCCGATGATCGTCCACCTTCTCACCGAGTACCTTACCCAGCAGGGGCACAAGGTCACGACGGCGCCGGACGGCATGCAGGCGGTGATCCAGGCCAAGGCGCTGCGGCCGGTGCTGATCATCTCCGATATCCAGATGCCGCCGTGGGGCACCGGGATCGAGGCGTACGAGGAGATGAAGAAGGAGTCCTCGCTCGCCAACATTCCGGTGATCTTCATGACCGGCATCCCGCCGGAGAAGGCCAAGGCGATGGTTCCGATCGATCCGAAGGTGCGTCTGATCGGCAAGCCGATCAACTGGGTGATGCTCGAGCAGGCGATGTCCGAGCTGGTCGGCGAGGCTCCCCCGCAGGACGCGAAGTAAGGCCCGCGGACTCACGTGCTTCTACCGTTGCTGCTCGTCTCGCTGTCCGGCCTTTCCGCGCCCGCCGCGGCGCATCCCCTCGATCCGCTGAGCCCCGACGAGATCGAGCGCGCCGTCGGCGCGCTCAAGGCGGAGGGGCGTCTCGGCCCTTCGACCCTTTTCCCTCTGTTGGCCCTGAAGGAGCCGCCGAAGGCCGCGGTCCTGGCGTCCTCGGCCCCGCCGCGCGAGGCGTTCGCGGTGCTTTACGACCGGGCGTCGAACCGGACCTTCGAGGCCACGGTCGACGTCGCGGCCGCCAAGGTCTCCTCCTGGACCGAGCGCCCGGGAGCCCAGCCGGCCGTCCTGCTCAGCGAGTTCGACGAGGCCCCGGGGCTCGTCAAGGCCGACGCCCGCTGGCTCAAGGCGATCGAGCGGCGCGGCCTCAAGCCCGAGGACGTCGCGGTGGATATCTGGGCCTACGGCGCGCCGGACTCCGCGCTGTCGCGAGGCGCGCGGCTGTTGCGCGCCGTCTCCTATCTCAAGGGCGGGGCCAAGAACTTCTACGCGAGCCCGATCGAGGGCCTGACCGCGATCGTCAATATGAACGCGCGGAAGGTCGAGGCGGTCATCGACGGCGGCTCCGTGCCGGTGCCGGCGCCCAGGGAGCTGCTGGTCTCGACGCGGACGCGCGAGGGCTTGAAGGCGCTGGAGCCGAGCCAGCCCGACGGGCCGAGCTTCGAGACCGACGGCCGCGAGGTGCGCTGGCAGAACTGGAGCTTCCGGTTCGCGATGCACCCGCGCGAGGGGCTCGTCCTTTACCAGGTTTCCTACGACGACCACGGCCGCCGCCGCCCGATCCTGTACCGAGCCTCTCTGGCGGAGATGATGGTCCCCTACGGCGACCCCGATCCCCACTGGACCTACAGGAACGCCTTCGACGAGGGAGAATACGGGATCGGACGTTACAGCGGCTCGCTGGAGCCGGGGGCCGACGTGCCGTCCAACGCGCGCCTGTTCGACGCGACGTTCGCGGACGACGGCGGCAAGCCCTACGTTCTCAAGAACGCGATCGCGCTGTACGAGCGGGACGGCGGACTGCTCTGGAAGCACTACGACATGTACGCCGGCGGCAGCGAGGCGCGGCGCGCGCGCGAGCTGGTGCTGGGCTTCGTGACGACGATCAGCAACTACGACTACGGGATCAACTGGATTTTCCGCCAGGACGGGACTCTCGAGTTGTCGGCGGAGCTGACCGGGATCATGCTCGCGAAAGGTTCCGCGGCCGTCCCGGGCTCGGCGCACCACGGCTCGGGCGACCTGCGCTACGGCCACCTCGTCGCCCCGAACGTCGTCGCGCCGCACCACCAGCATTTCTTCAACTTCAGGCTCGACCTGGACGTCGACGGGACCGCGAACCGCGCGGTCGAGCTGAGCGCGGCCCCGCTGGGCCCCGGGCCCGGCAACCCGGCGCTGAACGCCTTCGAGATGCGCGAGACGCCTCTGATGACCGAGGGCGGGAGGGACCTCGACCTCGCCTCGCAGCGCCGCTGGAGGATCGAGAGCGTCGAGCGCAAAAACGCTCTCGGCGGCCCCACCGCGTACATGCTGATTCCCGGCGACAACTCCGTGCCGTTCCTCGACCCGGCCGCCCCGCCGCGGCGCCGCGGGGGCTTCGTGGATCACGCGGTCTGGCTGACGCCCTACGACGAGAGCGAGCGCTACGCGGCGGGTCCCTACCCGAGCCAGCGCGCGACTCCCGACGGGCTTCCGGTCTGGGTCGCGAGGAAACGTCCGCTGGACGGCAAGGACGTCGTGCTGTGGTACACTTTCGGCGTGACGCACGCGCCGCGACCCGAGGAATGGCCGGTGATGACCGTGCACCGCGCGGGCTTCAAGCTGATTCCCGCCGGCTTTTTCGACGAGAATCCAGCGCTGGACGTGCCGCGGTCCGCGTCCAAGCCCTAAGCTAGCGTCTCGTTCGCGCGCGGCGGGCGGGCGGGAGCGCGCTTCCTTCAAGCATCCGCTTCATCGGCGTCCAGTAGTAGTCCTTCCAGCCGCTGTTGATCGCCTCGAAGCACGGCTCGGGGACGCCGCTGTTGGTCAGCTCGAGCCGCGTGCCGCCGTCGGTGGGCTTCAGGCTGAACGTCGCGCGCGCGAAATGCCGCTCCGGCCACTCCTTGAGGGTGTGGCGCTGGAACTGCACGATCTTCCTGTCGGGAACCAGCTCGAGGATCGTGCCGCGCATCGCTCCGCCGTAGGTCGAGAAGGCGCCGCCCTTGCGCGGGGTGATGGCCGCACGCGCCCCGGTGAAGGCGGTATGCTTCAGGGGGTCCATCAGGGCCTCGTAGACCTCGTGGGGCGTCGACTTGAACGTCACGGTCTGCCGGATGGTCCTGGTCTTCACGCTGAACCTCCGCGTGCCGGTGGATTGGGGGCGGGTGATGCTACCTTATTGAGGGAAAGCGGACCAGCACGGCGGCGCCGGGCTCGTTGGCGGCCTCGACGCGCGCCCCGAAGCCGGAGAAGACGCGGCGCACGAGCGCGAGGCCGAGGCCCAGATGATTGGCGCGCGCGTGCGGCCCGAAGGGATCCTTCAGGACGGCGGGCGGAAAACCGGGGCCGGTGTCCGCGAGCTTGAGCACGACGCCGTCCGTCTCGGCCGTCAGGCTCACCGTGACGCAGCCTCCGCGAGGCATCGCCTCGTAGGCGTTGAGCAGAAGCTGATGCAGCGCGAGCTTGAGCCGTTCGGGATGGACGGGGCAGGCCGGCGCGTCCTTCGCGAAGCGCCGCACCAAGGAGATGCCGCGCCGAGAAAGGGCCGGCTCCCAAGGTCTTAAAGAGCTTTCGAGCAGCGGCGCCAGCGCCTGGGGCGCGGCGGGGGGCGGCGCGGCGAGGTACTCCGAGAGCGTCCGCAGCCCTTCCTGAACGCCCATAAGGTTGGCGAGCGGCGCCTGGCCTCTCTGCCGGAGCAGGACTTGAAGCTGAAGGCCCGTTTGGGCGAGCCGCGGCGCCAGGGCGCCGAGAGCCTTCGCGATCTCGGCGCTTTCCGGGCCGGCGACGGCGGGCGGCGCCGTCTCTTCCGTCCGCGGAGGAGGATTCTCGGCGCGAGCCCTCAGCGCCTCAAGCTCCGCGCGCGTCCTTTCCAGATCGGACTTCAGGGCTTCCGTCTCCGCGGACGGGGCGGGCGGCGTCGGCCCCGTCATGGGAGCCGGCGCTGCCTGCGCCGAGGACTCCGGCCGCGACGGCTCGGAAGGGGGCGCGGGCCGCGGCGGCGGGGGCGCCGCGGGCTTCGTTCGGGAAAGATCGGTCTCCAGCCTGCGCTTCTCCTCGGACAGCCGCGCGAGGCCGGCCCGCAGCCGCTCGGAGGTCTCGGCCTCCCGGCGCGCGAGCCCCTTCAGCTCCGCGGCCCGCGTCTCGCTTGTGTTGGCGCGCTCGGTCGCGATGCGGAGCTCCGCGTCCAGAGCCGCGCTTTTGTCGAAGAAGCGCTTGAGCTCGGCCTCCAGCTCCTCCGCGCGGCGTCCGCTGGACTCCGCCTGACGCGCCGCCTTGCGAAGCTCGGCCTCCAAGGTCAGGCGCTCCTCGGAAAGCTCCTTGAGCTCGCGCTGCAGGTCCTCGACGCGGCGCGCGTTCAGCTCGGATCGCCGTTCGCTGCGCTTCAGCGCCGTCTCCAGCTCGGCGCGCTGGCCGACCTCGCGCGAGAGCTCGCGGTCCCGCCCCTCGGCCCCTTTCTTCATCTCGGCCTCGGCGCGTTGGAGGGCGGCCGCGGAGTCCGCGGCGGCCTCGCGCGTTTTCAGCAGTTCCACCTGGAGCTTCACCAGCGCGTCGTTCTGCTCGCGGAGCCTCGTCTCGAGCTGCGTCGTCAGCTCCGAGCGCGCCTCGAACTCGCGCCGTTCACCCATAAGGCGCGACTCGAGGCCGGCCCGCTCGAGCAGCGTGCGGCGGTGCTCCTCCTCGAGGGACTTCAAGGAGGCCGTCAGGGACTCGATGCGCTGCCTGGCCTGCTCGAGCTCGTTCTCGTGGCGGCGGCGGAACGCCGAGAAGGCGCGCAACTCTTCCTCTAACTTCTGGACCTGAGCCGGGGCGTCGGACATGGGGTTCCGACGATAAGTTTAGCCTCCGTTCCGCCCGCGTTCAAGGTCGAAATTGTTGCATGAAGACGCGGCTTGTCGCGCGCGCCGGGCCTCTGCTACGCTTTCCTGACTTATGGATGACCACGCCGCCGAGCTTGCGGACGGCAAGCTCGTTTTCGCGGGGCCGGACCGCCGCGTCTTTCTGAACGGGCTGCTGACGAGCGACGTCCTGGCCCTCAAGGCGGGAGAGAGCCAGGAAGCCTGCGTGCTGACGCCGAAGGGCCGCCTGGTCGCGCGGCTCGCGCTCTGCGACCGCGGCGAGGACATGCTGGCGCTATGCCGGCCCGAGTCGCTCGGCGCGCTGAAGGCCGCGCTCGGCAAGTCGATCATGCTGAGCGAGACGACGATGACGGACGCGGGCGAGTCGCTGCGCTGTCTTTTCGCCGCCGGGCCGGGCGCCGCGTCCGCTCTTCGGGACGCCGTCGGCCGGCGTCCCTCCGCGACGCGGGTCTTCGATTATCCGTTCCTTGGGGCCGGGGGCAAGGCGGTCCTGGCCGAACCGAAGGCTTTCGACGAGCTGGCGGCCGCCCTCAAGGCGCGCGGCGTCGCGTGGATGAGCCCGGAGACCCTCGAGACCTTGCGCGTCGAGGCCGGCGAGCCCGTGGTCGGCGTCGACCTGGACGCCGAGGCCTATCCTCTCGAGGCGGGCTTGGAGCGCGCGTTGAGCTTCACGAAGGGCTGCTACCTCGGCCAAGAGACCACGGCCCGCATGAAGAACCTGGGCCGTCCGAACCGCGCCTTGGCGGGCCTCAAGCTGGAGCGGCGCGTCCGGCCCGGCGCGACGGCTCTTTCGGGGACGGAGCCGGTCGGGCGCCTGACCAGCGTCGTGGATTCCCCGCGCTTGGGAGTCCCGCTCGGGCTCGCCTTGCTGCGCGCGGAGAGCGCCGCGCCCGGCACGCGCCTTGAGGTCGACGACGGAGGGCTCAAGGTTCCCGCCGTCGTGATAAAACTTCCTCTCAAGTAAAAAAACAGCCCGGCCGTTTTTCGGCCGGGCTGTCCCCTCACCCCCACCCTCTCCCGCAAGCGGGCGAGGGCGCCGGGATCAGAGTAAGAACAGCAGCTCGCGGTACTTCGGGAACGGCCACTGGCCGTGCTCGACGGTCTGCTCGACGCCGTCGCACGAGCGACGCAGGGCCTCGAGCGCCGCTCCGCCCTTGTCGGCGAGCAGGCGCGCCTTCTTGGCGAGGTCCTTCTCATGCTCGGCCTTCTCGAGCGTCTCGCCGACCTGCGCCATGCCGGCGTCCAGGTCCTTGAGGAGAGCTTCGGCCTCGTTCAGCTTGTCCTTCACGACCTTGCCCTTGCCGGAGGCGGCCTGCAGCGCGGCGTAAGCCGCGCCGAGGGTCTCGACGTGGCGCAGCAGGGCCGGGACCACCGAGGTCTCGGCGAGCTCCTTCAGCAGCTTCAGCTCGATTTCCTTCGTTTTCGCGTAGGCCTCGAGCTTGATCTCGTGCAGCGCGTGCAGCTCCTCCTTGCCGAGCACCTTGTAGCGCTCGAACAAGGCCAGCACGTCCGCGTGGGTCAAGGTCTCCAGGGCCGCCGGGGTGTCCTTCAAGCTCGGCAGGCCGCGCTTCGCGGCCTCCTTGTGCCACTCGGCCGAGTAGCCGTTGCCCTCGAAGCGGACCCGCTTGGTTTCCTTGATGGTCTCGCGTATCGCCGCCATCGCGGCCGCGGCGATGTCGCCGGAGGTCCCGCCGTGCTTCTCGATGCGCTTGAGCATCTCATCGAGGCCGTAGGCGACGATCAGGCACGTCGCCATCGCGGGCTCGGAAGTGCTCTGAGAGGCGCCGACCGCGCGGAACTCGAACTTGTTGCCGGTGAAGGCGATCGGGGAGGTGCGGTTGCGGTCGCTGTTGTCCTTCACGATCGCGGGGAGCTGCTTCAGGCCGAGGTCGATCGCGCCGGCCAGGCCCTCGACCGTCTCCTTGCCCTTCTCGATCTCGTTGAGCAGGCCGTCCAGGAACTCGCCGAGGTAGACCGACATGATCGCCGGCGGGGCCTCGTTCGCGCCGAGACGGTGATCGTTGCCCGCGTCCGCGACCGCGGTGCGCAGCAGCGCGCCGTGCTTCGAGACGCCCTCGAGGATCGCGGCCAGGAAGACAAGGAATTGAATGTTGCGCTTCGGGGCCGAGCCGGGCTCCAGCAGGTTGTGGCCGTCGGAGTCCATCAGCGACCAGTTCAGGTGCTTGCCGCTGCCGTTGATCCCGGCGAACGGCTTCTCGTGCAGCAGGATCGCGAGGTCGTGCTCGTCGGCGATCTTGCGCATGACCTCCATCGCCTGCAGGTTGTGGTCGATCGCGAGGTTGGCCTCCTCGTAGAGCACCGCGAGCTCGAACTGGTTCGGCGCGACCTCGTTATGGCGCGTCTTGGCCGGGATGCCCCGCTCGACGAGCGCGGCGTCGACGTCGGCCATGAAGTTCAGCACGCGCGGCTTGATCTCGCCGAAGTAATGGTCCTCCATCTGCTGATGCTTCGCGGACGGCAGGCCGAGCAAGGTCCGCCCGGCGTAAACCAGGTCCGGCCGCTCGGTGTAAAGCTCCTTCGCGACCAGGAAGTACTCCTGCTCGGGTCCGACCGTCATCTTCACGTAGCGCGCGGTCCGGTTGCCGAACAGCTTGAGCACGCGGAAAGCGCGGTCCTCGAGGACGCGCAGCGCGCGCAGCAGCGGGGTCTTGCGGTCCAGGACCTCGCCGGTGAACGACAGATAGGCGCACGGGATCACCAAGGTCGCCGAGCGGCCGGTCTTGAGGATGAAGGCCGGGGTGGTCGGGTCCCAGGCGGTGTAGCCGCGCGCCTCGAAGGTGCTGCGCATGCCGCCCGAGGGGAACGAGGAGGCGTCGGGCTCGCCCTGCGCGAGCTGCTTGCCCGAGAAGCGCTCGATCGCGTTGCCGTTCACGTCCAGCATGAGGAAGGAGTCGTGCTTCTCGGCCGTCGTGCCGCGCAGCGGCTGGAACCAGTGGCAGAAATGGGTCGCGCCCAGGGAGATCGCCCACTCCTTCATCGCGTGCGCGACCTCGTCCGCGATCTCGCGGTCGAGGGGCTCGTTGTTCTCGATCGTGTTGACCAGCCGCTCGAACACGGACTTGCTCAAGCGCTCGGCCATGACCTTCTTGTTGAAGGTCAGGCGCCCGAACGTCTCGGCCAGCCCCGCGCCGCGGGCCTCGGGCTTGAGGGCCGGCAACCGGGTCAACGTCTCGGCTCTGAGCATGTCCATGCGGAAGGGTCTCCTTTAAGTTGGAATGACGACCTGTTTATTATAGCAAACGCCCTGATTTATGCAAGCTTTAGGCCAATTTTTTACACAAAAACGGTAAAAATGACTGCGAAAATAGGCCGCAACGCCTATTTTCGCTTTAAAAGCGGCGAGCCGAGGGGCTCTAGCGCCGGTAGGCGCCGACCAGCTCGGACTCGGCCAGGACATGGCCGCTCATCGCGGCCTCGAGCTGCTTTTTGGTCGCGTTATCGGGCAGGGCGGGCTTTTCGTCCAGGGCGTACAGGCGGAACGAGTAATGATGCGTCTTGCCGGGCGGCGGCAGGGGGCCGTGGTAGCCGACGCGCTCGAAGGCGTCGACGCCCCAGCAGGCGCCTTGGCGCGCCCCGTCATGCAGCGTCGCCGTCTTGGGCAGATCTTGCGGCAGCTTCGTGGTCCCGGGCGGGAGGTCGTAAAGCACCCAGTGCACCCAGGTCCCGGGCGGGGCGTCGGGGTCGTCCATGATCAGCGCGAGCGACTTGGTCCTTTCCGGAGCGCCGGTCCAGTGAAGCTCGGGCGAGACGTCCTCGCCTTCCCCGGTGAAGCGCTTGGGGATCGTCCCGTTGTTCTTGAACGCGGGGCTCGACAGCCGCATGGCGGCCCTCCTTGCGCGCGCCGGCTTCGCCTTGGCCGCGGGCGGGACGGCCCGCGCCGCGGCCAAGGCTAGCCCGAGCGCGAACGCTCGGGCGGCGAAGCTCATTTTCCGGCGGAGGCGCGGTCGAAGGTCCGCACCGTGCGGCCCTGGGCGTCGGTCACGACGACCGAGCCGTCGGCCATGGTGGCGGCCTTCAAGACGGTCCCGTCCTCGCGGCGAGCCGTCATGCTCCCGTCGGCCCCGGGCTCGACGAGCACGGTCCCGGTCGGGCGGCCGGCGGCGAACAGGTCGATCCGCATCTTGCGGCTGTCGGGCGCGTAGGACATGACCGCCTGCTTGTCGCCGTCCTGGATCGACTGCATGCGCTTGGACGACAGAGCGCTCTTTCCGGTCCAGAACTCGACCGAGTTCAGCACGATTCCGTCCACCAGCGCGGAGACCTGGTAGACCGGGATGATGACCATGACGAGGAAGACCCCCTCGTTGGCCCACTTGTTCCCGATCGTGCTGTTGAAGTTATAGACCTTTCGCGTCAGCTCGAACGGCCCGTAGCAGCCCTGCGCGGCGACCAGCATCGTCACGGCCAGCAGCGCGTTCCCCAGCTTTTTCATTCTTCCTCCATGAGCCAGCTCCGCGGTCTCGGCCTCGCGGCGGCGGAAGCATAGCTGGTTTCCCGGCCGGCCGCAAGGGGTAAGCGGCCTTCATATCGGCGTCCTACTCGGCATACAGAAACTTACCGGGCGCTTGATTGACCATGGAGGGGGGGCGTGTTAGACTCGGAACGAAGGGCTCAGGAGGTTACCATGAACCGTGCGACCGCGTTCGCGTTGGCGCTGACGGTTCCCGTCTGGGTCTTCGCTCAACGATCCGAGACCGGGAACCCGACCGATCCGAACTCCCCCACGCAAAACGCTCCCGAGAACCGCCCGGGGGAAAGCCCGACCGGCAACACCGGCGATCGTTCCTCGACCATGGAGCAGCAGCAGGGGCAGGAGATGAACCAGCCCGGCTACGAGCAGGGCACCTCGGGGAACGAGGAAAAGGGCGGAATGCGGCACCGCAAGGGCGCCAAGGGCGGCGAGAAGCAGGGCGCGATGCTGCGCAACGAGGACATCAAATGGGACGACGCCCCGAACAGCCTGCCCGCGGGCGCCAAGATGGGCGTCCTTCAAGGCGATCCGATGAAGAGCGGCCAGTTCACCATGCCCCCGAAACCTCCCGCCCGGGAAAAAGATACAGCCAATTACCCCCCCGGTCCAGGACGAGCGACGGTCATCGACGGTTCCATACGATACGGGAAAGGGGACAGCTTCAACGAGCCGGCGGCGCAGGAGCTCACCCAGGGCGGTTTCGCCCTGATCCCCGCGCGCGAGCATCATTTCATCTCGAGCGACAACGGCGCGACCGTCCAGCTGACCGCGATGGGTCCGTGGGCGATCACCTACGTCAACCCGGCCGACGACCCGCGGGGGCATAAAGCGCAGAAGTAACGCCGTCCGTGGGTCCGGGCCCGGTAAGCGCCAAATTTACTAGAATGGCCGAATGGACACCTTCAAGGCGCGCCGGGCCCTGACATCCGGGAAAAAGAGCTGGACGATCGCAAGCCTCGAAGCCCTGTCCACGCAGGGCTTCGATGTTTCCAGGCTCCCGTTCTCGATCAAGATCTTCGTCGAGAACCTGCTCCGCAACGAGGACGGCCGCTTCGTCAAGGCGGACGACGTCCGCGCGGCGGCGGCCTGGTCCCCGAAGGCGGGGGCGGAGCGCGAGGCGTCCTTCATGCCCGCGCGCGTCTTGATGCAGGATTTCACCGGCGTTCCGGCCGTCGTCGACCTGGCGGCGATGCGCGACGCGATGAAGGGCCTGGGCGGCGACCCCACGCGGATCAACCCCCTCGTCCCGGTCGACCTGGTGGTGGATCACTCGGTGCAGGTCGACGAGTTCGGCGAGGCCCGCTCCTTCGCGCTGAACGCCAAGATCGAGTTCGAGCGCAACCGCGAGCGCTACGCTTTCCTTAAATGGGGCCAGAAGGCCTTCGCCAACTTCAGCGCCGTGCCGCCGGAGACCGGCATCGTCCACCAGGTCAACCTGGAGTACCTCGCCAAGGTCGTCTGGACCGGGATGAAGGACGGCCAGGCCTGGGCTTACCCCGACACCTTGGTCGGCACCGACTCGCATACGACGATGATCAACGGGCTCGGCGTCCTCGGCTGGGGCGTCGGAGGCATCGAGGCCGAGGCGGTCATGCTCGGCCAGCCGCTTTCGATGCTGATCCCGGAGGTCGTCGGCTGCCGGCTCACCGGCCGGCTGGCCGAGGGCGCGACGGCGACGGACGTCGTCCTGACCGTGACCGAGCTGCTGCGCAAGAAGGGGGTCGTCGGCAAGTTCGTCGAGTACTTCGGCCCCGGCGTCGCCGCTCTCGGCCTCGCCGACCGTGCGACGATCGCGAACATGGCGCCGGAGTACGGCGCGACCGTCGGGTTGTTCCCGGTCGACTCCCAGACCTTGGAGTACCTGGCCCTCACCGGCCGACCCCAGGAGACGATCCGCCTGGTCGAGGACTACTGCAAGGCCCAGGGCCTGTTCCGCGTGGACGCGACGCCCGACCCGGTCTTCACGGACACGGTCGAGCTCGACCTCGGCAAGGTCGAGCCCTGCCTGGCGGGGCCGCGCCGTCCCCAGGACCGCGTCCGGCTCGCGGACGCCAAGGCCTCGTGGAAGAAGGCCCTCCCGACCTGGCTCGAGAAGTCCAAGACGGCCGCGCCGGCCGACGCCAAGATTCCGGTGAAGGCGGACGGCAAGGGCTACGAGATCGGCCATGGCGCGGTGACGATCGCGGCTATCACGAGCTGCACGAATACCTCGAACCCCGCGGTGCTGCTCGGGGCCGGCCTGCTCGCGAAGAAGGCCGTCGAGAAGGGGCTTTCGGTCCCGCCGTGGGTCAAGACCAGCCTCGCGCCGGGGTCGAAGGTCGTGATGGACTATTTGAAGGACTCGGGGCTTCAGCCGTACCTCGAGAAGCTGCGCTTTTTCCTGGTGGGCTACGGCTGCACGACCTGCATCGGCAACTCGGGCCCGCTGCCCGAGCCCGTCGCCGAGGCGGTCGCGAAGAACGACCTGGTCGTCGCCGCGGTGCTGTCCGGCAACCGCAACTTCGAGGGCCGGGTCCATCCGCAGGTGAAGGCCGCGTATCTGGCCTCGCCGCCGCTGGTCGTCGCCTACGCGCTCGCCGGGCGCATGGACGTGGACCTGGCGACCGAGCCGCTCGGCACGGGCAAGGACGGCAAGCCGGTGTTCCTGAAGGACATCTGGCCGACCGGCCGCGAGGTCGCGCAGGCCGTCGCGAGCCACGTGACGAAGGAGATGTTCGAGAAGGAGTACGGCTCGGTTTTCGACGGCGACGAGGCCTGGCAGTCGATGGAGGTCGCGACCGGCGACCTCTACGCCTGGCCCGAGTCGACCTACGTGAAGCGCCCGCCGTACTTCGAGGGCCTCAAGGCCGAGCCCAAGCCGATCGAGGACGTCAAAGGCGCGCGCGTGCTCGCGGTGCTCGGGGATTCGATCACGACCGACCACATCTCGCCGGCGGGCAACATCGGCAAGGCGACCCCGGCCGGCCAGTACCTGCTGGCGAAGGGCGTCTTGTCGAAGGATTTCAACTCGTACGGCGCGCGCCGCGGCAACCATGAAGTGATGATGCGCGGCACGTTCGCGAACATACGCCTGCGCAACCTGCTGGCCCCGGGCACCGAGGGCGGCGTCACCGTGCACCTGCCGGACGGCGCCCCGATGAGCATCTACGACGCCTCGATGAAGTACCAAGCCGACGGGATCCCGCTGATCGTGCTGGCCGGCAAGGAGTACGGCTCCGGCTCGTCGCGCGACTGGGCCGCGAAGGGCCCGGCGCTTCTGGGCGTCAAGGCGGTGATCGCCGAGAGCTACGAGCGCATCCACCGCTCCAACCTCGTCGGCATGGGCGTGCTGCCGCTGCAGTACATGCCCGGAGAGACCGCGGCCTCCTTGGGCCTGACCGGCCGGGAGCTTTTCTCGATCGAGGGGCTGAAGAACCTCAAGCCTCGCGGCGAGGTCACGGTCCGGACCGACGGCGGCAAGACGTTCTCCGCCAAGGTCCGCATCGACACGCCGGTCGAGGTCGACTACTACCGCTACGGCGGCATTTTGCCGTACGTTTTGGTCGGCCTCTCCAAAACCTCTTCTTCCACGGGCCCTCTCTCGACGGGAGAGGGAAAGGGTGAGGGGCGGGCGAAGCCCAAAGTCTCCGCCCGCAAATGAAAACCTGGCGCCTTCTCTCCTGGAACGTCAACGGCATCCGAGCCGTCGCGAAAAAGGGCTTCTTCGATTGGTTCGCTAAGGCGAAGCCCGACGTTCTCTGCCTTCAAGAGACCAAGGCCCATCCCGAGCAGCTCGCGAAGGAACTGCTCGAGATCGACGGCTACAACTCGTCCTTCCATTGGGCCGAGAAGCGCGGCTACAGCGGCGTCGCGATCTACGCCGGTGAGCGCCCCGCGAAGGTTCTGCCGAGCATGGGCGACCCGCGCTACGACGGCGAGGGGCGCGTGCTGGTGCACACCTATCCCTCGTTCACGCTGTTCAACGTCTACTTCCCTAACGGGAAGAGCCGCCCCGAGCGGCTCGCGTACAAGATGGATTTCTACAAGGACTTCCTGAAGCTCCTGAGGACGTACCGGGAGTCAGGCCAGAAGAACTTGATCGTCTGCGGCGACGTGAACACCGCGCACAAGGAGATCGACCTCGCGCGCCCGAAGGAGAACAGCAAGATCTCGGGCTTCCTGCCCGAGGAACGAGCCTGGATCGACGAGCTGTTGGCCGACGGCTTCCACGACACCTTCCGCCTCTTCGAGGCCGGCCCCGAGAACTACACCTGGTGGGATCAGCAGAGCCGCGCCAGGGAGCGCAACGTCGGCTGGCGCATCGACTACTTCTTCGTCTCCGACCCCCTGAAGGCCCGCCTGAAGAAAGCCTTCATCCTTCCCGAAGTGATGGGCTCCGATCACTGCCCGGTCGGCATCGACCTGGTCGTCTGACGTTACCGCGCGGCGGCGACGCGCTCGTACTCGAACACGGCCTTTTGGCCGTCCTTTCCGGTCCCCTTGGACGACCACGTCGCCGTCAGGTGGTCGTCGTCGGTCATCGAGAGGACCAGGCCGTGCATGTGCGTGTCTTTCTTCACGTTGACGCCGTTGCCGTTGACCGCCTCGAGGGTCAGGCTTTTTCCGTCCGCCTTCATGACCTTCATCAGCGGCGCGTTGCCCATAGCGCAGTAGTGCGTCATCATGAGCTTGCCGTCGACGACGTTGTAGACGTTGACCATCTCGTGCGGCGTCCCGCCGTCCATCGTCTCGATGATCGCCGATCCGCCCGAGGTCACGCGGAAGCTGGTCGTGCTGGGTGATTTCTTCCCGCCCATGTCGCCGGTCCCTTTCCACTCGCCCTTCAGGCGCTTGATCATCCCGAATTCCTTGCACGATTTTTCCGGCAGAGGGCATGAGGCGGCATCCGCCTTTTCCGTCACCGAGGCCGGCACGGCGTCCATGGAAGCCGCGGTCGGATGCTCCTTGGGATGCTCGCCGGCATAAGCTGCCGCGCCCGCCAAAATCATCAGTCCCAGCAACGGCGTCGTTATCTTCATGCGACCTCCCGGGCCTTCATCATGGCACGCCGCTAAGATCGTCGTCAAGTTTTGGCCGACAGGATCCAGAGAAAGCCCGCCCACGCCGCGGTCGGCGCCAAGACGACGGAAAAAGGCGACGGTCGCCCCAAGGCGTGGAACCATGGAAGCGCGCCATGCGGCGCGGATAGAGTCGACGCGTAAGCCAAGCCGCGGCCCAGCGCGAACTCCAAGGCCATCAAGGCCGCTAACGACAGTCGCGCGGGGCGGGGGAAAAGAGCCGCGCGGCCGGCCAGCTCGATGAACAGGATCGCGGCCAGCGGGAGCATGATGTTCGCCGCGTGGCCTTTCAGATCGATCGTCAGATGGACGGCCAGGCACAGCGCGGCGCCGCAGGCGGCCCAGAGCAGAGGGGGGCGCGGCTTGAGAGGCGCGCGGCGCAGGGCGGGGATGAAGAACAGCCAGCCGAAAACGGAGAACCCGCCTAGAAAGGTCTCCCACTGGAAACGCA
Source organism: uncultured Elusimicrobia bacterium (assembly GCA_964566245.1). Taxonomy (GTDB): domain Bacteria; phylum Elusimicrobiota; class Elusimicrobia; order CAZMIB01; family CAZMIB01; genus CAZMIB01. The sequence goes on along the minus strand of CAZMIB010000025.1, from coordinate 7,584 downwards.
GCGGTCCGTCGGCTCCGGAAGCGAGCACTGTGCTCGGCGCTACGGCGGTCGTCAGCGCCATCGCGGCCCTGGACCACAGATAGCTTCCCACCGTCGGTTTCTCCACGAGCGTCGCGACCGGCGCCAAGGCGCGCGCGCCGAAGGTGCCCACCAACCAGGCGTACCAGGGCGCGGCCAGAATCAGGATCGCCGCGCCGAGCGAGAGGGTCGTTCGCCGGTCGCCTCGGACGAGGGTTCGCGCCGCGAGGCCGCACACCGGGACGGCGAGATAGAGCAGCATCGAGGGGTGCGTCATGAAGGCGGCGGCCGAGAACGCGGCGATGAAAGCGGCCTCGCGTTTCGCGTCGCGTCCGGCGTTGAGGCGCTCGGCGTGCTCGTAGGCCAGAATGAGGAAGAACGTCGCGAGAGGCTTGGGGCTGGGTATTAGTATCGCGGCCATCAACAACGGGCAAACGGAAAAGAGGCCGAGAGCGAAGCGGCCCTCCTTGTCCCCCGGCAGGCGCTTCGCGAGGACGGCCGCGCCGAGAAACAGCGTCGTGCTCGCGAGGACGCTCGCGAGCTGGTAGTGGACGAAGCGCGCGCCGAGCGGGGCCATGAGGAAGGCGTCGATCAGGCTGAAGAAAGGCGTTCGCTTCGCGAGGTATTCGAACCGCAGGCCGGTCGCGAGTTGGGCCGGGTCGAGGGCGCGGAGGTAAACCAAGGTGTTGGGGTAGTACAGGGCCCAGTCGCTCATGCCGGCGGCGTTGTAGCCGGGGATGAGGGCCAGCAACAGCACGGCGTAGAGGGCGAAAAGAGCGAAGGTCGCAAGGCGGGAAGGCGCGCCGGGGGGGAGCAGGGGGCGGCGGCGGGAACGCAAAACGGCGATTCCGACGGCCGTTACTAGGGCCACGGCGGCCGGGCCTATAATAATAGGAAGGCCGAGTAAAAAAACGGCGAATTGGACGGCGGAGATAAGAGTCAGCGATAGGGCGTAGGCGTCGGCTAGAAACAGGTCCGGAGGAAGATTGGGTGACGCGAGGGAGAGAAAAACAGCTCCGGGAAGAAAGGCGGCTGAAAAAAGAAGATACGTCCAGGGCATCGTGCCCCGGGATTATATAATCATCCGCCCGCGCCGTCGATGACGGCGCGGGCGGTATAAGGTTGCTTGCCCCCCCCATCCTCCCCTTCCCCCGCCCACTCCCGTGGGGGGGAAGGAGTTAAACGGCCAACGACGATTTAGACACAGGCCCGCGCCTGACTCTTAGGCGTGGGGCGCGGTGGCGCGCTTGGGGTTCCGCGGCGAGACGCTTCCTCGTCGCGTCCAGACCCAGCCAGAAGGTTTGGATCGCCTCGAGGGCTTCCTTGCCGGCTTTCAGGAAGACCTCGGGGTCGAAGCCGGGGCCGTCGAAGGTCTCCTCCAGCTCCCGCCAGACGCTCGCGCCGTGGCCGGTCTCCAGCTCGAAGTGGTACTGGAAGAAGCCCAGCGGCAGGGGCTTCTTGCCCTCCGGAAGCCGGACGTTCTTGTTGAAGCCCTCGACGCCGTCGATAAGCTGTCTCCAAAAGTTCATCCTCTCCAGCTCCGGCGTCTCCCCGATCCCGAAGGCGGCCCAGGTCTCGATCGCGAAGCTGGCGCCGGCGCCGACGCGGCCGTCCGTGCTGCCGTACGTGCGGTCGAGGCCGTTCAGGAAAGCGTGGGTGGCCGGGGTGCCGGTGTTCCATTTTCCCATGCGCGTTGGGTCCAGCCCCAGCTCGCCGCCGATTTGGCGCAGCCAGTTGAGGTGAGCGTTCTCGGAGCGGAAGGTCTTGCCCTCGGCCGAGCCCGATTTCACGTCCAGCCCGACGCCGACCTCGTTGACGAGGATGAAGCGCGCGAGCTTTTCGCCCTCCAAGGTGTCCGCGTTCACCATGCGCTTCACCTGCATTATAAGGAAGTGGTTCGAGAACACCGCGAACTGCTCGATCAGGTCCCGCACCTGGGCCGCGCTCGCGCGTCCCTCGGAGAACCAGCGCGTGTAGGCGTTGCGCCGGATCACCGGATGCGAGAAGATCTCGTCCGTCAGCCGCCGCTTAAACCCATCGAAGTCCGCCATGCCGCCTCCTTGCGCCTTTCGCCTTTCGAGCGCATTGGATTATAGGCGTCGGTTGAAATAAAGTGAAGAGAATAATGTTGAAGCATGAATTAACCAAAAGTTAATATTGTTCCCGATGAATCTCTACCAGCTCCGCTATTTCCTTGAGGTCGCGCGGGAGAAAAGCTTCGCGCGCGCCGCGGCGAGCCTTCACGTCTCGCCGCCGGCGATCAGCAAGAGCGTCGCGCTTCTCGAGGACTCTCTCGGGCGGCGGCTGTTCCATCGGACCAAGCGCCGCGTCGAGTTGACCGCCGAGGGGGAGGCTCTCGCGGCGCGCGTCTCGAAGGCCTTCGACGAGCTGGAGCAGGGCCGTCTGGAGGCGTTGGGCGAGTCGGCTCCCGCGCTGCCGATGCTGCGCGTCGGCAGCCGCGAGATGATCACGAACTATCTGCTGCCCGAACCGCTTTTGGTCTTTCGCCGCCGGCATCCGCAAACGCGCTTCGGATTGTACGAGCTGGGTCCGCGCGAGCTCGCGGAAGCCTTGAAGAAGGACCGCATCGACGTCGGTTTCTACTACGCGGCCGACATCCCGGATCGCGAGCTGGAGGTGCGGCACCTGGGTTCGCTGCGCTCGCACATCTACGCCGCGAAAAGCTTGCTGGTTCGTCGGCCCCGGAACCTGGACGAGGTGCTCGAGCTGCCGTTCATCGCTCCGCGCTACTTCGGCTCGGATCCCTCCCTGCCGAGCGTGGACGGCTTTCCGGATAACCGCCATTCGCGGCGCATCGTCTACGAGGCGGAGTTCCTGGAGACGCATCGTCAGTTCGTCCTTCAAGGCGTCGCCGCCGGCGTCCTGCCCGACCTCGTGATGAAGGGCTCCGGCGCGGTCCGCCTGCCGGGTCCGGAGCTGGGCCGCGAGATCTATTTCCTGAAGCGCCGCGGCCGCCCGCTGCCCAAGGCCGCCGACGAGTTCTGCGAGCTCGTGAGCGCGTTTCTCGCGCGCGCCAAGGCCGGAATATGACGAGGAAAACTCGATGATCGACCGCATCGCCTACTCGACCGATCCGAGCTTCTGCGTCGCCTGCCAGCGCTCGCCCTGCGCCTGCGCGGACAAGCAGACGCTCAAGCGCCGTCAGCCGGAGCCGTTGCGCCTCTCCTTCATCCGGACCGGCAAGGGGAGCGGCGTCACGAGGCTCGAGCGGCTCAACATGAATGCCGCCCTCAAACAGGAGCTTCTGGCCCGCCTCAAGAAGCGCCTCGGCTGCGGCGGCGCGCTGAAGGACGGCGCCCTCGAGCTTCAAGGCGACCATCGCGACTTTCTGGAGGCCGAGCTTAAATCGGAGGGCTACAAGATCAAGCGCGTCGGAGGGTGACGGAGAAGAGGGGCGGGCGAAGTCCTTGATTTCGTAGAATCGCGCGGTCGTGATCCCAAGCGGAGAGGAGAAGATCGATCATGAAGCTTAGCGGCAAGACGCTCGCCGTCGCCGGCGCGGTCCTGTTGGGGCTCGCGGGCGCGGCGCTCGCGGCGCAGGGCGCCAAGGCGATGAAAAAGGACGTCGTGAAATCGGCCGAGTCGATGAAGTGGGTCGACGGGCCGATGAAGGGCGTGCACGTCTCCAACCTGTGGGGCGACATGACGAAGGGCGGCTCCTACGGCGCCATGATCAAGTTCGACGCGGGCATGATGCACCCGATGCACTCGCATACCCAGAACCTGCGGATCATCGTCATCTCGGGGACCTTCGTGCACCATCCCGAGGGCGGCGCCGAGGCGCGGCTCAGCCCCGGCTCCTACCTCGTGCAGATGGGCGGCGAGAAGCACGTCAGCGGCTGCGCTCCCGGCTCGGACTGCGTGTTCTTCATGAGCTCGACCGACAAGTTCGACTTCATCCCCGCCGAGGCCGCCCCCGCGGCGGCCGCCCCGGCGCCCGCTCCGGCTCCCGCTAAACCGGCCCCGGCCAAGCCGGCCACGAAGTAGCGCTTCTTCCGCGCGCGTCGAACCCCGCCGGCCCTCGAGGCCGGCGGGGTTCGTTCTTTCGGGACGATCCGGAACGAGGCGGTTCTTGCGCCGCCGCGGCGGGCCTGATACCCTATGGCCATGGGACCCGAGGCCAAGCTGCGCGCTTTGGTCGAGAACATCGGCCGCATCTTCTTCGGCAAGCCGGAGGCGGTGCGGCTGACCGCGGTGGCCCTGATCGCGCGGGGGCATCTGCTGATCGAGGACGTCCCGGGCATCGGCAAGACCTTGCTCGGCATCGCGCTCGCGCGCTCGTTCGACGCCAGTTTCCGGCGCATCCAGTTCACGAACGACCTGCTGCCGTCGGATATCCTCGGCGTCTCGATACTGAACCGGGAGCGCTCGACGTTCGAGTTCCATCCCGGCCCGATCTTCAGCCACGTGCTTCTGGCCGACGAGATCAACCGCACGACGCCGAAGACGCAGAGCGCGCTGCTCGAGGCGATGAACGATTTGCAGGTCTCGGTCGACGGGCAGACGCGGCGCCTTCTCGAGCCGTTCTTCGTGATCGCGACCCAGAACCCGGTCGAGTACCAGGGGACCTTCCCGCTTCCCGAGGCGCAGCTCGACCGCTTCCTGATGCGGCTGCGGATCGGCTATCCCGAGGCCGAGGACGAGAAGCGCATCCTCAAGGAAAGGGGGCTCATCCTCGACGCCGAGAAGGTCAAGCCGGTGATGACCTTGGAGGAGCTGGTGGCTCTTCAAGAAGCGGTCGAGAAGGTTCGCGTCGAGGACGCGGTGCTCGACTACGTCGTGCGCCTGGCCGATAGGACGCGGCGCTCCGAGAAGCTGAAGCTGGGCCTGAGCCCGCGCGGGGCGCTGGCGCTGTGCCGCGCCGCCCAGGCCTACGCTCTCAGCTCGGGCCGCGACTTCTGCGAGCCCGACGACGTGAAGAAGGTCGCGGTGCCGGTCGTCGCCCATCGCGTCGTGCTCGACTCCAACTTGTACGGCCTGGCTCGCATGCGCGAGGCCGAAGCCGTCGTCGAGGAGCTCGTGCGCCAGGTCGCGGCGCCGGTGTAGGCTCGCCATGCGTTTGACCCGCCTCGGGTCCGGCTACCTGTTCGCGCTCGGCCTGACGTTGTTCGGGGCGGTGTCGAGCGGCAACAACCTCCTCTACTACCTTTCCTCTTTCCAGGCCGCGCTGCTCGCCGTCGCGGCCTGGGCAGGGCGCCGGAACCTGCGCGGCCTGCGCGCGGAGGCCGCGCTGCCGGAGAGGATCCTCGAGGGACAAAGCTTCCGTCTCGGCGTCGCCGTGAGCAACCCCGGCGCGCGCTCGCGCTTACAGCTTCGGGCCGTCGCCGGCGCCCAGTCCCACGGCCTCGACCGCCTGGAGCCCGGCGGAACCCGCCGTTGGGACTTCCGGATGACGCTCGACAGGCGCGGCATGAACCGCCTGCGCGGGTTGTTCATCGAGAGCGCTTTTCCGCTCGGGTTGATCAGGCACCGGCTGGAGCTGGCCGGCGAGGCGCTCGCCTATCCTCGCCCGGGGGAGCCCGGGCCGTCGGAGTCGGTCGAGTCGGCGGGGGAAGGACGGGCCGCGCCGCGCAAGGGACACGGGGACGAGCTTTACGGCGTGCGCGAGTACGTCGAGACCGACGACGCGCGGCGGATCAACTGGAAGCTCACCGCGAAGATGGGGCGGCCGTTGGTCAACGAGTACGCTCAGCCCGCCGCCCGCCGCGCGCGGGTGGAGTGCCGCGGCGACGAGGCGGACGTGCGCCGGGCGGCCGCCGCCTGCGCCGCGCTGATCGACGAGGGAGCCGAGGTCGAGCTCGTCGTCCCCGAGGGGCCGACCGGCTTCGGCAAGGGCTGGCTGCACCTGGATCGGATGCTGCGCGCGCTCGCGTTGACCGGCGCGGGAACCGTCTCGATCGAGGCTCGGCCGGGGACGCCCTTGCCGGCCCCCGCCTTCAAGGCGACGCGCGGGACCTTGCGCCTGTTCTACGCGACGATCGCGGTCGTGCATCTTTCGTTGTTCCTGATCGAGGAGCTGCCGTTCGCGTGGCTGGCCGCCCTCCTTCTGGCTTACCCGGCGGCGTTTTTCCTGGACCGCCGCGAGAGATATCGTCCGCCCGAGAGCGTCTGGACGCCGCTGTCTCTGGCGTTCCTGCTTTACGGCCTCGGCCCGGGCTGGCGCTGGTTCGGCGTCACGGTCTCGACGACCCATATCCTCATCTATCTGCTGCTGCACCGGATGCTGACGCGCAAGACGCCGCGCGCGCTGGCGCAGACCTTCACGGTGTGCTTCCTGGGCTTGTTCATGGTGTCGAGCCTGTCGGTGAGCCCGGCTTACCCCCTGGCCTTCCTGGGGTATCTCGCGGCGGCCGGGTCCTGGCTGCTGGCGAGCGGCGACGAGGGCTCGGGCAAACCGGCGTGGGGCGCCGCGCTGGGCGCCTTGATCGCGGCGGCCTTGCCGGCCGGGGCGCTCGTCTTCGCCCTGCTGCCGCGCGTCGAGCCGCGCCGCTTCGTGCCGGCCTTCGGCGCGGTGCCGCTCGTGGCGCCGAGCCTGCCCGGGGCCTCGACGGTGGGCTTCTCGGAGAGCGTCTCGCTCGGCTTCTTCGGCGAGCTGAAGAAGAACGGCGCCCGCGCGATGCGCTTGCGCCTGCCGGGCGGTACCTTCGGCGGCCCGCTGCACGTGCGCGGCAACGTCCTCGACCATTTCGACGGCGAGCATTGGACGAAGAGCCAGCGGGAGTTCCTGTTTCTCGCCCAAGGCCGCCTCCAGCGCGCCGAGGCCGGGCGGGCCTGGCTGGGGCGGCGGAGGGGTCGCGTCGATCTGCCGGCCTACGAAACATCTTCCGGCGACGCGTGGCGCGCGGAGGTCGTCCTTGATCCCCTGCCGAGCGCCGTCGCCTTCACGGTGGGAGCGCCGATGGCGTTGGAGGGCTCCGCTTCGCTGTACTTCGACTTCACCGGGACGCTTTATTTCCCGAACGCCTCGGCGGAGGGCCGCCGCTACTGGGTGATCTTCGGCAAGGACGCCGTCGACGAGAGCCGGATCGTTCCGGATTATGACCGCTTCCTGCGAGGTCCCTACCTCGCTCTCCCGAGGCCCGATCCGCGCCTGCGCGCCCTGGCCGTCCGGATGGCGCGCGGGGCCGGCGAGCCGCTCGACAAGGCGCGGGCCGTCGAGGCCTACCTGCGCGGCCATTACCGCTACTCGCTGTTCTCGAGGGGGCCTCTAAGCCTGGAGGCGTTCCTGTTCGACGCGAAGGAGGGCAACTGCGAGTACTTCGCGACGGCCGGGGCCATGCTGCTGCGCGAGCTGGGCGTGCCGACGCGGCTGGTGACCGGCTTCATCGCGAACGACTGGAACGAAACCGGCCGCTACTACGACGTCCGGCAGGGGGACGCCCACGCCTGGCTCGAGGCCTACGTGCCCGGCCGCGGCTGGGTGGCCGTGGACCCCACGCCGACGGGCGCGCTGCCCGCCGGGCTGATCGGCCTCGGCCGCCGCCTCGGCCGGGCCGTCGACGCCCTTCAGTTGTTGTGGTACCGCGGCGTGATCGGTTTCGACGC